>NZ_JBQSYJ010000007.1:0-187793 GCF_052379185.1 Corynebacterium sp. AOP12-C2-36 | reverse complement strand
ATGGGACGCTCACGTCGACTTTGGCCTGGCCAACCCCGGGTTCTACGCACTGATGTACGGCAAGGTGCAACCCGGTCACGCCCCGGCGGCCCAGTCCCGTCCCGCCGAGATCCTGCTCGGACTCACCACGACAGCCGCAGAACAGGGACGCCTCGCCGTCCCGCCGGAGCAGGCGTCCGCCCACATCGTGGCCACCAACATCGGGGTCACGCTGCGCCAGATCATCCAGGGGTCCCCCGACCCTGACATCTCCGCGGCGGTGCGCGACGGGGTGATCAGCGCGATCACTGGAACAGTAGGCCAGGACGAGGATCAGGCTGTGACGACGATCACAGAGAAGGCGGCCGCGCATCCTGAGTTTCTAGGAACTGCGGAGACACGGCTACTTCTCGAGTGGCTGTTGAAGCTAAAGAACCCGAGACCTTGACACCCTGCAGCCCGCAGAATTCAGAGGTTAGTGCAGTGGGCTCCCGACCGGCGTCAAGGCCCGGCCAGCTCAATTCGTGGAGACGCCCTAGTAAATACGATGCCTGTCTAGATACAGCCTCGATCATGCAATCAAAGCGCAGTGAATATGAATCTCTTCACTGCTGACCGACCAGCAGGCATGACGCGAAGCGGACGAGGTCACACAACATGAAGCGATAGAGTTCACCCCCCAGACCACCGCGGCAGGAACTAGCAGCCTCGGCACGTTCGTAAAACGATCGTTTTACGAACTCGCAAGACCAGAAGTGCGATTCTTCATAGGCCCAAGATAAAATGTTCATAAACCCGTTCGTTTACTGGTAGACTCAAAGCCACTATACGAACACGATTCTCGAACAATATAGAGGGACCCTATGGGACTTGTAGGTCTAGTGCGCGTCTCGACGAGCACACAAGAAGTTCGCCGCCAGCATGATGCACTCGACCCAGTCTGTGTCAAAGTGTTTGAGGAGAAACTTTCCGGGAATCTTCCCCTCGATCGTCGCCCCGGACTCCGCGAAGCACTCAACTATCTCCGCGATGACGACATGCTCACCGTCCTGGAGGTCGACCGTCTCGGTCGCAACCTCCTCGAGGGGCTCCTCGTTCTCAACGATCTCTTCAACCGCGGGATCTCGGTGAAGGTCTTGGAGGGCATCGCCGCCGGCGAGCACACCGAGCGCTCCCTGATCCTCGACCTGGCTCTCGCCCTGGCAGAAGATCGGCGCAGGGATATTTCATGCAAGACGAAAAATGGGCTTGAAGCAGCCCGCAGACGCGGCAACGTCGGAGGACGACCAGCACTCAGCGACGATACCCGCCGGCTGATCCTCAGCCGCAGAGCCGACAAAGAGTCCATCCGGCAGGTCGCACGTGGACTTGATATCTCAGTGGGCTCTGTTCACAAGGTCATCGCTCAGAAGCAGAGCTAGATAGCCTTCGCTGCGACGCCCCGCAGCACCGTCCCCCTTGCTCACCTGAAACGAAAAACGGCCCTAGGGTTTACCCCTAGGACCAGGATTTCTTTAGATCTAGATGCAGGTGCTGCCTGCTCAATGACTATATGCTAGCTGTAGTTCCCCGTGAGGTTGTGAACACGCGCTGAGGGAGTCGAACCTCCGATAGCGGTGTTGGCCCTACCCTCGTTGAGTGGACACCCGATTTAGCGGGACCCGTCCCGCACGAGAGGATGTCACCATGACCGAGAAGACCCCCGGCAGACGACCCCGGAGAGCCTTCAGCCCCGAGTACAAGCACGAGGCTGCCCGACTGGTCATCGACACCGGCCGCACGATCGCCGAAGTCGCCCGGGAGCTGGGTGTCGGTTCCCAGTCGTTGGGCAAGTGGGTTGCCGCCGAACGAGCCACCGAGGCCGGCGAACCGACCCTGGACGAACGCGCCGAACTCAAAGCCCTGCGCCGCCAGGTCGCCGAGCTGCACAAGGACAACGAGTTCCTTGGAAAAGCAGCAGCCTTCTTCGCAGCCAAGCAACGACCGACGAACGGTACGAACTGATGACCGCGGAGAAGGCGAACTACGAGGTCACTCGCATGGCGCGACTCCTGGGAGTGTCCCGGTCAGGGTTCTACGCCTGGGCGAAACGGCGGGCCGCAGAACCCGGCACACAACGCCGTGCACGCGACGAACTCGATGTGAAGGTCCGCAAGGTCTTCGCCGAGTCCGATGACGTCTACGGAGCTCCCAGAGTCCACGCCCAGCTCGCCTGTGAGGGGACCTTCGTTGACCGGAAGACCGTCGCGAAATCGATGCTGCGCCAGGGCCTGGAGGGCATCAGTCCGAAGAAGTTCACTCCGGTGACCACGATCCCCGGTGTGGACACCTACAAGATCCCTGACCGGGTCAAGAGAGGCTGGGACCAGGGCGGGCTCAACCGCGTCTGGATTTCAGACATCACCTACCTGCGCACCGGCGAGGGCTGGCTGTACCTGGCGGCAGTCACCGATGCGCATTCCCGACGGATTTTGGGCTGGGCGATGGACTCACGCATGGGCACCTTCCTGGTCGCCAAGGCGCTGAAAATGGCTCACACACTGCGTGGGGAAGTTCCCGAGGGTGTGGTGTTCCATGCTGATCGGGGTACCGAATTCACCAGTGATGACATGTTCACAGTCTGCCGCGACCTGGAGATCCTGCAGTCGGTCGGGCGGACCGGTGTGTGGCTTAAGACAATGCGATGGCCGAGAGCGTGTGGGCGACGCTGAAAACCGAGTTCTACGACCGGAGGAAGTGGCCTACCCGGGCGGAGGCCAGGTTGAAGGTCGGCGACTGGATCGAGTCCCGGTACAACCGTCGGCGACTGCACTCCGCGCTGTGCTATGTTCCGCCGGTGGAGTTCGAGATGAATCTGCTCAACAAACCTGCTGCTGAGGAATCTGAGGCAGCTTAGTTACCTGTCCACGATTTGCGGGGAAGGCCACCCTGCGCAGAATCCCGCACACGTTCCGGTGGGGGTGGGGTACTGATGGGCCGGCACAAGAAGATGAGCGCTGCGGCCCAGCCAGAGCACCGCGAACCGGCCCCGCGCGATGATGTCCATGGCCCTGTCATTGAGGCCGCTCCGGCGCGGGTGCGTAAGCTCACCCGACGCACGCTTCCCGACGGTGGTGAAGCCCGCCTGGCGGCGTTGTCGACGGTGAGTATTCATGGGCCTGACACTCCGTTGAAGACGCTGGCCGTGCAACGTGCGGCTTTGGTGTGGGCCCATACTCCGCTTGTCGGTGAGTACAATGACCGCAAATCCACCCGCCTGGTCACCCGGGTGCTGTTGGACGATGCCCTGGACTCGCAGGTCGTCGACGAGGAACGCACCTTGACCAATAGAGGGGTGACCCGCTGGCTGGACAAGCAGTCCGGCAAGTTGTCCGCCAACAGTGTCAGGACCTACCGGCTGATGCTGGAGACTGCGGGCCGGGTGTTGTACCCCCAGCAGTTCCCACTCTCGCCGCGCAGTCGCATGTCGGCGCCGCGTACCAAAAGGGCCGTGGCGGTGCCTGCCGAACGCGCCGCCGAGCTCTACACCATCGCCTCAACGTTGCGGGAGGGTCTGCGGCTCCGGTTGCTGTTGGCGTTGGATCTGATCACCGGTGCCGGGCTGGGCCCCGACGAGGTCCGCCAGGTCCGTGGCACAGACGTCTCCATGGTGAGCATCGGTCTGGGTCACGACGTGGTGGTGATCACGGTGCGCCGCTCCGGGGAGGTGCACCGCCGGGTGCCGGTGATCAACCCGGCCAAAGGCCACCGGCTGATCACCCGGGCAGGCGAGGTCGGCTCAGCACCGCTGATGCCGGTGACCACCAGCGGGGCGGTGAGTCGCAACGTGCTCAACAGGATCAACGAGGATCTGCGCAAGCTGGGCTATTTCGGTTTCGACGCGGTGGGTTTGCGCAACCGGTGGATCGTCGAGAAGGGCTCCCAGCCCGGGATCCCGGCTGCGGCACTGCTGCGGCTTGCCGGTATCGGTGACCTGCGTGCGCTGGCTGATCAGGCCGACCTGCTGCCTGACTACAGCTTGGAGGACCTCGCGGGGATCCTGGTGGCTGTCGACGAGCAGGGGGACGCGGTATGAGTGAGCGTGACAGGCCGGCGACGTACGGTTTTCGCGACGAGCATTTCGAGCGGTGCGTGCAGGTGATCGAGCGGTCCGGGATCGTCGAGACGATCGAAACCTACCACCGCATCTCCCGGGGGCCCGGTGGCCGGATCCCACGGGGGCGGCGCTTTACTGTGTTGGCGGTGTTTGCCACCCAGCTGGCGATACTGTCGGGGCTGGCGCGGGTACCCAGTTATGCCGAGACCTACCGGCAGATCCAGGTGCTCAGTGATTCCCAGCAGCGGCGGGTGGGAATGGACCCGTCCCAGCGGTCCCTGGTCAAAAACGACTACAAGGCGATGCTGGGATGGTTGGAGCGTATCTTGGCGCCAGTGGATCCGGGGGCGGATCTGCCGGCCAGGAGGGTGAGCAACAAGACCCACCGCGAGCAGATCGCCAGCCGCAGTCAGGAGCAGCAGGCTGCCTCTGAGCTGGCCAGGCAGCGTCTGCACGACATCGTCAACGCCCTGATCGCCGCGTCAATCACCATCGACATCCCCACGGACGGCGAGATCTGCCGGATGGTCGATGAGACCACAGTGGATCTGGCCCGACCCGCTCGGGATCTGGGGTCCCGGGACGACAAGAACCGGGGTGCGGCGTCGATGGGGCGATACTACGTCCGTGATGCGATGGACAACTCCGTTCATACCGATGGGGCCAAGGTCAGGAAGACCCAGAAGCATGGTTTCGGGATCGGGATCACCGCGCTGAGTGTGGGAGAATCACCGCACCACCCGACGAAGATTCCCGCGCTGTTCACCGCCGCGGCGATCGACCACCCGACGTCAGCGTCCGTTGAGGCCATGGAAACGGTGATCAAGTACCACAAGCTGCATGGTTTCGATCCGGACCGCGGTAAGCGGGCTCGCACCCCGTACTTGGTGGTGGATATGGGCTACAACGTCAAGCGCGGCTTCAATGATGTGGTGCTGGACGCGGGGTATGCGCCGGTGGTGCGCTACCCGGCGCATTTCCGCACCGTGTGGGCCAGCGATAGTGCTGAGCACACCTATCGCGGAGCTACTGCGGGGCCGGTGCAGATCGCCGGGGATTTCTACTGTCCGGTCGCCCAGAAATTATTGGGCAACGACAGGATGATTAAGCGGACCGAGGACATCCAGAAAGCCAACAATGATGGGTTCGACAAGCATGACCGGCTGTTGGAGCGGATGTTTCCGCTGTTGATGGGGCGGAACTCCCGGCCGTATCGCAAGCGGTCTCGACTCGGTCGCCCGAGAAACGGGGAAAGCAATACTGAGGAGTCGGTGCGCATGGATCTGGTGTGCCCTGCCGTGCAGAGACGAGTGCGGTGTCCACTCAAGCCGGCCTCGCTGGACAACGACGACCCGCAGGTCCCGCTGCTGGAGCCGACATGGTCGGCAGATCGCTACCGGTGTTGTCAGGAGTCACAGCCAACGTTGAGCCTGTCAAAGGATCAGTGGCGCATGGCCCAGTGGGGTGGGCTGGTACCCGGGTCGTGGGAGCACACCTTGTACTACGAGACGGTGCGCTCGGCGACCGAACGGCAGTTCTCGAAACTGAAGTCCCCGCACATCAGTGGGTTCGATCACCTGACATGGTCGGCCCGGCGTGAGCCGGCGATCAGCATCCTGATCGGACTGTGGTTCGCCGCGACGAACATGGCCACCGAGGATGCGTTCATCGCTCGCGGCCCTGCGGAGTCGTCGGTGAAGCACCGGATGCGTCAGTTGGCCGAGGATCTGGGTCATCCGCCGACGAGGATCCCGCCGCGCACGTAAGTAGTGTCACGTCCCACTGTTCGATGGTGGGGATGAAGGGACCACCGGTCATGTGACCGGTGGTCCCTTCGGGTTGCGTGAAGGGCCGAAAACCCTCAGGAGTTTCGGGCGCTGTTTCGACCCGATGTGGTTGTACAGGTACCTGGGGGCGGGGATGACCACGGATGACCGGGGGCGGTGGCGGGTTCTGTGTCGGTGAGGTGGGCTCTGGGGGCGGGCTATCGGGGTGGTCCGGTCGGTCGGACCGGCGGTGAAAACCCTCGGGAGTTCGGGAGGAAACGATCGGGAACCGGGGCCTGAATCTGGCCGCTGAGCTGGTTTCGGGGACCGGCCACAGTGAGCGGTTTACGAACCGTACGGACCGGAGGTCACAAACTCGAAAGGGTTTGTGACCTCCGGTTTTTCGTTGTCCGAGTGTCCGGTCCCCTGAGATTGGCAGTTGGGGGAGTTGTGGGGCGACGTCCCTGCCGCCGACTGGTGGGGTGAAGCTCTCGAGGGTTTCGGTGTGCGCCGGTCACGAACTCCGCGGGGTGCTCTCCTCGTGGCAGCATGGCGAAACCGCGAGCCTTGAGTCCGCGGCACTCCGGGAGCGCCGTGCCGTCCTGCAGGTGGTGGTAGGTTCGCGATGACGGTGACAGGTTCGTCGAGATGAATATGTCTGCTGAGCGGTCGGGTTCCGCCTAGCAGTCTGGTGCGAGCAGTGTCGGTCATTCAGGGGCTCCTTCTAGATTCTGCGGTGTCCCCGCAGTCCCGGGTTGCTGTTGAGTTCCGGGTAGGCCGTCTCCCACATGTCGCGTACCCGGTTGGGCACGCGCAGTGCCGGCCAGATATCGACATGGATGTCCCAGTTCAGAAAGCCTAGGTGCTCTTGGTTCAGCGCCTCGCGCAGCACGGTGGTGTACATCGTCTCGACCTGCGGCGGTTCGGACAGGTCGTAGGTGCGGGCTCCGCCGCTCCAGTCGAGCATGGTCGGCAGCACCAGCACATCCTCGGCGGGCCCGCCGAGGGTGGTTCGGGTGTCGGCCAGAACGTACTGGTGGCCCCGGCCGTGCGTGGGCCGCGCAGGGTGTCGACGCCCTGGTTGCCGGTGAGGGCGTCGAAGTGCCGCTGCCAGGCGGTGATGTTCTCTGCGGCCCACAAGTCGAGTCCTTCGATTCGCCAGCGCTTGTCGATCGAGGCTGTGTCGCCGGGGAACATGAGTCTCTCCCCGGCCAGTCGGGTGCGGACGCCGCGGGGTATGTAGGTGATGTTCTCGCTGGTGTGCACTGGGGTGGGTGGGCCGGAGCCGAGGGGACGAGGTGCTCGGTTGGTTGTGGGAGTTGTGCTCCCTGGCCAAGGCCACGTGGCGGGAGGGGAACCCTACGGTTGATCTGCACTTCCATCGTCTAGGCGTTCCACGAACCGGACCGGCCGCCACACCGGGCCGTCCAGGAGGCCCAATACACAACGTTCGAGCGGTTGTGCTGCGCTGGAGTTCGGTGGTGCGCTAGTGTCCCACGCAACACACGAGAGGCAAGCGTCTGGGTCAGAAAGCAGGTAGAGGCAATGAAGTGCCTTGACACGTTGGTGAGAGGGCCGGTAGCTGGCTGCGCCAACCAGGGGCCAGAGACCTCCGTGAGGCGTCACGCGGGATGCAGTCCGGTCAGGATCCACATCCGGAGGAGCTTCTCGGACCCGGGGGTGAGGCAATGGGAGATGTCGATTCATCTTCTCGGTCGTCAAATGTGGGGGGAAGGGCTGGCAGTGTGGCGCGGGCAGAGGGCCTATCCGACCGGGAGGTTGATCAGTTACCGCCCCTGTTCGCTGCCGTCCTCCCACGAGGAAGCAGTTGCGACGGCGCTGCCAGCCGCGACTTCCACGCCAATCCTGAAGTTCCTCTGGGCGCCGACAGTGCAAGGGTGTCCTCCTTGGTCGGAGCCCCTCGCCCAAGACTCCGAGGGTTTTCAACAGGCTGGGTTCCAGGAGGGGGTAACAGACGTACAGATCGAGAACGGCTGAAACAGCAGACGGAAGATTATGTTCTGGTCGTGCCAGTAATTTTTGATCCGAGTATCAGAAAGAACAACATTCTTGAATTCGGGAAAGGAAGTGCAGATCTGATGAGAACTACAGCACAGCAGTTAATTTTCGATACGAAGGGCATACTTCGGGGCGCCAGGGCAGCGATCGCTGCGGGATTCTTCACGGATTTTCGAGCGAGGGACGGCCTGGCCACTGGCAAAAGCCTGGTGCATTACGGCGCATCCCTCTCCGGGTTACTGGAAGCAGCGGCATCCCGTTACCCCAATCGGGTGGCCTTGGTCGATGATGAAGGTGAACTGACCTTCTCGGAATTGCGTGAGCTTGCCATCCGCACCGCGAAGGCCCTTGTCGTCAACGGGGTCGACGCAGACAGCCGAGTCGGGATCATGGCGCGCAACGGGCGGGGTTTTCTCATCCCGTTGGCGGCAAAGGGTTACGTTGGATTCTCGGCGTTTCTCCTCAATGTCGGGGCGAGCAAGGCGCAGATCGGAGGCCTTGCGAACGATCACAATCTGGAGTTCTTGTTCGTCGACTCCGAGTTCGACAACGTTATCCCCGAGCGGGGGGAGAAATTGAAGGTGTGTCATTCATGGGTCGGCCCCGACTCCCGTGAAGACATCACTTTTCCTTCCTTCGAGGAACTCTGGGCTACCCCCGGTGCCGAAGAGGTTGCTTTCGAGCGCCGACCTGTACAGGGAAGCGTCGTGTTAATGTCCTCGGGGACGAGTGGCACGCCGAAGGCGGTCCAACACGGAGAGCCGCACGTACCCTTGGGCGTACTCGGTCCGCCGGTGGAAACCTGCGGACTGAAGGCGGGGTGCACGCTGCAGATGACTGCAAGCATGTTCCATGTTCTCGGTTGGGGTGCGTCAACTATCGCATTGTTCGCGGGCTGCACCATCGTGACACAACGAGTCTTCGATGCTGAGAACGTACTTCGGCAGATCGATGATTACCGGTGTGATGGGTTGATCAGTTCGGCGGTCTTTCTCAAGGAACAACTTGCGGTATATAACGCTGACCGGAGCCTGTATGACGCCTCTTCCCTCAAGTTCGTCCTCAATGCGGGAAACGCGATGAGTGAGGACTTGGTTCGCGGGCTGCAGGATCAGTTCGGCTATATCGTCGGTTCTGGCTATGGCTCCACGGAAGGTCTGCTCGTCTCGTACTCCAGTCCGTCGGACCTTAAGGAGGATCCGCTTACGGCGGGCCACCCTGTGTGGAATGGCCGGCTGGAGGTGCTTGATCCCGGAACTGGGGAGGAAGTGGCGGCGGGCGAGGTGGGGGTCGTTCACGCGCGTAATGCGATGTCCATGAAGGGTTATCTCGGTGGACGGGATCGTGAAGACGCCTCGCGTGGGCTGTTGAGCCTTGGCGACAAGGGTGTCATCGACCCGGAAAGCGGGCGGCTGCGTGTCCTGGGACGCAACAACGACATGATCATCGTCGGCGGTGAGAACATCTGGCCGACATCGGTCTCGGACATAATCGACCGGGCCGACGGTGTGCTCGAGTCCTACTGCATCGGGGTGGAGGACGACGAGAAATTCCAGCGGGTCAAGGCATATGTGGTCACGGACGGTTCCGTGGATCTGGACGGAGACGACATCCGCAATCACGTGCGGGATACCTTCATGGCCCCCGCGGTGCCGCGGGACGTGGTCTTCATGAGTGAGCCGCTGCCGCGGAACCCCATCGGTAAGGTGGTCAAGCGTGAGCTCGAAGTCTTCGGTTAGGTAACGGGAGGGGTATGAGAGCCCACGCTCGAGCTCTCCTGTGCCGTACTCGGCCGGTGCGGCGCAGGGTGTGGAAGCTGCTCCCGTCGTGGCGTGGTCGCCGCCGCCCGTCCCACGTGCGTCAGCCCCGGGCTGGTTGAGGTTGTGCAGTAGCCTGCGTCTGCGCGGTCTGGAACTGAAACGCCGGGTAGCCTGTACCCATCGGACAGTCAGCGAAACATGAGCGCACGGACGTACGGAGGGTCAGACCATGGGAAAACGTCGCCGATCACAGGCATCGGACCAGGTACTCGGTGGACTGCAACGGATGGACCACGATGTCTTCGAATCGGTCGCCGGGGCGGACAACCCCACCCTGGACGCCGTGCTGCCGCGCCTGACCACCGCGGCGAACAACTCGAAGCTGTGGATGGGTCTCGCCGGCGCCATGGCGCTGACCCGCAGGTCACCGCTGCAACGCGCCGCCGCACGCGGGCTGGCCAGCCTGGCGGTCTCGAGCCTCGTGGCCAACCAGTTCGCCAAACGCTCCTGGAAGCGTGACCGTCCCGGCCACGCCTCCGTCCCGCTCGCCCGCCGGATCCGGCGCTACCCGAAGTCCAGTTCCTTCCCCTCCGGTCACTCCGCCAGCGCCGCCGCCTTCGCCACCGGGGCGGCCCTGGAGAGCGCGCCGGCGGGCACCGTGCTCGGCACACTCGCCGGGCTCGTCGGGTTCTCGCGCGTCTACACCGGCGCGCACTACCCCAGCGACGTCCTCGCCGGATGGGGCCTGGGGGCCGGCATCGCGCTGCTCGGCGGGAAACTGGTTCCCCCGGTGACCGCGCCCGCCACCACCACGACCGAGCACTACTACCTGGACGAACCACCCCGCGGGAAGGGGGAGGGGCTCGTCCTCGTGGTCAACCCGGCGTCCGGCAGCGGGACGGGGGAGCGCGTCCTCAAGCGCGTGGAGAAGGCCCTGCCGGCCGCGGAGATCGACTCGCTGACCCCGCAGGACGATGTCGTCCGGGTCTTGGAGGACGCCGCGTCGCGCGCGGACGTGCTGGGCATCGCCGGTGGTGACGGGACCGTGGCGGCCGCCGCCAGCGTCGCGTTGTCGGCGTCCAAGCCGCTCGCGGTGTTCCCGGCCGGGACGTTCAACCACTTCGCCAAGCAGATCGGCTGCGCCACCACCGACCAGACCGTCGCCGCCCTCCGCGCCGGCACGCTGGAGATGGTGGACGTGGTCACCCTGAACGGCGACACCACCCTGCTCAACACCGCCAGTATCGGCGCCTACCCCCGCTTCGTGGAGACCCGCGAACGCTACGAGGGCAAGATCGGCAAGAACCTGGCCGCGGTCGTCGCCGCATGGCGGGTGCTCAAGGACGAGCACGCCGTGGAGATCCGCTACGACAACAGGACCCTGAAGACGTCCCTGTTCTTCCTCGGCAACTCCCTGTACCGGCCCACCGGCTTCGCACCGGTCGACCGGTCCGCCATCTGCGACGGCCTGATCGACGTGCGCATCCTGGAGATCGGCAAACCCTTCGCCCGGCTGCGCATCACCGCGTCACTGCTGACCGGCCGGTTGAGCCGCAGCCCGTTCTACCACGAGCTGCACCGGCCGGAGTTCCGGTTCGACCTGGTGGACGGACCGTCCGCGGTGGCGCACGACGGCGAGGTGGGCGAGGAGATCTCCCACGCCGACTTCGTCTTGCACTACCGTGTGCTGCCGGTGTACCGCCCACGCACGGCGAAGCGGTAGAACACCAGGCACAGCACCAGCCAGGCGAACCCCAGCGCCCAGCCGGCCAGCACGTCCGAGGGGTGGTGCACGTTCAACGCCACGCGTGAGACGCCGACGAGCAGGACGAGCAGGACCAGAAGGACGCCGCCAGCGGCGGCGGCGCGTCGGCTGCGTCCGGCGAGGTGCCGGTAGGCGACCAGCAGGGCGCCGACGGCGACCAGCACGCCCAGGGCGTGGCCGGAGGGGAAGGAGGTGCCGGACGCCTCGACCATGCGGGTGACCGGCCGGTCCCTGTCTGCCAGGTGCTTGGCCGTCTGGGAGACCAGCCCGCCGCCCCACACGCTCACCGCCAGGAATGCGGCGAGCGGCAGGTCCCGTCGGAACAGGACCAGCCCCACCGGGACGATCACCAGCACCCGCCACACCGCGGGGGCGAGGACGGTGCTCAGGGTGTTCCACGCCGTCACCCACCAGCCATGGCGCGCGGCCATGTCCTGGGCGGCGTCCAGCGCCCGGGCGTCCGGCACGTCCACCCACGTCCAGTGGTGCACCCACCCCGCCCACAGCGCGGCGTAGAGCAGCAGGGCTGCTCCGGCCGCCGCGGCGGCGACCGGGACGGGCCGGGGCACCGGCGCGGCGGACTCAGTCACCGTCAGTCACCGAACACCATCTCGCGGCGCTGGTCGCCGAGGGTGAACTCGGCCAATTCGCGGAGGTAGTTCTGGGAGTACACCCACGGCGACGAGTACCCCTGGGTCGGGAACCGGTCGGCGCTGCGCCGCAGGTAGGCGGCGGCGAAGTCGAACAGGGGGCGTCCGGCGTCCGGCGGCGGGGTGGCGGGACGGTAGACCTGCACGCCGGTCTTCCACAGCTTCACCATGTAGCGCGACACCAGGTCGGAGCGCAGCGTCCACGAGCCGTTGATGTAACCGACCGTGAAGCTGAAGTTCGGCAGGCCGGCGAGCATCATGCCCCGGTAGAAGACCTGCTCGTTGACCTGCAGGGGGCGCCCGTCCACGCTGAGGGTGCCGCCGCCGAACGCCTGGAGGTCCAGGCCGGTGGCGGTCACGATGACGTCGGCGTCGAGCTCCTCGCCGGAACCCACCCGGACACCGTCGGCGGTGAACCGTTCGACGGTGTCGGTGACGATGCGCGCGTTGCCGCCCAGCGCGGTGAACAGGTCGCCGTCCGGTGCCTTGCACACCCGCTTCTCCCACGGCATGTGGTGCGGGGTGAAGTGCCGGTCGATCTGCTCCTCGTCCAGGTAGTCACGCTGCATCCGGCGCAGCGCGCGGGTGAACAGCCCCGGGGCACGCTGGCCGACGAGGTGCTGCACGATGTCGCGCGTGGCGTGGTGCAGCCGCGACACCGGGTAGGCCACCCGGGTGGGCAGCACCCGGCGCCAGAAGGCGCTGATCCGGTCCACCGCCGCCATCGGGGCGACGTAGGTGGGGCTGCGCTGCAGCATCGTCACGTGCGCGCCGGCGCGTTCCAGGGCGGGCACCAGGGTGACGGCGGTGGCGCCGGAACCGATGACCACGACGCGGCGTCCTGCGCAGTCCAGGTCCTCCGGCCACTGCTGCGGGTGGATGAGGGTGCCGGTGAAGTCCTCCTCGCCGGGGAAGGCCGGACGGTGGCCCCGGCCGTGCACGAAGTAGCCGAAGGCGTAGTGCACTCGCCGGGCGTGGACGGTGCGTTCACCGTCCTGGGTCACGGTGGTGACCCGGTACATCCGGCGGTCGCTGAGCCAGTCGGCGTCGCGCACCCAGGAGCCGGTGCGCAGGTGCTCCAGGGCACCGCAGTCGGCGGCGACGTCGCGGATGTACTCCTTGATGTCCGCGCCCTGCCCCAACGTGCCCTCGTGCGGCCACGGGGCGAAGGGGAACCCGTAGGTCGCCATGTCCGAGTCCGACCGGATGCCCGGGTAGGTGAAGGTGTGCCACGTTCCGCCGAGGTCGCTGTTGGCGTCGTGCATCTCCCACGACCAGGTCGGGAAGGCGCGGGAGACGTGGTGGGCGAGGTCGACGCCGGACAGGCCTGCGCCGACGATCAGCAGGTCGAGGGGGTTTTCCGGCGTACCGGGGTGGGGTGACATGCACACAGCGTACAAGCGCCGGGGCCCGCCGGGGGACCGGACGCCACCACATAAGCGACGATGAGGTTTCCTTAACCGTGGGTATGGTCAGGCGACCCTGTGTGCCGGATGTGGCTACGATCGGAACTGGTACCAGCTCTTCCATCGCAGCACCCCATTGCACGAGAAAGGTTCCAGAATGACTGAAATCGCGAAAGACGTCTTCTGTTTCAGCGGTACGGAGGTCAACGTCGGCATCCTTCGTGAGGGCAGCGACCTCACGATGATCGACGGTGGCTGGCCCGGCGACGTCGAGGCCATCGAGGACGCGATCCGTTCGATCGGGCACAAGCCCGAGGACGTACGCGCCATCCTGCTCACCCACGCCCACATCGACCACCTCGGTGCGGTGGACTCCTTCCACCGCCGCTTCGGCACCCCGGTGTACTCCGACCCGATCGAGGTCCACCACGCCGCACGCGACTACATGGAGCAGGCCGGGGTGAAGGAGGTCCTGCACGGGCCGAAGCCCGAGGTCCTGAAGTGGTGGGAGGAAGTGAAGAAGGTCGGCGCGGCCTCCGACATCACCATCACCGACGTGCAGCCCGTCGGCGACGGCCCGATGGACATCCCCGGACGCCCGGTGCCGGTGCCCACCCACGGGCACACCTCCGGGCACAGCGCCTTCCTGATGCCCGAGGTCGGTGCGATCGCCACCGGCGACGCGCTGGTCACCGGTCACGCCTGCTCACGCCAGTTCGGCCCCCAGCCCTGCCCGTGGTTCTTCAACCACTCGCGCTCCGAGGCACTGGACGCCCTGGACGCACTGGAGAGCATCGAGGCGGAGGCCATCCTGCCGGGCCACGGCAGCCCGCTTAACATGAACCTGGGCGAGGCCGTGCGTGCAGCACGCCTGTTCGCCGACGAGTCCGGGTTCGCCGACCACTAGGCGCAGGTCCCGGGATACCGGGAGGACACGTCAGTCGAACCTGATGACGTTGTCCTCCCGGTTGATCTGTCCCTGGGCACCCCAGTTGATCCATCCGCCGTCACCGTCGTTCGTGAGGGAACCGGCGTTGGAGTAGAAGTACAGGACGTAGTTCCCGCCCTTGATGTCGATCGGTTCGGCCCAGATCTGGCCCTCGGAGTTGATGTCCTGGTTCTTGTTGGCGATCGCCACGGCCGTCACGGGACCCTGGCCGTCGATGTTCTTGCCCTCGGTCTGCGTGTAGGCGATGTCCAGGCCGGCGCGGACCGCGCCGCCCCTGTCGTCCTGGTCGTTGACGGCGTCCCTGATGGAGTCCACCACCGTGACCGGGTCGATGCTGACACCGACGTCGACCTTCTGCTCGACGCCGGGTGCCGGCGCCTCCTGCGCCACCGCGGGGGACGCTGCCCCTGCTGCGACGGTTCCCGCGATGCCCACGGACAGGGCTGCGGTGACGAACTTCCTGCTGACACGTGTGTGTCCCATGATGCGCTCCTTGGAGAGTTGAGGAGTGGGTGTTGTCTGGTGGTGTGCCCCGGATGCCCGGGGTACCACCACCGATGGAAACATATTTCTGCGGGTTATGCCCGGGTTCGGCTCGGAGTGAACGCGTTGCGGTAGCCGGACGCCGGGTGGCTGTCCGGCAGGCGATCACCGCCGCCCAGCCGGGCGCGCAGGGTGCCCGGCGTGTGCTCCGACCGGGCGAGACCACGTTCCCGCAGGACGGGGAGGACATGCTCGGCGAACTCCTCGTAGCTGCCGGGGATGGTGGCGTTGATGACGTTCACGCTGCCGACACCGGCGTCGCGCCAGCGTGAGAGTTCCCCGGCGATCTGTTCCGGGGTGCCGACCACCCGCCCGGAGCGGGCACGGTTCTCCGCCAGGTCGCGCACCGTCGGCTCGCGTCCCTGGACGGCCTGCCGCAACCAGAGCAGCGTCGACTGGGTCCCCTGGGTGGTCAGGTCGCCGATCGGGGTGTCCAGGTCGGCGGCACCCAGGTCGATGCCGGTGCCGCCGGCGGCGTGGGCGAGCAGCGTGGTCAGGTCGAGGCTCTCGTCGAGCTCGCGTTCCTTGCGTCTGGCCTCCTCCTCGGTGTCGCCGACCACGAAGGACAGTCCCTGGAAGAAGGTCAGGTCCTCCGGCGCGCGGCCGGCCGCGGACACCAGCCGGCGGGTGTCCGCGATCAGCGTCGCGGCGTCCTGCGGCGAGGGCGCGGTGATGAACTGGGCCTCCGCGTGGCGTGCGGCGAAGCGGCGCCCGGTGGGGGAGGAGCCTGCCTGGAACAGCACGGGTGTGCGCTGCGGCGACGGCGCGACCAGGTGCGGCCCCTCCACGGAGTAGTGCGGTGAGTGGTGGTTGATCTTGTGGACCTTCGTGTGGTCGGCGTGGATCCCCGACTCCTTGTCCTGGACCAGGGCGCCGTCGTCCCAGGAGCCCTCCCAGAGTTTGTAGAGCACGTCCAGGTACTCGTCGGCGAGGGCGTAGCGGTCGTCGTGGTCGGTGAGTCCGTCGTGGCCGAAGTTGCGCCACGCGTTCTCCGAGGCGCTGGTGACGACGTTCCAGGCGATCCGCCCACCGGTGAGGTGGTCGAGGGTGGAGATCTTGCGGGCGAACTCGAACGGCGGGGACTGGATCGGGGAGCTGGTCACGGCGATGCCGAGATGCTCCGTGGCGGCGGCGAGTGCGGACACCAGGACCGTGGGGTCGTTGCTGGGGATCTGCAGGCCGGAGTCCACGAACTTGCGCCAGTCGCCCTGGTAGTCGCCGTAGAGCCCGACGACGTCGGCGAAGAAGATGGCGTCGAACCTGGCCTGCTCCAGTGTGCGGGCCAGCTCGACCCAGTGGTCGAGGTCGTTGAAGTCGTGCTGGCGTGCCTCGGGACGCCGCCACGCGCCGTGGAGGATGTGCGAGGTGGTGTTCATGACGAAGGCCGCGAACTTGAGTGGTGGCTGGGTGGGTGAGTTGGGTGAGTTGGGTGAGGTCATGCGGGGAGAGGCTACGGGGGCGCTGGTCCGGGCCGGAAGAATTGGAATCATCCCGTGGTGAATCGTTGGGGAGGCCCACAGGGCGACCCTAGGGTCGGCTCGACGCGTCCAGCCTGACCGACGAACCGAGAGAAGACCCGTGCACCGACAACGCCGAGCCCGACCCCGCCGCCCCGGCCGACCCAGACACCACCGCACACTCGTGGCCGTGGTGACCACCGCGGCAACCTGCCTCAGCCTGGCGTCCTGCGCCCCGCCGGAACGCGGCGACGGGCGGGACACCGGCGTGGAGCCGGCGTCCGGCGAGTTCGTCGACGGCGGCACCGTGGAGTACGGACATGAGCAGGAACCACCCTGCGCCCACGGCGGGTGGGTGCAGAACGGCTACCTGGCCCGCCAGTACCTCGACAGCCTGGTCTCCCTCGACGACGAGGACCGGCCCGTCCCGTGGCTCGCCGAGTCCTGGGACGTCTCCGACGACCGGCTCTCCTACACCTTCCACCTGAAGCCCGACGTGCACTTCACCGACGGCACGGTGCTGGACGCGGAGGCGGTGAAGACGAACTTCGACCTCTACCTCGGCCGCCCCGACCCGGCGACGGCGAACTCCACGGTGCTGGCCTACATCGGGGAGTACGTGGAGACCACCGAGGCCCTGGACGACCTGACCTTCAGGCTCACCCTCGACCGTCCCTACGAGCCGCTGCTCCCGGTGCTGTCCCAGGGCTACTTCGGCATCCAGTCGCCCACCGCCCTGGCCCGGGGCGCCGACGCGAACTGCGAGAACCCCGTGGGTTCCGGGCCCTTCATCCTGCAACGGTGGGACCGGAACCGGTCCATCACCTTCGTGCGCAACCCCGACTACAACTCCGCCCCTGCCAACGCGCGGCACCAGGGGCCCGCCTACGTTGACGAGGTCCGGTGGAAGTTCCTCAAGGACCCGGTGTTGCGCTACGGGTCGTTGACCAGCGGATCGTCCGACGTGATCTACAACGTGCCGCCGGTCGACTGGGCGGACGCCACGCGCCGGTTCCAGACCAGCCGGTACATCACCGGTGGGCGGCCGAACGCGATCATCCCCAACGCCTCCACCGCACCCTTCGACGACCCGCGCGTGCGACAGGCGCTCGCGTACTCGGCGGACCGGCGCAAGGCCGTGGAGACGGCGTTCCTGGGGGTGGTTCCCTACAACCCGAACGGTGCACTCAGCCAGTCGACCCCCGACCACGACCCCACCGCCGGCGACCAGGGGCACGACCCCGCCAAGGCCGCCGGACTGCTCGACGAGGCGGGGTGGACGGGCCGCGACGACGACGGCGTGCGCACGAAGGACGGCCGACGGCTGTCCGCCCGCGTGGTCTACGCCGCGGACTCGGTGGTCGGCCCGGAGGGTGCCGCGGTGCTGCAGGACGTGGCGGAACAGGCCCGTGACGCCGGATTCGACCTGCAGCTCATCCCGGTGAACCGGGCGGACTGGCAGGGCGGACGCTACTCCACGGCAGACAGCTACGAGGCGTACGTGGGCTACTGGACCAGCCCCACCCCGGGACTGCTGCACATCAACTGGCGTCAACGCCTCGAGGACAGCCCCAACCCGCAGAACACCGCCTTCCTCAACGACCCGCAGCTGCAGGAGGTCATCGAGCAGGCCAACTCCGAACCCGACCCCGCCACCCGGTCCCGGTTGTACTCGCAGGCCCAGCAGGTCATCGGGGACGAGGCCTCGGCGATCGGGCTCTACACGCAGACCACCTCCCTGGCGGCCTCCCCGGAGCTGCACGACGTGTGGACGGAGAAGTCCCAGGGCGAGCCGGTCTTCCATGACGCGAGGTTCGTGAAATGACGGCGCCGACACAGCTACTGCAGCTCCCACAGCTCCCACAGCTCCCCGACCAGGTTCGCCGCTGGGCAGGCCGGCTGGCGTCCGCCGCCCTGGTCCTCTGGGCGGCGGCCACGGTGACCTTCCTGCTCCAGGTGCTCTCACCCGGCGACCGCGCCACACTCATGCTGAACCTGTCCTCCGGGGAGAGCCGGGAACGCACCCCGGAGGAGACCGCACCGGTCAACGCCGAGTTCGGGTTCACCGACCCCGTCTGGCGCCAGTACCTCGACTACCTCGGCGGTCTGCTGCGCGGCGACCTCGGCACGTCCTACCAGCTGAAGAAACCGGTCGTGGAGGTGATCGCCGCCCAGATCGGCCCCACCCTCGTGCTCACCGTCAGCTCCCTGGTCGTCGCCTGGCTCATCGTGGTCCTGGTGACCACCCTGACCGCCGGACGCCCCGGGCCGGTCGGGGTGCTCGGTTCCCTGCTGGAGACCGTCGCCGCGGGGCTGCCGCAGTACTGGCTGGGCTCGCTGCTGCTCGTCGGGTTCGCCGTCGGACTCGGCTGGTTCCCGGTGGAGAGCGGTAACCGGCCGGTGGGGCTGGTGCTGCCCGTGCTCACCCTCGCGGTCCCGCTGGCCGGGTACCTCGGGCAGGTGGTGCGCGACGAGTTCCGCGCGTCGCTGGACGAACCCTACGTGCTCACCGCACGCGCCAGGGGACGCACCGACCTGCAGGTCCGCGCCGGGCACGTGCTGCGTCACGCCGTCCTGCCGGCGGTGTCGGTGTCCGGGTGGGCCCTCGGCGCGCTGCTCTCCGGGGCGGTGATCGCGGAGACCGTCTTCGCCCGCGCCGGCATCGGCCAGACCCTCGTGACCGCGGCAGAGTCCCGCGACGTCCCGCTGGTCAGCGGCATCGTGATCGTCATCGCCCTCGTCTACACCGTGGCCAACCTCGCGGTGGACGCCCTCTACACCGTCATCGACCCCAGGATCGAGGTCCCGTGAGCACCGCCGTCCAGTCCCCGTCCACCCCGTCCACCCCGTCCGCCCCGTCCACCACACAGACGCCCCGCGGCCTGCTGGCACGGCTGCGCACGGTGAACCCGCTGCCGTCGCAGCGGGCCCACCGCGCCGCGTCCGGCCTGCCCACCCTGATCGCCGGAAGCGTCCTCCTCCTTCTCTTCGTCGCCGCCGTCGCGCCGGGGGTGCTGGCCCCCTACGACCCGTACGCGATCGACCTCGACGCCGTCCTCCAACCGCCGGGACCGGCGCACCCCTTCGGCACCGACCTCCGGGCGGGACCTGCTCAGCCGGATCATCGCCGGCACCGGCGCCTCCCTGCGCATCGGTTTCGGCGCCGTGGCGGTGGCGACGGTGCTCGCCGTGGTGCTGGGCACCGCCGCAGGCCTGTCGCGCACCGTGGCGGGGATGCTGGCCAACCGGTCCATCGAGCTGCTCTTCGCCTTCCCGACCGTCCTGCTGGGCCTGCTCATCGCCTCGACGTTCGGTCCGGGCGCCACCACCCTGGTGGTCGCCATCGGCATCGGCATCGCCCCCGGGTACGCGCGCATCGTGCGCGGCCAGGTGCTCGCCGTGCGCAACGCCGCCTACGTCGAGGCGGCGGCGGTGCTGGGGCACACGCGCTGGAGGACGCTGCGGCAGCACGTCGCGCCGAACGCGCTGCGTCCGCTCATCGTGACCGTGACCCTCGGCGTCGGCCAGGCGCTGATCTGGGCGTCCGGCCTGGCCTACCTCGGCCTGGGCGTGGCCCCGCCGGACCCGGAGTGGGGTGCGCTGCTGGACTCCGGGCGCACCTACATCACGGTCGCCTGGTGGCTCGAGGTGTTCCCCGGGCTCGCGATCGTCGTCGTCGCACTCACCTTCACCACCTTGGGCCGTGCCCTTGGCCCCCGACTCGAACGAGGATGACCATGACTGAAGACAACACCACCGGGGACGCCCCGCTGGTCGACATCCGTGACCTGCACGTCTCCTTCGGCGGGCACGAGGTCGTGCGTGGCGTGTCCCTGTCCGTGCACCGCGGCGAGACCCTCGCCGTGGTCGGCGAGTCGGGGTCGGGCAAGTCCGTGTCCGTGCGCTCCCTGCTCGGCCTCGCCGGCCCGGGGGCGCAGGTCAGCGCCGGGCGCCTGGAGTTCGACGGGGCCGACGTCCGGGGGTTCGGCGCGCGCCGGTGGCGCCGGATCCGCGGGGGACGCATCGGCCTGGTGCTCCAGGACGCCCTGGTCGCCCTCGACCCGCTCCGGACCGTCGGCGCGGAGATCGGGGAGGCGCTCGACACCCACCACCGGGGACGGGCCCGGCTCTCCCGGCAGGCACGCCGCGACCGGACGCTGGAACTGCTCGACCTGGTCGGCGTGCCGGGCCCGGCACTGCGCGCCGGCCAACGTCCCGACGAACTCTCCGGCGGACTACGCCAGCGTGCGCTCATCGCCTCGGCGCTGGCCAACCGCCCCGACCTCATCGTCGCCGATGAACCGACCACCGCACTGGACGCCACGGTGCAGGCGCAGGTCCTCGACGTGCTCAAGGCCGCCACCGACGACGGGACGGCGCTGATCCTCATCTCCCACGACCTGTCGGTGGTGGCCCGTCTGGCCGACCGGGTGGCCGTGGTGCGCCACGGCGAGGTCGTGGAGGAGGGGCCCGCCGCCGAGGTCCTCGCCGACCCGCGGCACAGCTACACCCGCAGCCTGCTCGCCGCCGTGCCGACAGCGGGTTCCCGCGGCAGGCTGCTGACCTCGGGCGAACCGGTCCCGTTCGGACGCCCGGCCCCGGTGGGCGAACCGGTGGTGCGCGCGACGGGGCTGGCGAAGAGCTTCCGGGGGAGGCGGCGACGCGGTGGTGCTGCTGCGTCTGGGGCGTCTGCGGTGCCGGCGGTGCGCGACGTGAGCTTCGAGCTGCACCGGGGACGCACCCTCGGCATCGTGGGGGAGTCCGGGTCCGGCAAGTCCACCACCGCCCGGATCGTGCTCGGACTCACCGACCCCGACGAGGGGTCCGTGGAGTTCCTCGGCCGGCACGTCTCCGTGATCTACCAGGACCCGCTGAGCTCCTTCGACCCGCGGTGGTCGGTCGGCCGGATCCTGCTCGACGCGGTGTCGACGACGGGGCTGACCGGAGGCCCGGCGCAGGCGCGGGTCACCGAACTGCTCGACCAGGTGGGACTGTCGGACGACTTCCGGCCGTCGCGTCCCCTCCGGCTGTCCGGGGGACAGCGCCAACGCGTGGCGATCGCCCGTGCCCTGGCCAGCGACCCGGACGTGATCGTCTGCGACGAACCGGTCTCCGCCCTCGACGTGTCCGTCCAGGCACGCATCCTCGACCTGCTCACCACCCTCCAGGCGGAGACCGGGGTGGCGCTGCTGTTCATCTCCCACGACCTCGGGGTGATCCACCACGTCAGCGACGACATCATCGTGATGCGCGACGGTGAGGTCGTGGAGTCCGGGACCGCCGACCAGGTCTTCGACGGTCCGCGGCACCCCTACACCCGCACGCTGCTTGCGGCTGTGCCCGCCGTGCCCGCTGTGCCTTCTGTGCCCGCTGTGCCCGCGGTGTCCGTCCGGTAGCCGCTCACCCGTCGACGAGCACGGAGTCCGTCAGCGGCCGGCGGGTACGCGGCGCGTTCTCCCGCTCCAGCACGGCGGCGTCCACCCCGTCGGCGCCGTCACCCGTCACGTCACCGAGGACGCCGACGGCGACCACGGTGAGGGGCACCAGCCCCTCGTCCAGGGAGAAGGCCTCGGCGACGGCGGCGGGGTCGAAGCCGCTCATCTGGTGGACCAGCAGGTCGTTGGCGTGCGCCTGGATGGTGAAGTACGCCGCGGCCTGCCCGGCATCGTACCGCGCCTCGGGCAGGACGTTGCCCTCGGCGTCGGTGGTCTCGGCGACGATGACCACCAACGCCGCGGCGTCCTTCGCCCACCCGCGGTTGAACTCGATGAGCGAGTCCAGCACCGTGGCGTGGGCGGGGCCGCCGCGGCGGGCGAGGAGGAACCGCCAGGGCTGACGGTTGAACGCCGAGGGCGCCCACCGGGCGGCCTCCAGGGCGCTGCGCAGCGCGTCCTCGTCGACGGGGGAGGAGCGGTCGAAGATGCGCGGGCTCCACCGTCCGGCGACGACGTCGAGGACGGGGGCGTCGGTGGGTGCTGTGCGGTCTGTTCGCTGTGTCATGACCAGAGTCAACCATCACCGCGCGCGCATTGTTCCCCTTCCATTCGGGGTGGATAGGAAGGGGGATCGGCGTTGTGTGCGTCAGCGGTCGATGTCGTCGACCCGGGCCCCATCGACTTGGGCCCCATCGCGGACCACGTTGCGTGCCAGTGGGATCTGGTGCGAGGCGCTCTCGAGGATGTGCATGAAGTAGCCGGCGGTGTTCGGGACGACCAGGGTGTCCCCCGTCGAGATCCCCTCCGGGAAACGCATCCGGCGGCGGATGATCACCTCGTCCTCGATGCAGTACGCGCCGACGAGGAAACCCTCCGCGTCGGGACCGCGTTCCGGACGGCCGGATCGACCTGTGCCAGGCGTCCGCTGCCGGACGAGCAGGGGGTCGACGAGGATGTCGTCGGAGGTGGTACGGCACTGCGTACGGTTCATCTCCACCCCGACCAAGGGGACACCGTCGCTACGGTCCTTGAGGAAGGCCACCCGTGCCAGGATCATCCCGCAACCGTCGAGCACCGCGCGCCCCGGTTCCAGGTGCAGCCGCAGGCCCCTTCGGATCAGCGCGTCGGCGACGGATCCGTCGAGCAGTCCGCGCAACCAGTCGCCGCGCACCGGCGACTGGTGGAAGGGGTAGGTGTTCGCCAGCGGGTCCGACTTCCATGTGAAGGACGCCCCGGTGCTGTCGACCATCGCGCGGCGGGCGTCCAGGAACGCCTCCCACCGGGACCCGTCGTCGAGGTAGCTCATCGGCACACCGCCACCCAGGTCGACGAATTCTGGACGGTGCCCCAGCTCCGTCGCGGCATCGGTGACCTGCAGGGCGTCGACCAGGGCGAGCCGCCGGTCCGCAGCGGAGTAACCGTGCAGGTGCACGTGCGCGCCGACGACCTCCACCGTGCCCCCAACTTCCACGAGCGCGTCCCGCCAGATCGCCGGACGTTCCCCGAAGCGGGTCGGTGGCAGACGCTCCGGGTCCGGCGACACCCGCGGGGCGATGCGCGCCCGGACCGCGGGAGCGCCGTCACCCTGCTCGCTGAGACGGCTGAGACGGCTGAGTCGGTGCAGTTCGGCCACGTTGTCCACCGACACGGTCACCGCGTTGTCCACCGCCAGTTGCAGCAGCCGGTCCGGTTTCACCGCCGCGCTGAGGATCACGCGGTCCCCGGGCACACCACGGTCGAGGACCTGGCACAGCTCGCGTTCGCTGGCGACGTCGACCCCGTGGCCGGCCCGGAGCGCGGTGTCCACGAAACACAGGGCCTTGTTCGCCTTGCGGGCGTAGAACACCCGGGTCTCCACACCGGCGTCGGCGCCGGCGTCGCGCAGCTCCGCCATGTTGCGCACCATCGGTGCGGTGCGCAGGACGTTGACCGGGGACCCGTGTTCCTCCAGCAACGCGCGGCACGCCCCGGCGTCACCCAGCAGCTCCACCATCCACGGCTCCAGCCGTGCGGGCAGCGGTACGGTCCCCTCGGCGCCGGGGTTCCCGGGACGTCGGGGGCCGTGGGCCTTGACCACACGCCGTGCCCACCGTGGCACCACGTCGTGCAGGGAACGGTTGAGGGAGTCGGCCCCGGTCAGTGACGCGTCGGCGTCCCGTCCGACCACGGAGAGGCCCGGTCGGCCCACCACCTGCCCCTCGGCGTCCACCCACCCGGTGCCGGACGACAGGGTGCCGGGGACGTCCCCGGGCGGGGCGAGGACCGCGTCCACGACCACGTCGGCCGGCGGTGTCAGCGTCCCGACCTCCGCGCGTGCCGGGGCGTGGACGATCCCGGCGTCGATGAGGGCCAGCAGCCGGGCGGCGTTGTGCGGCGGCAGCCCGAACGCCACGCGCTCCAGGGTCCGGGCCAACGCCGCGAAACCGGGCAGTGAGCTGCGTCGACCGTGGGACGTACGCCACACGATCGCGGGGTAGAGCGAGCGCCACGCGTGGCCGACGGCCCAGGCGGCGTCGGGGGTGGCGGCGCCGGTGGCGACCGCGTGGGAGCTGCGGAGCTCGGTCACGGCATCCACTCCGGTATCGGTACCTGCGATGACGCGGCGCACGAGCTCCTTGTCTTCCGTGCCCCGGGCCATGTCGAGTAGACGGTCCGCCGCGCACGCCACCGCCTCCCGCAGCTCCCCGAGGTCGCGACTCACCCGCACCCGACGCTCCTCGGCGGCCAACCCGTCCGACGGCAGCAGACCCGCCAGGGGACTGCCCGGCTCCGGCTTCACCGTCATGAACCGGCCGGTGCGGCTGAGCGGCCGGATGGCCGCAGGCTCGGACCCGCCGCGGCGGTAGACCCACCCTCCGTCGGCGGGGACAACGGAACCGCCGCGACCGAGGGTGAGCTCCAGCGCGGCGTCCACGAACGTCAACGCCGCGCCGCGCACGTCCACCACCGCGCCCGCGGCGATCCTGCGCAGCCCGTCGGGTGGATAGACCCCGACGACCGGTACGGCGGGGACGTCCCCCGACCCGACGGTCGGGGGCAGGGCCCCGGGCCAGGTCCGGGCGTGCCCGGTTGCCAGCAGCACTTCGTCGTACCCCTCCAGTTCGCCCAGGTCGGTGACCCGGGCGGCCA
Organism: Corynebacterium sp. AOP12-C2-36; assembly: GCF_052379185.1. Lineage (NCBI taxonomy): Bacteria > Bacillati > Actinomycetota > Actinomycetes > Mycobacteriales > Corynebacteriaceae > Corynebacterium > Corynebacterium sp. AOP12-C2-36. The sequence goes on along the minus strand of NZ_JBQSYJ010000007.1, from coordinate 162,839 downwards.
CGATGTGCAGCGTGCACCCCGAGTCCGGTTGCCGCGTGGAGTCGAGCAGGGCCTGCCAGGACTCGGCGAAGAACCGGCCCACCAGCGACCGCGGCGGGAAAGGGTCGGCGTCGGATCCACGCCCGAACTGCCGCCGCCACCCGTCGAAACTGCCCAGGGCACTGGTGACGATGTGCGAGGACACGTTCATCGTCCAGTGGTCGGGCTGCTCCGTGCCGTAGGCCGACCCGGCGCCGGGGGCCCGGTCGTCCCACACGTCCACGGCCACCCTCACCCCGTGCGCCCGCGCCTGGTCCAGGAGCTCCTCAGCGGCCCACAGGCCCCGCGGGCCGGCCCCGATGATCGCGACCCTCAGGTCGGGAGAGTTCACCGCCATGACGGCACCACCCCGATGTGTTCGGCGACCCAGTCGTCGTCGTAGAGCGTGTCCAGGTAGGCGGTACCGAAGTCGTGCAGCACCAGCACGGTGTCCGTCCGCTGTTCCGCATCCTGGCTCCGGCCGTGTTCACGGGCACGGCCCGCAGCCGCCGCGACGACCGCGCCGCCGGACGCCCCGGGCAGGATCCCCTCCCGCCGCGCCAGCGCCCGGGCACCGGCCACCGTGTCTGCCGCGGACACCCGCACGACGTCCCCGATGTCCGTGAGCCCGGCGAGGTCCGGGACCACCCCGGCACCGAACCCTGGCAGCAGACGTTCCCCACGCCGACCGCCGTAGAGCACCGACCCCTCCGCGTCCACCGCGGTGACCCGGGTGCGCGCACCGGTCTCGCGCAGGTGCCGGACGCACCCGCCGATCGTCCCGGTGGTGCTCACCGCCACGAACAGGGCGTCCGGGGCGCGTCCGAGCTGGTCGACGATCTCCCGCATCGTCCCGGAGGAGTGCGCGTCGAACGCCGCCCGGTTGGAGTACTGGTCGAGGTTCACCGCGCCCGGGAGTTCACGGAGCAGGTCGGCGACCCGGGTGCGCCGGGCGGCGAGCCAGTCGCCGGTCGCCGGGTCCGGGGAGTCCACGTGGTGCACCGTCGCGCCCAGGGCCGTCATCACCGCCACCGTCTGGCGGTTCGCGTGCGGGTCCACCACGCAGTGGAAGTCGATGTCGTGCAGTGCGCAGTCCCTGGCCAGGGCCACGCCGAGATTGCCGGAACTGGACTCCACCACGCACCCGCCCGCCCGCACGGTGCCCGTGGACAGTGCGGAGGCGAGCAACGCGGCGGCCGTGCGGTCCTTGGCGCTGCCACTGGGGTTGAACCCCTCGAGTTTCGCCCACACCCGTGCCGTGCCGGGGAAGAGACGGTCGAGCAGGACCAGGGGGGTCCCGCCGACCGTGCCGTGGATACCTGTCGTGATGGGGAGACCTTTCGTCGACGGTCAGTTGCCACGACGCTACGCCGCGGACCGGCTCAGTGGTGGAAGCCCGGATGCGACTGCCCGGCGGCAGGGTCCGGGGCATTGAGGTGGTCGACGCAGGCACGTAGGTCACGCACCAGGAAGGACGCCAGGTCGCGGCTCATGCCGTTGCGCACCACGATGCGCTGGACGGTGACGTCGGAGAGGTCGTCGGGCATCGGGTAGGCGGGCACCTGCCAGCCCTTCATCCGCAGCCGGTCGGAGAGGTCGTAGAGCGTCCAGCCGCGTGCGGCGCCGGTGCCGGCGGCGCCCGCGAGGCGCCAGGCGAACACCGGGACGTCCTGCGCGTCGTTCCACAGGTCGAACTCCGGCATCGCCCCGATCTCCCGGGCCAGGTACCGGGCCACGTCGATGGTGTTCTGCTGGACCCGCCGGTACCCGTCCATCCCGAGCTGCAGGAACAGGTAGTACTGCAGCAGCACCTGCGCACCGGGGCGGGAGAAGTTCAGCGCGAAGGTCGGCATGTCCCCGCCGAGGTAGCTCACCCGGGAGACCAGGTCCTCCGGAAGGTCCTCGGCCCGGCGCCACACGACCCACCCGAGCCCGGGGTAGACCAGCCCGTACTTGTGGCCGGACACGTTGATCGACGCCACCCGCGGCAGCCGGAAGTCCCACTCCATCTCCGGCTGCAGGAACGGGGCGATCATGCCGCCGGACGCGGCGTCCACGTGGATGCGCACGTCCAGTCCGGTGTCCGACTCGATCCTGTCGAGTGCGGCGGTGATGTCGGCCACCGGCTCGTACATGCCCGTGTAGGTCACCCCCAGGATCGCCACCACACCGATGGTGTCCTCGTCGACGTACCGTTCCAGGTCGTGACCGTCGAGGACCTTGTGCTCCTCGCTGATCGGCACGTAGCGCGGTTCGACGTCGAAGAAGTTGCAGAACTTCTCCCAGCACACCTGCACCGCCGAGGACATCACCAGGTTCGGACGTGCGGTGGACGCGCCGGCGGCGCGGCGGCGGTGCTGCCAGCGGCGTTTCAACGCCAGTCCGCCCAGCATGCAGGCCTCGGACGAGCCCATCGTCGAGGTGCCGACGACCCCGCCCGTACCGTCTGCACTGCCCGTGCCGTCTGGGTCGGGTGCGTTCCACAGGGCGGCGATCATGCGCCAGCAGCGTTCCTCGATGTCCGCGGTGGCGGGGTACTCGTCCTTGTCGACCATGTTCTTGTCGAAGGCCTCGCGGTAGAGACGGTCGGCGTAGTCGTCCATCCACGTACCCACGAAGGTGGCCAGGTTCATCCGGGCGTTGCCGTCCAGCATGGCCTCGTCGTGGATGACCTGGTAGGCGGTCTCGGGGAGGGACTCGGACTCCGGGATGCGGTTCCGGGGGAAGCTGGTGGTCTCGCCCACACGGGCGAACAGCGGGTTGAGTTCGACCTGCGGGCGGTCCTGGGTCATGGCTGAGGTTGCCTTCCTGGCGGTGGGGCCTGCGCTCTCCCCGCCGAGGGTACGCCGGGGAAAGGGCGGGGGAGCGTGGCGCGGAAGGAGACTCAGAGCCCCTCGAGCACCTCCGCGGTCGTGGCGATGCGGTGCGCGTAGGTCGGGCCGTTGAGCCCGTGGGCGGCGTGCATCATCTCGGGGGTGAACGCCGCGGTGGCGTCGCGCACGAGGGTCACGTGGTAGCCCAGCTCCATGGCGTAGCGCCCGGTGGCCTCGATGCAGGTGTTGGCCAGCATGCCGACGAGCACCACGTGCGTCACCCCGTGCTGCTTGAGCTGAAGGTCCAGGTCGGTGTTGGCGAAGCCGTTCTGCGCCCAGTGCTCGGCGACGACCACGTCGTCCCCGCCGGGCCGGAAGTCCGGGTGGAACTCGCCGCCCCATTCACCGGCCTCGAACAGCCTCATCTCCAGGGCGGCGGCCTGGTTCGGGTTCACGAACCGCCAGTCGTGCATGTTCGTCGGCGTCCAGCGGCGGTGGGGCACGAAGACGACGGGGACGTCGCGGTGCCGCGCGGCGTCGGTGAGGGTGCGCAGGTTGTCGAGGAGGCCGACGTCCTCGGCGACGTCCTGCACCATCGGCCAGACCTTGCCTCCCTCGGAGAGGAAGTCGTTGTAGGGGTCCACGACCAGGACGGCGGTGCGTCCTGCATTGGTGTCGGTGCTCATGCTGCTTCTCCGTTTCGGGTGTTCTGGACGTTGACGAGCATCTTTCCGGTGTTGGCGCCGCGCATCATGTCGAGGAAGGCGTCGACGGTGTCGCCGATGCCGTCGACGACGGTCTCGTCCCACACGATCTCGCCGGAGCCGATCCAGCCGGCCATGCGCGTGGTGAACTCCTCGACCAGGTCGAGGTGGGCGCCCACGGTGAACCCGCCGACGGTGAGGCCGCGGGTGATGATGTTCTGCAGGTTGTCGGGGCCGGGTACGCGGTCGGTGGTGTTGTAGCCGGTGATCGCGCCGCACAGGGCGAGGCGTCCGGCGTCGTTCATCACGTCGAGCGCGGCCTCGAGGTGGTCGCCGCCGACGTTGTCGAAGAACACGTCCACCCCGTCCGGCGCGAGCGCGGGGAGCTGCTCGCGGACGGGGGCGTCGCGGTAGTTCAGCGCGGCGTCGTAGCCGTACCTCCCGGTCAGCAGGTCGACCTTCGCGTCGGTGCCGGCGGAGCCGATGACGCGTCCGGCGCCGAGCAGGCGCGCGATCTGGCCGACGGCGGTGCCCACGGCCCCGGCCGCCCCGGAGACGAAGACGGTGTCGCCCGGCTTCATCCACGCGATCCGGGTCAGACCCACGTAGGCGGTCAGCCCGGTGAGGCCGAGGATGTGCAGGTGGGCGGAGAGCGGCGCGCCGGGGATGTCGGGGACGGGCCGGAACGTGGCCGCGTCGTCCTGGATGACGTCCGTCCACCCGTGCTCGTGGAGCACCGCGGTGCCGACGGGCAGGGCGTCGGACGCCGAGGCGGTGACGCGTCCGACGGCGCCGCCGGTGGTGGTCTCGCCGAGTGCGAAGGGCGGGACGTAGCTGCGGCCCTCGTTCATCCGGCCGCGCATGTAGGGGTCGACGGAGACGAACTCGTTGGCGACGCGGACCTCGCCGGGGGCGGGGTCGGGGTAGGTGACGGTGACGGTGCGGAAGTCGTCGTGCGTGGGCCAGCCGGTCGGTCGGTGGACCAACTGGATCTGGGTGCTTGTTGCCTGCGGCATGGTTCTCCTGGTTCGGTACGCTGGTGGCGGCGGGTCCGGTGGTGTCATGTGGAGCCCGGCCAGAGTTTTAGTCCGGCCAGTACAGTATATACTGTACCGACCGGTACGCAACTGCGGAAGGATGACGAGGCCCGACGATGGGACGCCCACAGACATTCAGCACCGAGACCGCCGTGCGCGACGCGCGCGCGGTCTTCTGGCGCCACGGCTTCGACAACGCCCCGCTCCCCGAACTCGAACGCGCCACCGGCCTGGGCCGCTCCAGCATCTACCACGCCTTCGGCTCCAAACGCGGCCTGTTCGACGCCGCCGTGACCAACTACCTCGACGAGGTCATCCGCCCCAGCCTCACCCCGCTGACCGGCGAAACCGTCGCTCCGGACGCCTTCGGGCGCTACCTCGACATGCTCAAGGACGCCTTCGGCGCGCAGGACGCCGCCAGCGCGGCTGATGGTTCTGATGGGTGCCTCATCCTCAACGCCGCCACCGCCCCCATCGGCAGGGACGCGACGATGGCCCGCGTCGTCGACGACTACCGCGCCGAACTGCGCGCCGCCTACCTGCGCGGCATCCGCGCCGCCCGGCCGCAGCTGGAACCGGCCCGCCAGGAGACCCTGGCCGACGCCTGCACCGGGCTGGTGATCTCCGCGTCCGTGCTCGTCCGGGTCTCCCCGGACGCCGCCGTCACCGCGGTGGGCACCGCGCGCGATCTGCTGGACGCGGCGTAGGCGTCGCCGGGGAGCTGCTGGAGGGCCCCTGAAGGCCACCTGGAGGCCCCCTGGTAGCCCCGTCTCCACCCCGTCTCCACGCCGCTGTCGTTGTAATATGGGCCAATGATAAAACGCCTCATCGCCAGTGCGTTTTGGTTCGTCAGCAGGTGGCGGCTGGCACCCCAGCCCGCGCCTCAGCGTCCAACGATCCTCATCGGCGCACCGCACACGTCCAACTGGGACTTCATCCTCATGCTCGCCATCGCGTGGAAGCTGGGGATCAGGATGCGGTGGCTGGGCAAGACCAGCCTCTTCCACGGCTTGCGGGGCCCGGTGATGCGCGCGCTCGGGGGGATCGCCGTCGACCGGGAGTCCCCCGGCGAGGTCGTGGGGGACCTGGTCTCCCAGCTCAACGACGACAAGGGCCTGGCCATCGTCATCACGCCGGACGGCACCCGCGGTGCGCACGAGTACTGGAAGTCCGGCTTCTACCGCCTCGCCGAGCAGACCGGCCTGCCGCTCACGCTCGGCTACGTGGACCGTCCCACCATGACCACCGGCCTCGGCCCCACCTTCGAGGTCACCGGCGACGTCGCCGCCGACATGGCGAGGATCCGCGAGTTCTACCGCGACAAGTCCGGGTTCATCCCCGCCTCCCGGGTCGAGCCGCGGCTTCGTCATGAGCCGGGTCGCGAGCCGGGCAGCGGGCCAGGTGCGGTGTGAGGGGCGTGTCATGACCACCGACCCCGGTACCCCCACCCGGCGCACCGTGTTCTACCGCGGGCCGCGGCCCGTGCTGCGCGGCTACCTGCACCTGTTCGCGTTCTGGTTCTTCCTCGGCACCGGCACCAGCCTCACCGTCCTGGCGTTCGCCACCACCGGGTTCTCCTGGCTGGCCGTGGCCACCGCCGTCTACGCGCTCTGCCTCGCCGGCATGCTCGGGGTCTCCGCCCTGTACCACCGCGTGCCCTGGAAGAGCGAGGGTTCGGTGCAGGGCTGGCGGCGGGCCGACCACTCCATGATCGCCATCTTCATCGCCGGCACCTACGGGCCGATCTTCCTCGGCGCCGACGCACCGGGAAACCGGGTGCCACTCCTGGTGCTGTGCTGGGTCACGGCGATCGCCGCGGTGGCGGTCAACATCCTGTGGATCACCCACCCGCGGTGGTTGTCCGTCACGATCTACCTGGTGCTCGGGTGGATCGCCGTGTTCGGCATGAACATCCTGTGGCACGGGCTCACGGCACCGGAGCTGGTGCTCATCATCCTCGGCGGGGTGATCTACAGCGTCGGCGCGCTGGGGTACGCGCTGAAGTGGCCGACGATCAGCGAACACTGGTTCGGCTTCCACGAGGTCTTCCACGCCGGCACGATCATCGCCGCCGGCCTGCACCACATCGCCATCTGGATGATCGTGCTGAACGCCGCATAACCCGTACCCCGCGCAGGTGGGGCACGGGTTAAACGACAGAATGTGTGTCCGGGACCGGCGCTCCGCAGCAGGTCAAGCTAGAGAAAGGGAGCTCGGATAGCTCTTCGGGATCTACTGAGCCGCGGAGCTGCCATTGCTCCGACGTACCGGCCCATGGAGGCTGCGCCCGCTGACTCCGGGTAACCCGAAGCAGCTCGTCCCGAGGCTCCGGCGCAATCCCTGCATTTCGGTCCGATCACTGGCAGTGACCGGACCGAAATGCAGGGATTGCGCCGGGCAGCAGAGGCGCTAGGCCACCGCTTCCCGGGACTTGCCCCGTACGACCCGGTCGCCTGCAGGTCGAGACGGGCTGAGCGCTGGTCATGACGCGCCCGAGGCAGACACGCATTCTGACCATTAACCCTGGGGCACGCACAGGAAAACCCCGGCACCGTCGCTGAACGACGGTGCCGGGGTCGGGAAGTTCTTCCTAGACCACCGTGACGGAGACAGCGGCCGGGCCCTTGCGGCCGTCCTCGGTCTCGAAGGTGACCTTCTGGTTCTCCTCGAGGCTACGGAAACCGTTGCCCTGGATCTCCGAGTAGTGGACGAAGACGTCGGCGGAGCCGTCCTCGGGGGAGATGAAGCCGAAGCCCTTTTCGGCGTTGAACCACTTGACAGTTCCGTTGATCATGAGATCATCCTTTCTTCAGTGTCAGCGTCCGGATCATTCCGTGCGCTGGGTCGACCGAATGTTCCTGGAGGAATCAGTTCGCGTCCAAAAGACAACTTCCGTGAACTTGATTCCTTCCGGGGAACCGAAAGGGAAAAACAACTCAGAAACTGTAACCGACGTCCACACTACACCGCGGGGCCCCAGCCACCAAGGACGCCGGCTACGGCACCAGCACGATGCGTCCGGCGACCGTGCCTGCCCGCAGGTCGTCGAAGGCGCGCGCGGCGTCCTCCAGCGGGTACGTCGTGGTCTCCACGTGCAGCTTGCCCTGCTGGACCAGCGCCACCGCCTGGCGCATGTCGGCGCGGGTGCCGCCGTAGGCGCGCTCGATGTTCACGCCCCACTCGAGCGGGGACGCCGCGGTGTTGTAGCCGAACTCGCCGCCGCCGAGGCCGACGAAACGGATCGCCCCGCCCACGCCGACCACCGACAACGCCAGGTCCACGGTCGGCTGCACGCCGACGAAGTCCAGGACCACGTCCGCGCCGCGCCCGCCGGTCTCCTCCAGGATGCGTGCCGCGGCGTCGCCGTCGCTGGGCAGCGCAAGGTCCGCGCCGTGGGAGGCGGCGTACTCCACCTTGGACGCGTCGGTGTCCAGGGCGATGATCCGGGCACCGGTCGTGGCCGCGAGGATCTGCAGGCCCACGTGACCCAGCCCGCCGAGACCGATGGTGACCACCGTGGCGCCACCCACGAGCCGGTCACGGATGCTGTTGACCGCGTGCATCGGGGTCAACGCCGCGTCCGCCAGCGGGGCGGACGTGGTCGGGTCCAGGTCGCCCAGCGGGTCGAGGTGGTGGGTCTTCACCGCGATGTACTCGGCCATGCCGCCAGGGGAGCCGATGCCGGGGGACACCGGGGCCATCGCGCCGCGCGGGTTCGCCACCTCGCACTCGTTGTCGCGTCCGGCGAGGCACTTGTTGCACTCGCCGCAGCTCAGGACCAGGGCCACCAGGGCACTGTCGCCCTTCTCCCAGCCGGTGACGGCCTCGCCGGTCTTCTACTACACCGGCCACCTCGTGGCCCAGGGTGGCGCCGATCAGCGGGCTGTCGTCGGTGCCGATGATGTGCAGGTCGGAGTGGCAGAGTCCGGCCCCGGACACCTTCAGCAGGACCTCGTCGGCCTGGATCTCCGGCACCGGCCGGTCCTGGACCTCGACGGTGTCCTTGGCGGTGAATGTCACTGCACGCATGGGTGCTCCTTCTTCTCGTACTTCTGGTTCTTCAGGGTTATTCAGGTGCGGTATCTGGAATCGGTCTCAGGGCATTGTCAGCACGGCCTTGACGGTCTTTCCGTTGACGGTGTCCTCGATGGCCTGGTCGATCTGCTCGAAGGGGTAGGTGGTGACCAGCTCGTCGAAGGGGAACCGACCTGCCTTGTACAGCTCCACCAGGTGCGGGATGAACACCTGGGGGACGGAGTCGCCCTCGATGGCGCCGATGATCTGCTTGCCGGACGCCGAGATGCGCTCGAGGTCGATCATCGCCCCCGGCTTCGGCGCGCCGATGAGCGCGATCCTCGCGCCGAAGGACGTGGAGTCGATGAGCTGGGAGACCACACCCGGCACGGCGGTGGTGTCCAGCGCGTAGTCCGCCCCGCCACCGGTGATCTCCAGGATCTTCTCGACCGGGTCCTCGTTCTTCGAGTTGATGGTGTGCGTGGCACCCAGCCGACGGGCGAACTCCAGACGCTCGTCGATGATGTCGACGGCGATGATGGTCGTGGCCCCGGCGACGCTGGCCGCCATGATCCCGGCCAGCCCCACCGCGCCGGTGCCGGTGACCACGATCGACTCGCCCGCGGGCACGTTCAGCGTGTTCAGGACGGACCCCGCGCCGGTCTGGATGCCGCAGCCCAGCGGGCCGGCGATCTCCACCGGTGCCCCCTCGGGCAGCACGACCACGTTCTTCTCCGAGGCGATCGCGTGCGTGGCGAAGGACGACTGGCCGAAGAAGCTGCCGTGCACCCCGTCGTCCTCGAACGTGGTCGAGCCGTCCTCACGGGCGCCGCCGAAGTTCAGGAAGGTGAAGTTCAGGCAGTAGGCCTCCCGTCCGCTCCGGCAGTTGCGGCAGTGGCCGCAGGCCGCATACGACATCGCCACGGCGTCGCCCACCTTCACGCCGAGGACGGCGTCCCCGACCTCCTCCACGATCCCGGCGCCCTCGTGGCCCAGGACGATGGGGTACGGGCTCTCGATGTCACCCTGCCTCACGGCGATGTCGGTGTGGCACAGCCCCACCGAGGTGACCTTGACGAGGATCTCGTCGGGGCGCAGGTCCCCGAGCGTGAGATTCTCGAAAGTGAACGGCTCATCGACTCCACGGACGACTGCAGCCTGAACTGGTGTTGACATGATCTACGACCTGTTCTCTCTCACGGGTTTAACTTATGCCTCCAGGGTAGACCCGTTCAGGAGATCGCGGTGCGGTAGTCTCGGCGGCTCCGCTCAACCGACCCCTCACGGAAAGTCCCCGCATGCCTCCACGCAACCCGGCCCTCGGCCCGTACCACGACCGTCGCGAGATGAACCTCGGCATCGTCCTCGCCGGACTTGCCGGGGCCATGGGCGCGGCCGCCTGGCTGCACAGCTCCGGCTGGTACGTGACCTTCATGACCGGAAACACCGAGCGCATGATCCTGGAGCACTTCAAGGGCAACCACCTGCTCGGCCTCGGCGCGCTGGCCACGGTGGTGGCGTTCCTGGTGGGCGTCATGGTCGCCACGTTCGCCCGCATCTACTGGTGGACGAAGTCCCGGCACGCCGCGACGTTGGTCACCATGGTCGCCGCGTACGTCGCCTGGTTGTTCGACGTCCTCACCGACGAGGCCGGTGCGTCCTTCGGTGTGGTGCCGATCCTGTCGCTGGCCTTCGGGCTGGGCGCGTTGAACACCTCCATCAGCCGCGGTAACCAGGTGGCGATGCCGCTGTCGTACGTGACCGGCACGCTGGTGAAGATGGGCCAGGGGTTCGCCCTGCACCTGTCCGGGGTGCAGCGGTGGGTGTGGGTCGCCCAGCTGGTGACCTACGCCGGCTTCCTCGTGGGCATCGTGCTCGGCGGGGCGGTGTTCCACTCCATCGGCACGCACAACTCCCTGGCCGCTCTGGCAGTGATCACCACGGTGATCGCCGCGGTGACCTGGAAGCTCGACCACCCGCGTTTCGCCGCGAAGGACGCCGCCTGAAGCGACGACCCCGCGTTGCGTGCAGGATCCGCTCGGATCGTGGCACGCGACGACCGGATCTGGCACGGCGCGCGGGGTACGCCCGGACGTCACGCCGGACGCCGCGCCGGACGCTGTGGCATCGGTCACGTACCGGCGTTCACCAGCTGCGCGCCGCGCGCGTCCGTGCTATCAAAGAGATCCACGTCAAGAGCAAGCACAGACAGCACAGACGGCACCGATCGTGCCCCGTCTCCCTTCCGTCCCTCACCTCTGCCCCCGGAAAGGACCCTGCCATGGAGTACACCGAACTCGCGGCGTACCGGCTGCACGCCGGACATGTCACGACCTGGACCCCCACAGCGACGACCTCCACCGCCGATTCAGGCGACGCCTGGGCCGTGGACCCCCGCCCCCTGTCCTGCAACCACGAGGCGCACGTCGCCGAGGCGCTCGCCGCCGGCCCCGCCGCGAACCCTGCCGCGAACCCCGCCGCGTCTGACACCTCGTCCGACGCCTCCGACCCCCGCGGCGACAACTGGATCGGCACCGCCTTCCGCATCCACCACACCTTCGACGCCGAGGTCTTCGCCGCCACCCTGCGTGCGTGGATGGTCCGCCACGAGGCCTACCGCACCACCGCCGTGGCGGGCACCGTCGGCGACTCCGCGGTGGAGGACCCCGCCCTGCACCGCAGGACGCTGCCCGCCGACGCCGTCGACGTGACGTCCCGCAGCGTCGGACACCTGGCGGACGCGGCGAGCGTGCGCGAGGTCCTCGAACGGCACTTCGCCACCGAGGTCTCCGCCCTGCAGTGGCCGCACCTGACCGTGGCGACCGTCGGACCGGACGCCGAGGCGCCGGACGACTCCCTCGGCAGCCAGGACGGCCCCTGGTTCACCGTCGTCTTCGCCGCCGACCACGCGGTGATGGACGCCTACACCCAGATCGTCTCCATCGCCGAGCTGCGTGAGATCTACGCCGCCGAGCTCGCCGGACGTTGCCCCGAGCTGCCGCTCGCCGGCTCGCACGTGGACTACAGCCGCGTCGAGCGCGAACTGGCCGACGAGCTCACCGTGGAGCACCCCGTGGTGCAGCGGTGGCGCGACTTCCTGGGACGCTGCGACGGCACGCCGCCGGCGCTGGCGCTCGCCGCGACGCCTGCGGCGCCCGAAGCGTCCGGCGCCCCTGAGCCCCTGCAGGTCAGCACGTCCGTCTGGCTGCTCGGCGAGGTCGACGCCACGGTCTTCGGCCAGCTCGCCAAGAGCTACGGCGGCAGCCAGGTCACCGGCCTGCTCGCCGCGCTGAAGGTCGCCGTCGCGCGCGCCGACCGCACCGGTGTCTGCGGCGACGCGCTGCGCTACGTGATGCCGATGCACACCCGCACCTCCCCGGAGTTCGCCCTGTCCGCCGGCTGGTTCGTGGGGCTGATGCCGGTGGAGGACCCGATGCCGCGCGGTGCGGACTTCTCCGAGGCCGTCGCCGCCACCACCGCGGCGGTGAAGGCCAACCGTGACGTGGTCGCCCACCCGTACCCGCGCGTCGCCGAGCTGCTCGGCGTCACCCGCCCGCCGCGGTTCGTGGTGTCCTACGTGGACACCCGCTTCATCCCCGGCGCCGACGACTGGACGCCCCACGACAGGACGCTGCGCGCCGTCGCCCGCAGCGCCAGCGACGTCTACGTGTGGGTGGTGCGCACCCGCGCCGGGGTGAACATCTCCATGCGCTACCCGGACGACCGGGTGACCCGCGAGGCCGTGCGCGCCCTGATCGCCGAGTACTTCGCCGTGCTGCACAGCGTGGTCGACACCGGCGACGCCTCCTCGGAGCCCTTCGAGGTACCGACGACCCCCGTGGCAGTGTCGGAGGGCTGAGCCGGTGGAGCGTCTGACCGCCGACGACCACCTCTTCGTGGTCATGGAGCAGGTGACGGGCATGCCCGTGCTGCCTCAGGTGATCTGGCGGATCGGCGCGGCTGGTAATACTGAGGCGTCCGGCAACACTGGTGCGGTGCTCGACCACGTCGCCGACGTCGGACGTCACCTGCGCGCCGGACGCCTCTCCCGCCTGGTCACCCGCACCCGCGGCCCGGTGCGAGACCGTTGGACCTTCACCCCCGAGGCCGGACGCGTGCACGTCGAGCGTGACCCGCTGGCCCCCGACGCCGTCACCGGGTGGCTCGACGACCGGCTCACCACCGGCATCGACAGCGTGCACGGCCCCGCCTGGGAACTGTGCGCCCGACCCACCACCGACGGTGACGTGGTCGTCTCCCTGGTGCGCAGTCACGTCGTCGCCGACGGCGCCGCGCTGATCAGCGCCGTCACCGAGGCCGTGACCGGCACACAGCACGCCGCCGGGTCCCGCCGCGCGCCCGGCGACACACTGCGCGACGCCCTCTCCCTCACCCGCGCCGCAGGACGCGCCGCGGTGGGCCTGCTGCGCGGCGGCAGCGGTGCCGTGCCCGCTGCGTCCGGCGCCGTTCCCGACGCTCCAGTGGACATGGTGGGGGACGGCCCCGCCGTGGTGCCCACCGTGGCGGTGCGGGTGGACACCGCACGCTTCGACGAGGTCGCCGCGGCGGTCGACGGGACGTCCAACACGCTGTTCCAGGCCGTGACCCTCGGCGTGCTCGCCGGCTCCGGGCGGGTGGGTGAGGGGGACGCCGTGCCCGTCGCCGTGCCGATGTCGGTGCGTGGTGTCGGCCCGGCTGATCCGGCTGATCCTGCTGATTCAGGCGTTGACCTGCGTGCCAACGTCACCACCGGGGCGACGGTGCACACCACCGTGGACCCAGGACGCTACCGTGACCTGCGTCCGCTGCGCGAGGCGGCGAAGGTGGCCTACCGACAGGTCGGTGACCGGGCGGAACAAGGCGGCCTGGACCGCGTGGCGGCGATGGCGCAGCTCGCGCAGGTGCTGCCGGACGCCGTGGTGCGTCGGGCCGCGGCAGGGTCCAGCACCCCGCTGTGCCTCGCGTCGAACCTCGGCGAGCCCGACGCCGCCTTCGCTCGCCTGGGACTGGACTCCGGACTGGACTCCGGGTCAACTGCTACCTGTGACGTGGCCCTGCGTTCCGTGATCCGGGCGGACTCCGCCCGGGAACTCGCGGCGCGACGGGGCGGGATCAGCGCCTGGGCGGTGCGCAACGGGGACACGCTGTCGTTGTCCTTCACCTCCCTGGACCCGGTCCACGTCCGCGACACCGAGCATCTGCTCGACCTGGTGGCCGGGGAGCTGGACCGGTGGGGTCTGCGCTGGGGCAGCGACGTGGTGCGGTGGCTGTAGCCGGCGTCATTCCCGGGGGAACTTGTCTCAGTACCGGAGTACTCGAGCGCCCTTGACAACGATCTTCGCAGATCACCCCGGCCCTGTCCGGAAGGATCGGATTGTTGTCTATCCCTGCGGCCGTCGCTGAATGCCGGAGCTGCCATCTCCGACAGTTGACGTCTTTTCTCCCTTGATCAGGGCGAGTTGAACGACTGTTGTCAGGAACGCGGCAGGTACCACGAACCAGATGGGGTAGTAGTGCAGTGTTCCTGCTATCCCCTGGTCGCTCACAATCGCGCCCACAATGACGGACATGACCGCCAAGGTCATCGAAGAGATTATGATCCGTCGAGGTGTAAGGCATTTTTCAAACATTGAGGATCCCTTCTTGGCAGGTTGCCCCAGTTCTTCCACCAGCTGTCCTTATCGTGGACCAGAACATTGTTGTCCTCGACCGGGCCGTGGGAAACAGGTGTTTCCGTCATACGGCATCGCCGATATGGATCCAATTGTACGATGCCGTACTTTTGTACTTCAGCAACGCTATCGCGAGGTCGGGGGGCCTGCAACCGGTGGGGTATTTCAGAGACAGGAGAACGAACGCCCGAGTTTGGGTGGGTTCTTATCCAGCTGGTCGGTTGGCTCGCAGGGCCTCTTGTAGTGCTCCGAATACCCCGTCCATCGCGCGGCGAGCTTCCGGGGTGTCCGGGTACTTCGCGCGCAGGTCCAGGCCCGCGTCTGAGCGGGAGAACCACAGCTGCACCGTGTCCGTAGGCGAGGACGAGGACACGTAGCGCGCCCCCTCCGGCAGCAGGGGAGCATCACCGGCACTGCCGCCACCGTTCCCGTCACGGAAGTCCATGTAGGAGACCATCGGCACCACACCGTCCGGCAGGGTGGGGGCGAGCTGCTCCATCATCGTCTCCAGGGGCAGGCCGGCCACGGTCACCGCGTCGCGCAGCCACCCCAGGGTGGCGTCCACATCACCGGCACTGGCGACGACCGGGGCATTGCCGACCATCCACCCGACCACGTCGTGGCGCGGATCGGCGCGCCGGCCGCGGGTGTGCACGGGGATCACCGTGGCGAACTCGGACGCACCGGTCACCGGTTCCAACGCCCCGGCCAGCGCGGTGAGCACCACGGCGAAGGTCCGGGCGTCCAGCTGCCCGGTGAGCTCGGGGGCGTCGAGCAGGTGGCGGACGTCGTGCACGGGCTCCACCGGCTCCACCAGCCCAGTCACCCCGAGGTCGACGGGGAAGGCGGGGACGCGTCCGGCGGTGGTGCCGAGGAAACCGCGCCACACGTCCAACGCCGCGTCCGGGTCGGAGGTCTCGGCGGGCGCAGTGTCGAGGTAGGACGGCCCGGGGCCGAGGGGACGCCCGGTGAGTTCGCCGTGGATGCGGCGCAGCAGGAGCCACACGCTGAGCATGTCGGCGTGGAAGTGGTCCACGCCGACCACCAGCTCCCCGCCGCACAGGGCGAGGAACAGGCCGGGCACCGCGCCGGGCCGGCAGCGCTCGGCCATCAGCGCCTCGAGCGCGCCGGGCACCGGGACGTCCTGCGTGGTGGGGCCCACGGTGACGCTCACGGCGTCCGGCGCGTAGGCCTGCTGCCGGTCCCCGCGGGCGACGCTGCGCAGCGCGTCCGCCCCGGCGATCACCGCGCGCACGGCCTCCGCCACGTCGGACGCAACAGCACCGGACGCTGCACCGGACGCTGCATCGGACGGCACGGGCAGGGTGCCGCCGATCCACGTGGAGCGTCCGGACGCCGCGGCGGCGGCCAGGTGGTTGCGCTGGTTGAAGGTGAGCGGTGCGCCCGTGCCGCCCGGCTCACCGCGCCAGTCGACGCGCAGTTCGGTGAACGGTCCGGTCAGGGCGACGTGGTCGAGGTAGGTGACGTGCATCGTTACCGTGCGCTCTCCACGGCCGCCTCGGCGAGTACCTCGCGCAGGGTGGCCACGTAGGTGCGCACGGACTCCCGGGCGGTGGGGTTGTCCGGCGCCTGGCAGGAGAGCCCGAGGCCGGCGTCGTTGCGGGAGATCCACAGGTTGGCGTTGGCGGTGCGGCCGACGCCGGTGAACAGGCGCACGTCCGCGTCGGCGGGCTCGTCGAACCAGCCGAGGTCGAGGTAGGTCACCATCTGCGGGCTGCCCATCACCGACGCGTCGACCTGCCCGGTGCCGATCAGGTGCCCCAGCGAGGCGTGCACCGGCTCGTCGAGGGCCTCCTTCATGCGCGCCTGCGCGGCCGCGGCGTCCGGCAGGACGGCAGCCACACCACCGGCAGCTACGGGGAAGGACAGCGGCGTGAAGTTGCAGAACCAGCCCTGCGAGTGGGCGTAGGTCCGCCCGCGCGTGGCCGCGACGACCACCGTCGCGTAGCGGTCCTGCCCGGTCAGCCGTGCGTGCGCGACCCCGAGCGCGGCGTAGAGCACGGTGCTGAAGCTGACCTGGTGGGCCCGCGCGAGGTCGCGCAGCCGGGCGGTGGTGTCCCGGTCGGCCAGGATCCCGTCGGACGCCCACCCGACCGCCGGCTGCGGTACCCCGTCGACGACGCCGGTGGGCAGCGGGAACCCGGGGACCCGTCCGTCGGTGAGGGCGAACATGTCGCGCCACGCGCGCACGCCGGGGGAGTCGTCGTGCACGGTCGCGGCGCGGGCGTACTCGTCGCGCACGTAGTCCAAAAAGCTCGGGGTGGTATCCGGCGTGGCCCCGTCGTAGCGTTCGATGAGCTCCAGGATGCCCGTCATCTGCGAGAGCCCGTCGCCGGAGGCGTGGTCCAGGGCGAACAGCAGGTCGAAGGACGCCGCGTCCTCCCGCGCCACCGTGGCCACCACCAGCGCCGGGACGTGGTCGAAGACCGCGGTGGACGCCAGCAGCTCGGTGATCGCGTCGGTGGGCACGCCGGGGACGTCGGTGGCGACGAGGTCGACCGCCGCGGCGGGCAGCGTCCTGCGTTCGATCGGTTCCTGCGGTGCGTCGCCGGCGACGGACAACCCCGAACGCAGCCCCTCGTGCGCGGCGACGAAGGCGTTGACCGCCCGCGTCATGCGCACCGCGTCCGGCACGCCGGGCAGCGTGGCCACCGAACAGGTGTAGGCGTGGTGCGTGCGGCCCTGCCCGCGTGCCGCGAGCACGCCGCGCACGTGGTCGGACTGCAGGAACGACGCCGGCGTCGGGTCGTCCTGCGCCGTGGTCGCCTCGTCCTTCATGGCCGCGGACGGCAGCCACGTGGTGACGGTGCCCTCCGGCACCCAGTCGCGCGCGTCGATGATCCTCATTCGTGCGACTATAGGACACCGCGCCAGGCGGTACCGGGTGATACCACGAGCGTGGTATCGCAGTGTCCACGACAGGGGGATGTGGGCGGGTGCGGGATCGACGAACATGGTGGACACGACATCGGGCAGCAGCCCGCCCCGCCCGAGAACCCGCCCCCCACAGGAGGACCACCATGACCACCCCCACCACACGCCGCACGAGGATGCGCCGCCACACCGCCTGGATCACCGCGACCCTCATGTCCGCCGGCCTCGTGCTCGGCGCCTGCTCCACCGAGGACGCCTCCACCAGCGCCTCGGGCAGTTCCTCTGCCACCGCGAACACGTCCGTGAGCACGGCGAGCAGCTCCACCGACGCCTCGAGCACCGACGCCGACTCCACCTCCGGCACCATCTCGGACACCGCCACCGCCGCCGAGGCCTTCCTCGACACCCTGTCCGACGAGGAGCGCGAGACCGTGCTCTACGACTACGACGACGAGACCAAGACCACCTCCTGGTCCAACTTCCCGGTCACCTTCGTCGACCGTGCCGGACTCAACCTCACCGACCTCACCGAGGAACAGCAGACCGCCGCACTGGCCGTGCTGGAGAACCTGCTCAGCGACGAGGCCTACGAGACCGTCTCCGGCATCATGGGCGGCGACGAGTACCTGCTCGAGAACAGCGACTCCACCGAGGACTCCCTCGGCCAGTACTACATCGCCTTCTTCGGCGACCCCTCCGACACCAGCGCCTTCGAGGTCCAGTTCGGCGGCCACCACCTGGGCATCAACGCCACCCTGGACGGCTCGACGGACTCGATCACCTTCGCCCCCACGCACCTCGGCGTGCAGCCGGCCGTGTACAAGGACGAGGACGGCAACGAGGTCCAGCCCTTCGACGGCATCTACGCCGACGCCTTCGCCTTCTACGACAGCCTCACCGAGGAACAGCAGGAGACGCTGACCTCCGGCGACGTGAGCATGTGCGCCCCCGGCGACACCTGCGACTTCGAGTCCGGCGAAGGACTCACCGGCGCCGACCTCACCGACGAGCAGAAGGAACTCCTGCTCGACCTGATCGCGAACTGGTCCGAGATGGCCGACGACGAGAGCAACGCCACCACCCGCGCCGAGATCGAGGCCACCCTCGACGACACGGTGATCGCCTGGTCCGGTGAGACGACCTACGACATGAGCACCGGCGACGGCATCTCGTTCTCGATCTCCGGCCCGAACGTCTACGTCGCCCTGGAGGCCCAGCAGGGTTCCGCCGGCGCCGACGTCGACGGGGTCAGCACCTCCGGCTGGGGCCACGTGCACACCATCTACCGCGACCCGTCCAACGACTACGCCGGCAGCGTGGAGCAGCAGGAGGCCAGCGGCATGAGCGGTGGCCCCGGCGGCGACATGGATGACATGGGTGGCGAGCCGCCGAGCGGCGCGCCGGGCCAGTCGGACTCCAGCGACCCCAGCGACTCCAGCGACTCCAGCGACTCCAGCGACACTGACGCGGCCGACGCCGCGTAGTAGTCGCCGCCCCGCCCGGCGAACCCCCGCGTGCCGTGCCGGATGCGCTTCGTCGAACTGTGTTCCTACCGGCTCGTCGAAAGGCGCCGGGAGATCATCTGAGTGCCGCTCGACAGGAGGATTCCGGCCGCGATGATCGGAATGTACGCGGTCAGTATGCCGTCCCTGTTGTTGGCGACGTAGATGAATCCGGCGATGAAGGCGAGTGCGGACACTGCCAGGATCGTCATCACTACAGCGCTGGACAGACTGCGCGTCGCGGCGGTGGTCACAAAAGCAATCGCCCCCACCAGCACGCCCCAGATACCGATGACAAACGCCTGTGGGGAGCTGGACGCAAACGGAAGCCCGACGATCAGGCAGACAAAGCCAACCACGATGAAGGATAGTTCCACCGTGGGGGAGAGTTTCGCTTTTTTCACACCGGACTCCATGCGTAATCGATGCCTACCGCAGTTCGTTGAGGAAACTGCCGCAGACCGTGGTCATATGCGAATGGGGTGCATTGTTGCATACGACGTGGCCGCTGTCGCGGGCGAAGGCGGGGTAGTTACCCGCGCCAGCCGTTCAGGAGCTCGCCGGCGGTGTCGGCGAGCGCGGCCTGCAGCAGCGGCCCGAAGGAGATGCGTCCCACCCCGGCCCGCGCGGCGTCCGCGAGGCTCATCGCCCCGGGGATTGCCCCGTCCCGCGGGTGGGCGGTGACGTTGAGCGGCACGCTGACCTGGTCGAGGATCTGCGTGAGGACGTCCTGCGACGGGATCTTCACCGGGTAGAGCGAGTCCGCGCCGGCGTCCTGCATCAGGCGCAGGCGGGTGAGCGCGTCGTCGAGGAGTGCGGCGTCCTCACCATCCTTCGTGAAGGCGTCGGTGCGGCCGTTGATGACGAGGTGGACGTCCTGCGCGTCGGCGGCGGCGCGCACCGCGGCGATGTAGGCGGCGTGCTCCTCGGGGCTGCGGTAGCGGTCCTCGGTGTGGACGGTGTCCTCGATGTTCACGCCGACGGCGCCGGCGTCCAGCACGTTGCGGACGAGTTCGGCGGGCTGCAGGCCGAGGCCGGACTCCACGTCGACGGACACCGGGACGTCGACGGCGCCGGTGATGCGCGCGACGGCCTGGAAGTAGAGGTCGACGGGGGTGTTCTCCCCGTCGTCGTAGCCGAGGGAGTCGGCCACGGGGTGGGAGCCGACGGTCAGTCCGGTGAAGCCGGCGTCCTCGGCGAGGCGGGCGCTCCAGGCGTCCCAGACGGTGGGGAGGACGACGGGGGCGTCGTCGTGGTGGAGGTCGAGGAGGCGGGTGGCCTTCCGGGCGAGTTCTGCGGTGGTGTTCGACATGACGCCACGCTACGCCGATGGTGGGCCGGTACGGCGCTCCAGCTCGGTGACCCTCGCGCGAAACGCCTGCGCGGCGCGGGACGCCGGGGCGTGCAGCGCCGCCGCGACGTCCTGCCGGACGGCGTCCGTCCGCACGTTCTGCCGGACGCTCCACTCCCGCTTCGTGCGTTCGGAGCGGCGGTGGTTGCGGATCGCCACGACCCCGATACCGATGCCGATCAGGACAGGCACCCACACCTTGGAGTACTCCGCGAGGATCCCGATCCACCACGGTGCGTCCCAGCTCGGCAGGCTCGGCAGGGTGATGTCCGGCCACGGGATCGATGGCAGCTTGATGTCCGGCCACGGGATGGACGGGAGGGTGATGTCCCAGTCCGGCAGGAACTGCGACACCCACCGCCAGAGCCGGCGTAGCAGCCCCACCACCAGGGGGCCGAGCACGATGACGCCGAGCGCCCAGCCACCCTTACCCACCCCGGCGAGCAGCGGGTACGCCCAGCGTTTCACCCGGGAGCGGTCCATGGCGTCCTGTCGTTTCGCCGCGCGCGACCCGGCCGGGGCGTCGAGCTGGACGACGGTGTCGCGGGAGCGGAGGGTGACGGTGCGCACCCAGGAGTCCGCCCAGTTCGACTCGATCTCCAGCATAGGTTTGAGGACGGTCTCCTGGTGCCCGTATTCGCCGGGCGCCGGGCGCTTGTCCGGGTCGGCGACGGTCTTCTCCGAGATATCGATCTTGGTGTTGTTCAGGGACTTTCGACGCGCGACGACCACGCCGTCGACCCGCACGAGAAGCCGGGGAGAGTCCGAGGTGCTCTTGCCCTGCGGGAAGTGCGGGTCTAGGGCGCGAAGCTGAGTCTCCGGGCCGGTGGATACCTCGATGCGCCCCAGTGAGGGGTGGGTGATGCGCCAGGTTTCTACAGTCATTGGGCACTGACTGTATCGCGGACGGTGACGCCCTTCAGGGTCACACCAACCCCGCGTCGCGTGCCGGATTCGGTCCTCCCGCGCCAGGGATCGACCGGATCCTGTACGCGACGCGGGGTCGCCGCTCGCGCCGGACGCACCCCGCGCGCCGCGCTACCGGAAGTTGCCGGCGTGCAGCGCGTCGGCGAGCGGGGCGAGCTCCGGGACGTCGGAGGCGGCGTCCAGCGCGTCCTCCAGCGTGCGGTCGTGGGTGGGGCGGGCGGCGTTGAGCAGGTCGCGTCCGTCGTCGGTGAGTTCGGTGTAGATGCCGCGGCGGTCGTCGTCGCAGAGGATGCGACGCAGCAGGCCGCGGCTCTCCAGGCGGCTGACCAGGCGTGTTGTGGCGCTGGGGGAGAGGGCGGCGGCGCGGGCGAGCTGGGCCATGCGCATGTGCCAGCCGTCCTGCCGGTCGAGGGAGTCCATGACGGCGAACTCGACGACGGACAGGTCGTGGCCGTCCTTCAGCGCGCGTTCCAGGGAGGTGTCGATCGCGCTGTGCAGGGCCGCGAGGGTGCGCCAGCCGCGGGTGCGGACCTCGACGGCGTCGTCGGAGATGCTCATGGACCCCACTATAGCCGACTTGCGCGCATATACCGCGTGTGCAACTATCTAGAACATTGCGCGTGCAACTAATGCACGCACAACTACTGCAGACGCAACAACATGAAAGGACCCCGCCATGCCCGCAGCCCTCTACGCGCTGGCCCTCGGAGGATTCGGCATCGGCCTCACCGAATTCGTGATCATGGGACTGCTGCCCGAGGTCGCCGCCGACTTCGGCGTCACCGACACCACCGCCGGCTACCTGATCTCCGGCTACGCACTCTCCGTCGCCGTCGGCGGCATCATCCTCACCGTGGCGCTGCGTCGCATGGAACGCCGCACCGCCCTGCTCGGCCTGCTCGTCCTGTTCATCGTGGGAAACATGATGTCCGCCCTCGCCCCGACCTACGGCCTCATGCTGGCAGGACGCGTCGTCGCCGCATTGTGCCACGGTGCCTTCTTCGGCATCGGCGCCGTCGTCGCCGCCGACCTGGTCACCCCGGTCCGCCGTGCCGGCGCGATCTCGATGATGTTCGCCGGCCTCACCGTAGCCAACGTCGCCGGCGTCCCCCTGGGCACCTTCATCGGCCAGGCCTTCGGCTGGCGCGCCACGTTCTGGGCCATCACCGCCGTCGGCCTCGTCGCCTTCGCCGCGATCGCCGCGCTGGTGCCGGCGTCGCCTGCGCCGTCCGCTGCGTCCGGAGGCGGTTCCGTGCGCGGGGAGTTCGCGATCTTCCGTTCCGGCCAGGTCTGGCTGTCGATGGCGGTCACGGTGCTCGGCTACGGCGGCATGTTCGGAGCCTTCACCTACATCGCCTTCACCCTCACCGAGGTCTCCGGGTTCTCCCCGGCGACGGTGCCGTGGCTGCTCGTCCTCTTCGGGGTCGGCCTGTTCGTCGGCAACCTCGCGGGAGGACGCGCCGCCGACCGCAATCTCGGCGCGACCCTCGCCGTCCTGCTCGGCGTGCTCACGGTGATCCTCGTGGGCTTCGCGCTCACCGCCACCAGCCAGGTCGCCACCGTCGTCGCGCTGGTGCTGATGGGCGGGGTCGGGTTCGCCACCGTGCCCGGCCTGCAGATGCGCATCATGAACCACGCGTCGGACGCCCCGACGTTGGCGTCGGGGGCGAACATCGCCGCCTTCAACGTCGGCAACGCCGTCGGCGCATGGCTCTCGGGCCTGGCCCTGGCCGCCGGCCTGGGCTACACCTCGCCGCTGTGGGTCGGCGCGGCCGTCACGGCGGCGGGCCTGGCCCTGTTCGTCGTGGCGTCCCGCGCCCGTGGCGGCGAGTTCGCACGGACGCCGGGCGGTGCCGCTGCGACCGACGCCACTGTTCCCGCCGACCCCGCACACGTCTAACCCATCTCAAGGAGAACACCATGATCCCCACCATCACCCTCAACGACGGCACCGCCATGCCTCAGCTCGGCTTCGGCGTCTTCCAGGTGCCCGACGACGGCGCGCACCGCGCCGTCGCCACCGCCCTGGAGACCGGCTACCGCAGCATCGACACCGCCGCGGTCTACGGCAACGAGGCCGGCGTCGGACGCGCCGTCGCAGCGTCCGGCTTCCCCCGCGAGGAACTCTTCGTCACCACGAAGCTCTGGCTCGACGGCCTGTCGCGAGACGGCGTGCGTCCCGCACTGGAGGCCAGCCTCGAACGACTCGGCCTGGACCAGGTCGACCTGTTCCTCATCCACTGGCCCGCACCGGCCACCGACGACTACCTGGCGGCCTGGGAGGGCATGCGGGAGGTGCGCGACGCCGGGCTCACCCGCTCGGTCGGGGTCTCGAACTTCCTGCCCGAGCACCTGCGGCGACTGGTCGAACGGGATGACTCCAGCGGGACGGTGCCCTCGGTCAACCAGGTCGAGCTGCACCCCGCGCTGCAGAACCGCGACACCGTCGCCGCCGACGCGGCCCACGGCATCGTCACCGAGGCGTGGAGTCCGCTCGGGCAGGGCGCGGCGCTCGCCGACCCCGTCGTCACCGACATCGCCGCCGCCCACGGTGCCACCGCCGCGCAGGTCGTCCTGGCGTGGCACCTGCAGCAGGGGCGCGTGGTGATCCCCAAGTCCGTCACCCCGGCCCGTATCGCGGAGAACCTCGCGGCCACCGACGTCCACCTCACGGCGTCCGACCTCGCCCGCATCGACGCCCTGGACCGGGGCATGCGCACCGGGCCACACCCGGCCGAGTTCAACGGATAACAGGTATCGTTTCGGAGACATCACTATGGTGTAGCCATGACTACAGAATCTGGCACCGTCGACCAGCCCCTCGATCTGCTGATCGTGGGTGCGGGCCTCTCCGGTATCGACCTCGCCCACCACGTCGCCCAGAACTTCCCCCACTGGTCGTGGGAGATCCACGACACCCACGACGACCTCGGCGGAACCTGGCACACCTTCACCTACCCGGGCATCCGCTCGGACTCCGACATGGCCACCTTTGGGTTCCCCTTCCGCCCCTGGCCGCACAAGGGAACGCTGGGGCAGGGCGCGGACATCAAGGAGTACATCCGCGACGTCGCCCGCGACTGCGGCGCCCTGGAACGGCTGCACACCGGATCCTGGATCAGGGACGCGGACTGGCGGACCGACCTGAACCTCTACGCCGTCACCGCCGTGGGAACGGAAGGGGAGCGCACGATCTACACGCGCCGGATCCACTACGCCTCCGGCTACTACTCCCACGACAAGGGGTTCCGGCCCGACTTCCCCGGCGAGGAGGACTTCACCGGGCAGATCATCCACCCGCAGGAGTGGCCGGAGGACCTCAACGTCGAGGGGTCGAGGATCGTGGTCATCGGCTCCGGAGCCACCGCGATCACCCTGGTCCCGGCGCTGGAGAAGGCCGGGGCGGACGTCACCATGCTGCAGCGCAGCCCCAGCTACGTCGCCCCGCTGCCGGACGTCGACGTCATCAGCGGCATCTGGAGCAGACTGCTGCCCGCCGGGCCCGCCCACCGGGCCGCGCGACTCAACCACGCCGTCCGTGACATGGCACAGTACGTCCTCGCCCAGCGGGCCCCGTGGCTGTTCCGGAACGCGCTGCGGCTGATGCAACGCCCGTACCTGTCCGGGGACCAGATCGACGAGCACTTCACTCCCCGGTACAACCCGTGGGACCAGCGGGTCTGCAAGGCGCCCAACGGCGACATCTTCTCCGCGCTGAAGCGCAACGCCCTCGTCGTCACCGACACCATCGACCATGTCACCGCCGACGGTGTCCGCCTGGACTCGGGCAGGGAGCTGGCCGCCGACGTCATCGTCACCGCCACCGGCCTGGAGCTCGAGGCCTTCGGCGGTGGCACGCTGAGCGTCGACGGGCGGGAACTGGCGCTCGACGAACAGGTCTTCTACCGGGGGATCATGCTGGCCGGCCTGCCGAACTTCAGCTTCACCGTCGGCTACGTGAACGCCTCCTGGACGCTGCGTTCCGACATGGTGTCGCGCTACATGGTGAAGCTGTGGAAGACCGGGGAGGAGTACTACAGCCCGGAACTGCCGCCGGGGCGCAGCGACCGCCCGCTGCTCGACTTCGACGCGGGCTACGTCCGGCGCGGCGTGCACAGGTTCCCCACCCAGGGGGACGCCTCACCGTGGCGGTACACGCAGAACTACCTCACCGAGCTGCCCGGCCTCGCCTTCGGTGACCAGCGTCGGGACATGGCCTTCGGTGACCGCTGCCTGTCGCGCGTGGGACGGTCCCGACCCGGTCCGGCGATCCAGACCGTCGAGGCCGACGGCCCGTTCGTGGCGACCGACCTCCGGGCGCTCCCTCCGACGGAGACGGTCACCGTGGGCGGCCGGACGGTGCGGTTGCGCCGAGGTGGGCCGGGCACGCGGCAGGACGGCCGGGACGTGATCGTCATGATCCACGGCATCGGACGCTCCCTGGAGGACTGGGACGACCAGGCAGTCCTCGTCGGGGAGAACAGTCGCTACATCGCCCTCGACGTCCCCGGCTTCGGGTTCAGCGACCCTGCCGCACGCGTCACCCTCGCCGACACCGCCGAACTGCTCTGGAAGGTCCTCGACGACCTCGGGGAGACCCGGGTCAACCTGGTCGGGAACTCCCTGGGCGGGGCGCTGTCGATGGAGATGACCGCGCAACGTCCCGACCAGGTGTCGAGCGTCTCCCTGGCGGACCCGGTGGGCTTCGGCGACAGCACCACACCGCTGATCCGGTTGATCGCCGTCCCCGGGCTGGGACGGTTCAACGCCGCGACCACCCGCCTGCGGGCGGTCTACCAGCCGGTCGAGCACGTCGTCCTGCGCCGTCCTGGTGCCGTGACCCGCCACCGTCTGGAGGTGCAGCGCCGGATCGCCCGCCACCCGCACCGCTCCGCGACATTCCACTCCTTCGTCCGGCACCTGGGCTCCCCGCTGGGTGTCGCGGAACGGTGGCGTCGCGACCTGCTCGCACGGTTCAGCGACGCCACGGCAGGGCGCATCCCGGTCATGCTGACCTGGGGCAGCAAGGACGCGATCCTGCCGTACCGCGACTTCCGGGCGGGGCTCGAGCAGATCGACGTGCAGGACGCGGTGGTCTTCGACGACTGCGGGCACATGCCCCAGCTGGAGTACCCGCAGGAGTTCGCCGAGCACTACCAGCGCTTCCTGTTCGGCGTGTGGGCGACCCACGGTGACGCCGACACGGGCGTGCGCGACAGGACGGGGAACTGATGATGACCAGGAAGAAGGACGCCGGCCCGCGCACCGTGCTGGTGACCGGGGCGGCCTCGGGCCTGGGTCTGGAGATCTCCCGGCAGTTCCTGGGCAAGGGCGACCGGGTGATCCTCACCGACCTCCACGAGGACGTCCCGTCCGAGGTCCGGTCGCTGGCGGGGGACTGGACGTACCGCCGGCTCGACGTGACCAGCGACGAGGACTGGCAGGCCGCGGCCGCTGACCTGGACTCGTTGGACATCCTCGTCAGCAACGCCGGCATCGCCGTCGGCGGACGGATCACCGAGACCACGGTGGACACCTGGCAGAAGGCCCTGGACATCAACCTCCTCGGCTCGGTGCGCGGACTCCGGGCCTTCGTCCCGAAACTCGCGACCGGCGGACGCATCGTGCTCACGGCGTCCGCGGCCGGCCTCGTCCACGCCCCGGCGATGTCGACGTACAACGCCACGAAGGCCGCGGTGGTGGCGCTCGGGGAGACACTGGACGCCGAACTGAGGCACCGGGGGATCAGCACCACGGTGATCTGCCCGCAGTTCTTCAGGTCAGGTCTCGCCGATTCGCTCGTCGGGGACGACGACGCGATGGACGCCGTGGCCCGCGTCCTCCTCGGCCGGACCTGGCTGACCTCCGAGATCGTCGCGCGCCGGGCGGTGAAGGGTGTCGAGGCCCGCCGGACCGTGGTGACCCCGGACGGGGTGGCGACCCTCTCGTGGTACTCCAAGCGGTTCACCCGGATCCCGTACCTGCTCCTGCTGCGCGCCGCCGGGTGGGGTGTCGCCCGGAAGGCCGGGCGGTAACCGGGGGCACATCTCAGGGTCTTCCCGGAGGTGCCGGCCGGTCCCAGGCCCTACGCTCTAAGGGGTAACGACAGGGAGAGCCGTTCTCCCCGCACCGTGAGAGAGGACAAGACCCAGTGGCAACCGCAACCGCACACTCGGCAGCCCGCGCAGAGGGCCTGACCAAGACCTACGGGGCGGGCGACACCCGCGTCACCGCCCTCGACGACGTCAGCGTGGACTTCACCGCAGGCGAGTTCACCGCCATCATGGGGCCGTCCGGCTCCGGCAAGTCCACGCTGATGCACTGCATGGCCGGCCTGGACAGCCCCACCTCCGGCTCCGCCTTCCTCGGCGACACGGACATCTCCGGTCTCGGCGACAAGGCCCTGACCAGGTTGCGCCGCGACCGGCTGGGGTTCATCTTCCAGTCCTTCAACCTGGTCCCCACCCTCACCGCCGCGGAGAACATCACCCTGCCGATCGACATCGCCGGGGACAAGGTGGACAAGGAGTGGTTCGCCGAGATCACCTCGCGGCTGGGCCTGACCGACCGGCTGGGGCACCGCCCCTCCGAGCTCTCCGGCGGCCAACAGCAGCGCGTCGCCTGCGCCCGCGCCCTGGTGGCGCGTCCGGAGATCATCGTCGGTGACGAGCCGACCGGCAACCTGGACTCCAACTCCTCGGCGGAGGTCCTCGACATCCTGCGTACCGCGGTGGACCGGGACGGCCAGACCGTGGTCATCGTCACCCACGACGCCAAGGCCGCCGCCTACGCCGACCGTGTCGTCTTCCTCGCCGACGGGCGCATCGTGCACGAGCTGCGCGACCCGGACGTGGAGCAGATCCTGGGCACCATGACCGGTATCGAGGGGTTGTAGGGGCCATGTCCTCCCGTTCCTCCTCAGCAACCACCATGCGCCGGGTCTCGCTGCGCAACCTCGCCGCCCACAAGGTCCGCCTCGTGCTCACGGTGCTGGCCGTGGTGCTGGGCACCGCGTTCATCGCCGGCTCGTTGATGTTCACCTCCTCGCTGCAGAAGACCTTCGACACCCTCACCGAGTCCACGACCCGCGGCATCGACGTGGTCGTGTCCGCCCCGCCGTCGGGGACGGCCCTGCCGCTGGACCTCGCCGACGGGCTGGAGGACGTCCCGGGCGTCGACCGGGTCTCCGTCAGCGACGAGGTCACCGTGGTCGTCGCCACCGCCGGGGCGGACGGCACGCAGGAGACCCTGCAGACCGGCGGCGCGCCCGCCTTCGCCATGCCCTGGTACGCGCCGGACGCCGCCGTCGGCCCGGACACCGCCATCGTCGACGGCGAGGCACCGCAGGGCCCCGGCGAGGTCGTCGTCAACAGCACTGCCGCCGAGGAGCACGGTCTCAGCGTCGGTGAGGAACTCACCGTGGTCGACACCTCCGGTTCACACCCGGTGACCGTGTCGGGCATCTACGACATCGACATCGACGGCGGCGGGTTCCTCGGCCTGATGATGGACGAACCGGCGTTCGTCGACACCTTCACCGACGGCGCGACGACCGGCGGATTCTCGCTCGCCGCGGCGTCCGGCACCGGTGCGGACGCCCTGGCCGACGAGGTCGGCGCATACCTCGCCGCCGAGCACCCGGAGTTGGGCGACGTCGAGGTGAAGACCGGCGAACAGGTCGCCGCTGACCAGGCCGCCGAGATCGACCAGGCGCTCAGCTTCGTCAACTACTTCCTCGTCGCCTTCGGTCTGATCGCCCTGGTGGTGGGCACGTTCATCATCGCCAACACCTTCTCGATGATCGTCGCGCAGCGCATGCGCGAGTTCGCGCTGCTGCGTTCCCTCGGTGTGGCCTCCGGCCAGCTGACCGTCTCGGTGGTCTTCGAGGCGGTGGTGGTCGGCATCGTCGGCTCCTTGCTCGGCGTGCTCGCCGGGGTGGGGCTGACGCAGGCGATCTACGCGGTCATCGGCGCCACCGGTGCCGGCCTGCCGAACACCGGTGTGCAGGTCACGGTGGGTTCGGTGGTGCTGCCGCTGATCCTCGGCGTGCTGGTCACGGTGGTCTCCGCCTGGGCCCCGGCCCGACGTGCGGGCTCGGTGCGTCCGGTCGAGGCGATGCGCTCCGGCGACCAGTCGTCCAGCTCGCCGTTGCGTGGGCGCACGGTCACCGGGGCCGTCGTGCTGGCCGTCGGCGTGGTCGCCGCGGTGGTCGGCGTCCTGCTGGACGGGGCGTCCACCGGCCCGCGCGCCTCGCTCGTCGGCGTCGGCGCGTTGGCGGTGATCCTGGGTACGTTCCTGGTGTCCCCGGCGCTGTCGGTGCCGGTGGTGCGCGGCATCGGCGCGGTCGTCGGTGCACCGTTCGGCCAGGTCGGACGCCTGGCGGCGACGAACTCGGGACGTAACCCGCGCCGCACGGCGACGACCGCGTTTGCCCTCACCCTGGGCGTGGCGCTGGTCGCCTGCATCGGCATGCTCGGCGCGTCGATGAAGGCCTCGATCAGCGGCTTCATCGGCGACTCGGTGACCTCGGACTACGTGCTCGCCGGGCCGTCCAACGGCGCCTTCCCCGTCCCGCAGTCCGCGCTCGACGCGGTCCGGGACGTCGACGGTGTGGCGGACGCCGCCGGGTTCGGCTTCCTGCCGGTCACCGTCGGCGGCTACAGCGGCGGCACCGGCGTCATCGACGGTGACCCCACGGTCTCCGGCGGGCTCGTCGGCACCGCCGGCGACGTGACGTTGGACGCCCCGGGCGTCGTCGCCGACGAGGACGTCGCCGCGTCCGAGGGGTGGGACGTCGGTGACGTCCTGCCGCTGACCGTCCGCATGCCGGACGGCCCCGAACGCGAGGTCGGCGAGGTCACGCTGCAGGGCACCTACGAACCCAACGAGCTCTTCGGCGCACACCTGGTGTCCTGGTCGGCGTTGGAGCCGGTGGCCTCCCAGCTCGGGGCCGGGGCCTCGCCGAACCTCTACGCCGTCTTCGTCGACGGCGACGGCTCGGTCAGCACCGACACCCTGCGCGAACGGCTTGAGGACGCCACCGCCGACCAGATCGTGGTCCAGGTGATGACGCCCGAGGAGTACGCCGGGCAGCAGGCCGTGCTCGTCGACCAGATGCTCAACGTGCTCTACGCGCTGCTGGCGCTCGCGGTGGTGGTGGCGGTGCTCGGCATCATCAACACCCTCGCGCTCAACGTCATCGAGCGCCGCCAGGAGATCGGCATGCTGCGCGCCGTCGGCACCCTGCGCGGCCAGGTGCGGCGCATGATCACCCTCGAGGCCGTGCAGATCTCGCTCTACGGCGCACTGCTCGGCGTGGTCGTCGGACTGGGCCTGGGCTGGGCGTTCCTCCAGGTGCTCGCCGCCGAGGGGCTCAGTGAGACCGCGGTGCCGTGGGGCCAGGTCGTGGGCATGGTCGTCGCCTCGGGCGTGGTCGGGGTGGTGGCCGCGGCGTGGCCGGCGGTGAAGGCGTCGCGGGTGCGGCCGCTGGAGGCGATCGCCGACTGACCGGTTCTGAGGGGTTGGTGGAATACTCGCCGCCGGTGGCAGGTTAAGGATCAGTTCCTGAAACAGTTCTGCCGCCGAGCGGTACGAGGAGTACGCCACCGTGAAAGACCGCACCGCGCCGAGCGCACCGCCGCCACCGAAGGCGGGACCGCCGAACCGTCGCTTCTGGGCGGCGGTCACCGTCCTGACCCTCGGTGGGCTGCTCTTCGGCTACGACACCGGCGTGATCAACGGCGCGCTGCCGTCGATGACCGCCGACCTGGGCCTGGAGGAACGCTTCGAGGGGATCGTCACCTCGGCCCTGCAGTTCGGTGCGATTTTCGGCGCCATCTTCGGCGGGCGCGTCGCCGACCGCGTCGGACGACACCGCACCATCGCCGTGGTCGCGGTGGTCTTCATCCTCGGTTCCCTGGGCTCGGTCCTCGCGCCGACCTGGGTGGTGCTGATGCTGTGCCGCATCGTGCTGGGCGTGGCCGTGGGTTCCGCGTCCGGCATCATCCCGATCTGCCTCGCCGAACTCGCGCCGACCCACCTGCGGGGCAGGGTGGTGAACCAGAACGAGTTCATGGTGGTCTTCGGCCAGTTCCTCGCCTTCAGCTTCAATGCGTTGATCGCCCGTGCCGGTGGTGCCGAGGAGGGCGGCACGTGGCGCTGGATGCTGGCGGTGTGTCTCGTCCCGGCCATCGCCCTGTGGGTCGGCATGACCATCGTCCCGGAGTCCCCGCGCTGGCTCGCCGGCCACGGACGTATCGAGGAGATGCTCGACGCCCTGCGCACCATCCGGGAGAAGGTCTACGGCTCCCCGGACTACGAGACCTCGCGCTACAACGACAACTCCCCGCAGCCGGACAGTGACGAGATCACCCACCCGGTCGCCGGCGACGTCGAGGGCGTGCGCTCGCTCGCCGACCACGACGCCGGGGCGTCCTCCCGCCGGTTCCGTGACCTCTTCGCCGAACCGTGGATCAGGCGCGTGATGCTCATCGGGTTCGGCATGGCGGTGATCAACCAGATCTCCGGCATCAACGTGATCCAGTATTACGGCGTGACGATCCTCACCCAGGCCGGGTTCGAGGGCAACACCGCCTTCACCGTGAACCTGCTGATCGGTGTGGCCGGGGTGGTCGGCATGCTGCTGTCGATGTTCCTGAACACGCGCGTACGCCGGCGGCGCATGCTGATGAGCGGGCTGACCGGCACGGTGATCACGCTGACGCTCATGGCGCTGGTCTCGATGGTGGTGCCGGACGACGTCGAGGCGAAGAAGTGGGTCATCCTCGCCGCGATCGTCGCCTTCGTGGGCATCATGCAGTGTGCCGTGGGCGCGATGACCTGGCTGTTCATGTCGGAGATCTTCCCGATGCGCGTGCGCGGCGAGGCGATGGGCCTGGCCGCGGGCGTGCAGTGGTCGGTGAACTTCTGCGTGGCCCTGTTCTTCCCCTACCTCATGGACGCCATCGGTTTCGGCCCGACGGTGTTCATCTTCGTCGGCCTGCAGCTCGTCGCCCTGGTGTGGGTGTACCGGGTGGTGCCTGAGACCAAGGACAAGACACTGGAGACCATCGAGCAGGAATTCCGGGACTCCGTGGGCCAGTAGTGTTGCGAAAGAATGTATAGCCCGCTGTTCTATCTGTGGTACGGGGGACTAGAGTTTCACAGGTCCCACAACTGAACCGATGACGCCTGCGGCCGACGTTCCGACGAAACGACGCTGCCGCGCCGTCCGTGAAAGCGAGCCAACGACATGGCCGACGACAACAACGCCTCGACCACGACCCAGAAAAGCGCACGTTCCCCGATCCGGGAGCTGACGCTGCGTGCGGTCATCCTCGGTGGTCTGATCACCCTGGTGTTCACCGCCGCGAACGTCTACCTGGGCCTGAAGGTCGGGCTGACCTTCGCCACCTCCATCCCGGCCGCGGTGATCTCCATGGCGGTGCTGCGGCGGATGCAGAACCACAGCATCACCGAGAACAACATCGTGCAGACCATCGCCTCTGCCGCCGGCACGCTCTCGGCGATCATCTTCGTGCTCCCCGGCCTGATCATGATCGGCTGGTGGACGGGCTTCCCCTACTGGACGACGATGCTGGTCTGCCTCATCGGCGGTGTGCTGGGCGTGATGTACTCCATCCCGCTGCGTCGTGCACTGGTCACCGGCTCCGACCTGCCCTTCCCCGAGGGCGTGGCGGCGGCCGAGGTGCTCAAGGTGGGGGAGGACGACCCCCACGGCCACGGCGAAGGTGCCGACGACAACGACGACAACGACGACAACGCCGACAACCGTGACGGCCTGCGCGCCATCGTCGTCGGCGCGCTCGCGTCGGCCGGCATGTCCCTGCTCTCCGCGCTGAAGGTCGGTGCGTCCGAGGTCGCCGGGACCTTCCGCATCGGTGCGGGCGGCACGATGGCCGGCGGCAGCCTGTCGCTGGCGCTGATCGGCGTGGGCCACCTCGTGGGCCCCACGGTGGGTATCGCGATGATCGTCGGCCTGGTGATCTCCTTCGGCGTGCTGCTGCCGGTGTTCACCAGCGGGGACGTCCCCGTGGTCGGTGACATCTCCGAGGTCGTCTCCGACACCTTCGCCAGCGACGTGCGTTTCGTCGGCGCCGGTGCGATGGCCATCGCCGCGGTCTGGACCCTGGTGAAGATCATCGGCCCGGTCATCCGCGGCATCACCGCCTCGTTGGCGGCCTCGCGCGCCCGGAAGCAGGGCGAGCAGGTCGCCCTGGCGGAGCGCGACATCCCGGTGAAGGTCCTCGTGGTCACCGTCCTGGCGCTGATGCTGCCGATCGGCTGGCTGCTGTGGTCCTTCCTCAGCGGCACCGGCGTGAGCCACCACACCGGCCCGCTGATCACCCTGAGCATCCTGTTCGTGCTGGTCCTGGGCCTGGTCATCGCCGCGGTGTGCGGTTACATGGCCGGTCTGATCGGTTCGTCCAACAGTCCGATCTCCGGGGTCGGCGTGATCGTGGTGCTGCTCGCGGCGCTGCTGATCAAGCTGGTCACCGGCAACGACGACGGCGGCAACCCCACCGCGCTGGTGGCCTACACGCTGTTCACGGCCACGGTGGTCTTCGGTGTCGCCACGATCTCGAACGACAACCTCCAGGACCTCAAGACCGGTCAGCTCGTCGGCGCGACGCCGTGGAAGCAGCAGACCGCCCTGATCATCGGCGTGGTCTTCGGCTCCCTGATCATCCCGCCGGTGATGGGCCTGATGGCCACGGCCTTCGGTTTCGCCGGCACCCCGGGTGCGGGTCCGGACGCCCTGGCCGCCCCGCAGGCCGGCCTGCTGTCCTCGGTCGCCGAGGGCATCTTCGGTGACTCGCTGGACTGGGGCCTGATCGGCCTGGGTGCGTTGATCGGCATCGGCGTGATCATCGTCGACGAGGTGCTCACCCGCACCTCCGGCAAGCGTTTCAGCCTGCCGCCGCTGGCCGTCGGCATGGGCATGTACCTGCCGGTCAGCCTCACCCTGATCATCCCGATCGGTGCGTTCATCGGCTGGTTCTACAACCGCTGGGCGGACGGACGCTCCAACGCCGAGTCGGCGAAGCGCCTGGGTGTGCTGGGTGCCACGGGCCTGATCGTGGGCGAGAGCCTCTTCGGTGTGCTCAACGCCGGCATCATCGCCGCCTCCGGCGACTCCGACGCCCTGGCGATCATGCCGGCGGGCTGGGAGGGCGCCTCTCACTGGGTCGGCGTGCTGCTGTTCGTGGGCATCGTCGTGGGCCTGTACCGGTGGGTGTGCTCGCGCGCCGCACGGGACTATGCTCAGAAGTAGTTGACGTGTCAACTATGATATCGTCGTGCGGGTAGGTAACCCCGAAAGAACCCAAGGAGCACAACCATGACCAGCATCGGCATCATCGCAGGTTCCAGCCGTCCCGGCGCCTTCAACCCCCAGGTCGTCGCCTGGGTCAAGGAGCAGCTCGACGCCGCCGACGTGGACAGCACCGTGGTCAACTTCGCCGACTACGACCTCCCCGTCCTCGACGAGGAGATCCCCGGTGGCGCACACAAGTACGCCAACGAGCACACCAAGGCCTGGGGTGCGGCCCTGGAGCCCTTCGACGGCTACATCGTGGTGACCCCCGAGTACAACCACTGCGTGCCCGGTCCGCTGAAGAACGCCATCGACTTCGTGGGCTCCGAGTTCGCCCACAAGCCCGTCGCCTTCGTCTCCTACGGGGCCGACAAGGGTGTGCGCGCCGTCGAGGCGTGGCGCTCCGTCTTCGCGAACTTCAAGGCGGCCACCGTACGCGACACCGCCTCCTTCTCCATCTTCACCGACGCCACCGACGGGGAGTTCACCCCGCAGGAGACCTCCACCGCCCCGTTCGCCGGCCTGCTGCGCGACCTCCTGGCCTGGGCCGAGGGCTTCGCCGTGGTGCGAGACCGCCTCTCGGCGAAGTGACCGGACGGGTCACGTACCGCAGCTGACGGCCTGGCGCAGGCCTCCTCCACCGCGTTGGCGTAGTAGGACCGGCCGGCGTCGCGGCGGCGCAGTCGATCGCCTACTGCGCGGCCGGGACGATGCCCCTGACGTAGCCGTAGGGCACCACGAGAATGAACTTGTGAACGGGTTCGATGGTTTCCACGATGCGGTCAGCTGACTGTCGAGGGCCTGCCCGTTGGCGCCGGAACCGAGCACCACGTATTTGCCGAGCGCGCCCGCCGACGCCATCGCCGCGATCGGGTCTTCCTCGCCGCCAGCGCGGCGGCACCCACCGGTAGGATGCTTCTGTCAGTGCGAGACACACGAGCATGGACACCGTGCCTCCGAGCGTGGAAGTTCAGGTCGCGGGCGACTGGTAGTCTGTGATCCCTGGCTTGTGCGCCGTCGTGTGTACGGATCGACCCGCGCCCCGCTGGTCAGAGGATCGCACCACCCCGACGGTCCGCCGATGATGCACCGGGAGGGCAATTACCGTGACGGATGTTCAGCCGTTACTCGACCAACTGGCCAACACATTGCGTCGGTCGATCGCCATCGACGATCCAGAGGGACGATTGATCGCCTCAAGCCGTCATTTCGGTGACGAGGACGGGCCACGGGTCAATGTGGTGCTGACCCGTGACATGGACCGACGGGTCCACAGGTACCTCCATTCGTTCGGGATACGGACCGCGACAGGCAGGATCATGATCCCGGAGAACCGGGAACTCGGCCTGCGTGCGCGGTGCTGCTACCCCTTGCGATGGCAGGGCAAGCTCGGTGGTTTCCTGTGGTTGATCGGTCCGGACGTGAACGACGGTGACGTCCGGCCGTATGTTGAACGAATCGCCGGGATCCTCGGCCAACGTCCCTCGCCAGCTGGCGAACACGCCGAACGTTCGCGTCTGGCGGCGCAACTGTTGGACCCCCACCAGGACATCGGGGAGGCCCTGCGGGGACTACGCGACCACGGGGTCGGAGCTGAGCGCACGGCGACCAAGATCATCACCGTGCTGTTGCCTGAGGGGATCGAGGCTCCTCCTACCGCCAGTTCGCCGGTATTGGGCGCGTGGAACGGGCCGGACCGTCATGTGATCGTCATCGACCGTGCAGACGGCGCGGTGGTGTTGCTGAACATGCCGGACGGAGTCGCGACCGACACGACCCTCCTCGCCGTCCGTCTGCAAGAGGAACTGGCCGAATATGCCCCGAAGGTCGGGGTGAGTGAAACGGGGCTCCTCGCTGAGGCGCGGAAACTCCACCGCCACAGCGAACTTGCCGCTCACGCCGGCACGGTGGTCGGCACCTGCGGGCCGGTCACGGACTGGGAAACGTTCTACCCGTACAACCTGATCCTTGACGCCGCCAGCGACCGCCACCATGCTTCGCTCGTTCCGGATGCGGTCACACCTCTGCTTGACCCGTCGCACGGCGTCCTCAGGACCACCGCCGAGACCTACCTAGACTGCGGCGGAGACCGGGGCATGACCTCTGCGGCCCTGTTCATCCACCGCAGCACCCTCTACTACCGCCTGAATCAGATCGGTAAGTTGACCGGGCTCGACCTCAGCACGGGGCATGACCGCCTCATCATGCACGTAGCGCTCAAGGTTGAACGTCTGCTCGATGCCGTGGACCAGCGCATTCCACAGGATGAGGAACGGAGAGGCTGAACTTCCTCTCCAGCGCGGATGACCCGGCGGGCGGGGCACCCCAGGATGGATCTCACGAGCGAGATACCCTCGCCGTCCGAACATCGAGAGTCAGGGGCACGCCATGACAGAAACCACCGCATCCTCCCAGTCCGCCGGTCTCGAGCTCGGCAAGGACATCCTGTACCTCACCAAACAGGACGTCCTCGACCTGGGCATCAATCGCCGGGAGATCCTCGACATCACCAGCGACACCTTGGTCGAACACGGGAACCACCGCTACGAGATGCCGGCGAAGATCGGCGTGCACCCGTACCCGGAGGTCTTCTACCACGCGATGCCAGCCTACGTGCCCGAGATGAACGCCGTGGGATGCAAGTGGATCGAGTGCTACCCGAACAACCCGCAGAAGTTCGGCCTTCCGCAGACGACCGGACTGATGGTGATCAACGACGTCGAATCGGGTGTTCCGTTGGCGATCATGGACTCGACGTGGGTCACAGCGATGCGCACGCCTGCAGTCACGGTCCTGTCGGCAGCCACCCTGCACCCGGGGGCCGAGACCTTCGGGATGTTCGGCTGCGGGGTGCAGGGCAAGGAGCACATCCGTTTCGCTGCCGAGGCGATGCCTGACCTGAAGAAGGTCTTCGTCTACGACCACCGCGAGTCCGCAGCAGACGCCCTGATCGCGGAGCTGCAGGGAGAGGTTCCCTTCACCCTGGTCAAGGGAGAATCGCCTGAGGCGGTCGCCAAGAGCTGCGAGGTGCTCAGTTCGGCCACCGTGATCCTGAAGGAGCCGATGTCCGTCGTCAAGCGGGGTTGGGTCGGGGCAGGGCAGACGATCCTGCCCTGCGACCTGAACACCTTCTGGGATCCGGACATCGCACGCCTGGCGGACAAGTACATCGTCGACAGCATCGAAGAACATGAGCTGTTCAACCAGATGGGGTACTTCCCGGATGGACTGCCCTCCATCACCTCGGAGACGGGTGAGGTCCTCGCCGGTGTGAAGCCGGGTCGGGAGAACTCCGACCAGCTCATCGTCAACAGCAATATCGGTATGGCGGTATGCGACGTGACCGTTGGGCGTGCGATCTACGACCGCGCCCTGAGCACCTCCGTGGGAACACGACTCGAGCTGTAGCGCGACCTGCGGATTGTGTTAGGGGTGCACGGTCGGCCCACGCCCCGCGCGGTAGGCTTCGGGACATGCAGCGCACCGACCTCGCCCGCCTTATCGACCACACCCTGCTCAAGCCGGAGGCCACACCCGCCGACGTCGCCGCCCTCGCGCACGAGGCGGGGGAGCTGGGCACGTACGCGATCTGCGTCTCGCCGTCCCAGCTGCCGGTCGCCACGCCGGACGGCGTGCGCGTGGCCACGGTGGTCGGCTTCCCGTCCGGTGCGGTGAAGGCCGAGGTCAAGGCCACCGAGGCGGCACGCGCGGTCGCCGACGGTGCCGACGAGGTCGACATGGTCGTCAACCTCGCCCTGCTCAAGGAGGGGCGCGACGAGGAGCTGGCCCACGAGATCGCCGTGGTGCGCGCCGCGGTGCCCGCACCGGGCGTGCTCAAGGTCATCATCGAGTCGGCGGCCCTGACCGACGGGGAGGTCCTGACCGCCTGCCGCTGCGCGGAGGACGCCGGGGCCGACTTCGTGAAGACGTCCACCGGCTTCCACCCGGCGGGCGGGGCGAGCGTGCACGCCGTGGAACTGATGCACGGGGCCGTCGGGGGACGCCTCGGCATCAAGGCGTCCGGCGGGATCCGCACCCGCGACGCCGCCGAGGCGATGGTCGCCGCCGGCGCCACGCGCCTGGGCCTGTCGTCCTCCGCGGCGGTGCTCGGCGCCTGTTGAGGGCATGCTTCCTGGCAGGTCAGGTACATAATCGCCTACACTGTCGGGGTGCAACTTCTTCGCCTCGTGGGTAGGTACGCCCGTCAGTACCCGGGGCTGTTGGTGGCAGTCCTCCTTCTTCAGATCGTCTCCACCTTCGCGACGCTCTACCTCCCCCGTCTCAACGCCGACATCATCGACCAGGGTGTGTCCCGTGGCGACATCGGCTACATCTGGTCCACCGGCGGCATCATGGTCGCCGTGGCATTCGTGCAGGTCATCACCGCCGTTGCGGCGACCTGGTGCGCCGCGCGTCTGGCGATGTCCGTCGGACGCGACGTCCGGCGCGACGTCTACCGCAGCGTGGACCGCTTCAGCGCCCAGGACATGGGCACCTTCGGGGTGCCCACGCTGATCACCCGCGGCACGAACGACGTGCAGCAGGTGCAGATGGTCTTCGTGATGTTCCTGAGCTTCATGGTCACCATGCCGATCATGTGCATCGGCGGCATCGTCATGGCGCTGCGCGAGGACGCCGGCCTGTCGTGGCTGGTGTGGGTCTCCGTCGCCGTGCTGCTGGTCGTCGTGGGCACGATGGTCGCCCGTCTGGTGCCGCTGTTCGGCTCGATGCAGGACCGCATCGACGCCATCAACGGCGTGATGCGTGAGCAGATCACCGGCATCCGGGTGATCCGCGCCTTCGTCCGCGAGAAGTTCGAGACCAGGCGTTTCGAGGACGCCAACCAGGCCGTCGCCTGGGTCTCCGAGCGCGTGGGACGCGTGTTCGTCCTGATGGGCCCGGTGATCATGGTCGTGCTGCACGGTGCGACGGCGGCGGTGCTGTGGTTCGGCGGCCACCGCGTGGCCGACGGGGCGATCGAGGTCGGCTCGCTGACCGCGTTCATGCAGTACCTGCTGCAGATCCTCGTGGCGGTGATGATGGGCTCGTTCATGGCGATGATGCTGCCGCGCGCGATCGTGTGCGCCGGACGCATCCAGGACGTCCTCGGCCACGAACCGTCCATCACCGAGCCGGAGGCCGATCCGTCGGTGGAGACCGTGTCGCCGACGCAGGTGCGCGGCGAGCTGGAGTTCCGCGACGTGTCCTTCACCTACCCGGGCGCGGACAAGCCGGTGCTCACCGACGTGAGCTTCACGGTGCGCCCCGGGCAGACCACCGCGGTGATCGGGGCGACCGGCTCCGGCAAGTCCACGCTGGTCAACCTCATCCCACGCCTGTTCGCGCCGACGTCCGGCGAGGTGCTCATCGACGAGGTGCCCGTCGCGGCGATGCCGCGTAAGGACCTCGCCCGCGCCGTCGGCCTGGTGCCGCAGAAGGCGTTCCTGTTCTCCGGGACGGTGGCGTCCAACCTGCGTTTCGGACGCACCGACGCCACCGACGACGAACTGTGGGACGCGCTGCGCGTCGCGCAGGCCGACGGTTTCGTGCGCAGCCGCGGTGACGGCGAGGCCGCAGGCCTGGCGTCCCCGGTGGCGCAGGGCGGCACGGACGTCTCCGGCGGCCAGCGCCAGCGCCTGTGCATCGCCCGCGCGCTCGTCGCCGCGCCGAAGGTGTACGTCTTCGACGACTCCTTCTCCGCCCTGGACGTGCGCACCGACGCCGCGCTGCGCGCCGCACTGCACCCCGGGACCAGGGACGCGGCGGTGGTCACCGTCGCACAGCGGGTGTCCACGGTGCGTGACGCCGACCAGATCCTGGTGCTGGACAAGGGGCGCATCGTCGCCCGCGGGACGCACGACGACCTGCTGGCGTCCAGCGACACCTACCGCGAGATCGTCGAGTCGCAGATGGAGGCACAGCGATGAGTGACACCGAAGTGACTGAATCGACGGAGGTCACAGAAGTTACCGACCGGGGCGCGGAGTCCGCGCCGCGGTCGGCGAAGGCCTTCTGGCCCTCGGCGCTGCGCATGGTGGCGCTGATGGCGCCCCGCAAGATCGCGCTGACGTGGGTCTTCGTCCTGCTCGTGGTGTGCGTGGTGCTGACCGTCTACGCGCCGAAGGTCCTCGGCGACGCCGTCGACGTGATCTACGACGGCGTGCTCGCCACCTGGAACGGTGAGCCCGGCGCCGGCATCGACTTCGGCGAAC
Source organism: Corynebacterium sp. AOP12-C2-36 (assembly GCF_052379185.1). NCBI lineage: Bacteria > Bacillati > Actinomycetota > Actinomycetes > Mycobacteriales > Corynebacteriaceae > Corynebacterium > Corynebacterium sp. AOP12-C2-36. Next base: position 122,358 of record NZ_JBQSYJ010000007.1, on the reverse strand, counting down.
TCGGCCGGCTCATCGGCATCGTGCTGGGCATGTACGTGGTGGCCTCCGTGTTCAACTGGGCGCAGGGGTTCATCCTCAACAAGATCGTCGTCGCGGTGATCGTGGAGCTGCGCACCGACGTGGAGCGCAAGGTCCACCGCCTGCCGCTGAGCTTCTACGACTCGCGGCAGAAGGGCGACCTGCTCTCGCGCACCACCAACGACGTGGACAACGTCCAGCAGGCCCTCCAGCAGGCGCTGAGCCAGTTCGCCTACTCCGGCATGATGATCATCGGCGTGACCGTGATGATGTTCCGGGTGTCCTGGCAGCTCGCGATCGTCGCGCTGCTGGCCCTGCCGCTGACCGCCATCGTCGTCGGCATCGTCGGCACCCGGGCGCAGAAGCAGTACGGCGCGCAGTGGGCCGGCACCGGCAAGGTCAACGGGCATGTCGAGGAGGCCTTCACCGGCCACGAACTGGTCGTGGCCTACGGTCGGCAGGACGAGATGTCGGTGACCTACGACGAGCGCAACGAGGAGCTCTACCAGGCCAGCGCGAAGGCGCAGTTCCTGTCCGGCATGATGATGCCGCTGATGCAGTTCCTCAACTACCTCAGCTACGTGGTCATCGCCGTGTTCGGCGGCCTGCGCGTGGCGAACGGGCAGATGAGCCTGGGTGCGGCGACGGCGTTCATCCAGTACTCCCGCGAGTTCAACCAGCCCCTCGGCGAGCTCGCCGGGATGATGACGATGGTGCAGTCCGGTGTGGCCTCCGCCGAGCGCGTCTTCGAGCTGCTCGACGCCGAGGAGCAGGACGCCGACCCGTCCGCCACGGCCTCGCCGCAGGCCGTGCGCGGCCGCGTGGAGTTCCGCGACGTCTCCTTCGGGTACTCGCCGTCCACCCCGCTGATCGAGCACCTGAACCTGGACGTGGAACCCGGGCAGACCGTGGCGATCGTCGGGCCCACCGGTGCCGGCAAGACCACGATGGTGAACCTGATCATGCGGTTCTACGAGGTCACCGGCGGTGCGATCTACGTCGACGGTGTCGACTCGCGCGCCATGGGGCGCGCCGAGCTGCGCTCGCGCACCGGCATGGTCCTGCAGGACGCCGTCCTGTTCGACGGCACCATCCTGGAGAACATCCGTTACGGCCGGCTCGACGCCACCGACGAGGAGGTCAGGGACGCGGCGAAGGCCGCCTACGTCGACCGCTTCGTCCACGCCCTGCCGGACGGCTACGACACCGTCATCGACCAGGACGGCGGATCGGTCTCGGCAGGTGAGCGCCAGCTGATCACCATCGCGCGCGCCTTCCTCGCGGAACCGGAGATCCTGATCCTGGACGAGGCCACCTCGTCGGTGGACACCCGTACCGAGGTGCTGGTGCAGAAGGCGATGAACGCGATCCGCGCCCGGCGGACGTCCTTCGTGATCGCCCACCGGCTGTCCACCATCCGCGACGCCGACCGCATCCTGGTGATGGTCGACGGCACGATCGTGGAGCAGGGGTCCCACGACGAACTCCTGGCCGCCGACGGCTCCTACGCGGAGCTCTACCGCAGCCAGTTCGCCGCCGGCGGCGCGGTGTAGGTGCGCGGGGTCTGGCCGGCCCCGTCGTGCGTCCGACTACGCTGAATCCCATGGCCTACGAGATCAGCGACTCCGTCACCATCCACGCGACCCCCGCGGAGGTCTTCGACCTCGTCAGCGACGTCACGCGCACGGGGGAGTGGAGCGCCCAGTGCCACCGCGCACAGTGGGACTCCGACGCACGGGGCGACGGCGCGACGTTCACCGGGCACAACCGCACCGCGGAGAGGGAGTGGTCGACAATCTCCGAGGTCGTCTCCGCACGTCCGGGCCAGGAGTTCTCCTGGCGGGTGACCTCCAGCGGCACGCGGTGGGGGTTCCGCATGGAGCCGGTGAACCGGCGGGAGGACGCCACGGTGCTCACCGAGTACACCGCCTTCACCGCCGACGGCGAGCGGTACTTCCGGCAGAAGTTCGGCGACGACGCCGCCGCGCAGGAGGCTGACCGGAAGGACGCCGCCACCTACGGCATCACCGAGACCCTCCAGAAGATTAAGGGGATCCTCGAGGGGTGAGGTGCTGTTGACCGGAGTGGGGAGTCTCTTCGACCTGGCGGGGACAGCTACCCTCCGGAGGGTGCAGGAGATGATGCCACCGCCTCCACCGCGCAGGAGCGTCGATCAGATCCTGGTGGACGCGAGCATGGTCGCGTTCTCGGAGACCGGATCGCAGAAGAACTCCGTGACAACCCAGTCCTCTTCGCCCGGGTAACTGCCCTCATCGCAGGTATCGAGATCGTTTCGTTGCCTGCGGTGGACCTTCCCCACATGTGACGCTATGCTCGGTCCCATGCGGAAGTAGAACCCCTGAATCGTCCTGCGCCCGAGGCGGCCGACCGCCCGGCGGGACACCTAATCATCTCCACTCAGGGAGTTCCCCCATGTCTACTATTCCCACGCCCGTCTCCATGTCCGGCTCCGCGTCACAGTCCCCGCTGCAGATCGACGGCCTCTCCGTCCAGATCGCCGGGACCCGGGTCCTCACCGACGTGTCCTTCGTCGTCCCGCCAGGTCAGCGCGCCGGCCTGATCGGCGAGAACGGCTCGGGCAAGTCCACCCTGCTGCACGCCGTCCACGGTTCGCTGCCGGAGGCGGCGACCACCGCCGGTGCGGTGGACGTCGGCTCGTCGCGGGTGGGCCTGCTCCACCAGCAGGCACCGTTCGCCGACGACGAGACCGTCGCCGGCGCGTTGGAGTCCGCCGTCGCCGCCGAGCGGCGCGCCGCGTCCGACCTGGAGCGCGCCGCCGACCCCTACGACGCCGGGGCCTACGGCGAGGCGTTGGACCGCGCCGAGCGTCTCGACGTGTGGGGCACCGATGCGCGCATGTCCGCGACGCTCGCGGGCCTCGGCCTCGCCGCGGTGCCGCCGGAGCGTCCTGCCGGGGAGCTGTCCGGTGGCCAGCGGGCGCGTCTGTCGTTGGCGTGGCTGCTGCTCAACCGCCCGGACGTGCTGCTGCTCGACGAGCCCACCAACCACCTCGACGACGCGGCGACGGAGTACCTGGTCAGCGTGTTGAACGCGTGGAAGGGGCCGGTGCTGTTCGCCAGCCACGACCGCGCGTTCCTCGACCTCGCGGCGTCCTGCGTGGTGGACCTGGACCCCGCGCCGACGCAGGTCGGCGCGCAGGGCGGCGTGACCCGCTACACCGGCAACTACACCGACTACCTCGCCGCGCGCCGGGACGTCCGGCAGCGCTGGGAGCGGCAGTACCGCGACGAGCAGGCGGAGCTGAAACGCCTGCGTGCCGGGGTGCGCGACAACCACCAGGTCGGGCACACCAACCGCGACATCCAGGTGGAGAACAAGATCACGAAGAAGTTCTACGGCGACCGCAATGCGAAGGTCGTGTCGCGCCGGGTGAACGACTCGCGCTCGCGGCTCGAGAAACTCGAGGAGTCGCAGGTCCGCAAGCCGCCGGCCGAGCTGACGTTCGCCGGACTCACCGCCGCAGGACGCGACGACACCGCAGGACGCACGGGGCCGGTGCTCATCGCCGCCGGCGTCGAGGTCGCCGGGCGGCTGCCGCGCACCAGCGTCACCGTGAACGGTGACGAGAAACTCCTGGTCACCGGGCCGAACGGCTCGGGCAAATCGACCCTGCTGGAGGTGCTGGCGGGCACATTGGCCCCCTCGGCGGGCACGGTCGGCGGTGTGGGTTCCGGTGCAGGCTCGGGCGTGAGCGTGGGGCACCTGACCCAGGAGGTCGTCCTGCCGGACCCGGCGGGACGCGGCCCGGGCCGCACGGTGGAGCGCGCCTACCGCGACGCCGTCGGTGACGAACTTGCGGACGCCGTGCCGCTGGCGACGTTCGGGCTGATCCACCCGCGCGACGAGTCGCGGCCGTTGGCTGAGCTGAGTCTCGGCCAGCAACGACGCGTCTCCCTGGCGGTACTGCTCGCCGACCCGCCGGACGTGCTGCTGCTCGACGAGCCCGACAACCATCTGTCGTTGTCCCTGGTCACCGCGTTGGAGGAGGCGATCCCCGCCTACCCGGGTGCGGTCGTGGTCGCCTCGCACGACCGGTGGCTGCGCCGACGGTGGGCAGGGGAGCGCCTGGAACTGTAGGCGCTGTGCGGTGTGCAGGAACTCAGTCGATCGGCGGGAAGTTCGGCTCCGGGACCCAGTCCGGCCGGGGCATCCAGAATCGGGTCGGCTGCTGTGCCGCGATGAAGAAGCTGCCACCGATGACGTCGTTCTCGATGAGGATCTCGTCCTGCGTCTCGGCCATCACCTGGTAGTCCCCGGCGGTGATTCGCGAGCCGGCCTCCAGTGGTTCGGCGTCTGCCTCGGTGAACTCCTTCTGCAGGTCGGGATCGGTAAGCGCGGCGCTGGGGACGAACATGGTGTCCCGGTACTCGAGCCCGGTGGTCGCCTCGCCATCCTCCGTCCGCATCGGTTCCTCGAGGGTGAGCAGGCAGGCGAAGTCGGAGCCGACCTTGTCGTTGAGCTCGCTGTCGACGGAGCAGACCCCGCCGTCGGGAAGGGTGAACATGTACCCGCCACCGTCGACGGCGAAGCGTTCGGGATCCCCGGCGGACGGGTCGCCCGAAGGTTGCGAGGCGTCGGACGCTGATGCGGACGCGGGTGCCGATGTCGGCGGTTCCGTTGACGGAGCAGCGTCCCCCTCACTGCTGCATCCGCTCAGGGCGGCGATGGTGCCGAGTGCGATCACGCCGGTGATGGTCGTCGACGTTCTCATCGGGACCGTCCTTTCGTTCGGAGGCGGGAAACGTGTTCCTCATGAAAACTTAGTCTGGTCGAGACTACACGCCGTCCAGGTGCGGCCTGAGGAGCAACGGCGCTCCTCGAGTGTGCCGGGCGGTGCCCGCGTCCCGTGCCGGATTCGGCCGATCATCGGCACGAAAAGGCCGAATCCGGCACGGGACGCGGGAACACCTAACCCATCCCGGGCGCCGTCGCCGGCACGATGACCACGGTGAAGGCGATGGCGAAGACAATGAGGACGGCGATGCTGAGGACGGTGAACCGGAGCCGGTCGCGGATCACCCCGACGAACTCGCGGAGCACCGCGCTGGGGAAATAGTACCAGGCGGTGGGCGCGCCGACGACGTGCGCGCGCATACCCAGCGTCCTCGTGAGGAGTGCGGCACGGAAGACGTGGTAGCTGCTGGTGGCGACGACCACCGGGGAGGACGGGTCGGAGAGCAGCTTCCGGGAGTAGCGGAGGTTCTCCTCGGTGGTGCGGGACTCGGTCTCCGCGGTCACCGTGGCGGGGTCGGCACCCTGCGCGACCAGGTAATCGCGCATCGCCTCGCCCTCGGGTCGCGGTTCATCAGGACCCTGTCCGCCACTGGGGATGAGCACCGGCTCGCCGTGGAACTGCTGCTGGACGGACAGTCCACGGTCCAGCCTGGCGGCGAGCAGCGGTGGGACGTTGCCGTCGATGAGACCGGACCCGAGGACGATGACGGCCTCTGGGGCGGTACGGATGCGTCGCCAGCGGTAGGGCAGGGAGGCTGCGAAGAAGGCGGCGAAGACGAAGCCGAAGTAGAACACCACCAGTACGACCGAGAGGTGTGTGGCGTACCGGAACATGTAGGCGGGGTCGGTACGAGGGGTCTCCGGTGGGGCCAGGATCCCCAGCGTCGTCGGGAGGAACAGCAGCGCGAGCCCGGCGAGCAGCGCCAGCGCATTGCCCAGGGAGCGGCTCTCCTTGCGCAGTACGGTGGCGCCGGAGTACAGCAGGAAGATCATCAGCAACGGATAGCCGACCACGTTGCCCAGGATGAACAGGGCCATTGTCGTGATGCCGACGACGATCAGTGGCCCCGGGTGTCCCTGGTTGGTCAGCAGCAGGCCCACCCCGATGGCGAGCAGGCCGAGACCCATGGTCACGTAGACCGGTGTCGCGAGGCGTCTGCCGTCGCGGATGAGGCCGATCATCCCGGCCGCCAGAACTACGGCCCCGAAGATGATGACGCCGGCCACGATCGCTGGCGCTATTGTCATCTGAGCTCCTGCTGCGATGTCAGGGGGATTGGAATGCCCCGTAGTTTCTTCTGTTCATTGTCGGCCGTCACAATCCACCTGGTGGGAGCATTGCCAACGGCAGTCTATCGGAAGAATCCTCGATTCCGATGCCCCGGCTCGACCGGCGCTATCCTGTGCGATGTCGGCATTCACCCCAGGTTGGCCGATGCGCCCGATCTTTCATGTGGTGCGGTGGCGAAGGATATGTGAGGAGAAGGTGTGATGAATGCTGTTGGCGAGAATGACCGTGAACAAGTCAGCCCGAACGCGATAACGGGGCGGCGATGGTGAATCCTGTTGACGGTCAGCCTCGTTCTGCTCGTTGCGGTCTACTGGCTCGCCGTGTTGACGACTACCGGGCAGGAGCTGGAGAACGCTGCGTTGCGCGGGGCGGACCAGGCACCGGCCGCGGAATCGGATGGCGCATGGTCTGCGCTCGGTGACATCACGATATGGACCCTTGCAATAGCAACTGCGCTGGTCGGAATGATCGGGCTCCTTCGCCGTAAGGTGTTCCTGGCGGTGGTCGCGGTCTCGGTCATCGTGGGTGGGCAGATCGTGACCCAGGTGTTGAAACGATTCGTGCTGCCGCGGCCCGATCTGGTCGAGGTTTCCGGACACTACGCGCATAATTCCTTTCCCAGCGGGCACACCACGATCGCGATGACCGTGCTTGTCGCCCTGTTTCTCGTGGTTCCGTACCGGTGGCGAGGTGTGGCGATGTTCGTGGTCATGACGTGGGCGGTGGGTATCGGCGCATACACCACGACCGCGAAGTGGCATCGTTTCTCCGATACGTTCGGCGCGGATATGGTGGCCCTGATCTGCGGGGCCGTCGCCGCTCTGCTCCTGCTTCGCCGTGGGGCCGTCACCGTGAGTAGGTCACGTCCGAAGGTGAGGGTCGTCTATGTCGTCGCGATGGCCGTGGTGGGCGCCTTTTCTCTCGCGGTCGGTACGTTTATCGGTGTGGCGTCCGGAATTCAGGATCTGCGGGATCCTATTATCGAGTGGAATTTGTATCTCACCGCGAACAGTCTGGCGACCGGGTGCTCCGTACTCTCAGCCTTGGCGTATTGGGCCACGTGGCGCCGTCTCGACGTGCGTGCCTGACGTTGCCTCGGCGAGCTCACCGGTGAGCGCTCGGTGCGGCCGTCCCGGTTTTCTCGGGCGCCCGGGGGCCGGACCCCCAGGTCGACGCGGTGTACATGGCCTGCTCCAGCGGCCCGCGGCGGAAGAAGTGCTTCCACACCGTGCAGAACACCACGGCCACGCCGAGGTAGCAGGCCAGCGGCACCAGGGACACGCCCGGTTCGTCCGCCACGTCCGGCAGCCAGTGGTTGATCCCGGCGGACACCAGCGCCTGGCCCACGTACACGGTGAAGGCGCAGGAGCCCAGGGCGACGAGGGGGAACAGCCACCGTCCCGCCAGGTCACCGAGCCACAGGCACAGGGTCACGACCACCAGGCTGATGCCGGTGTTCAGCAGCAGGTCCGGGGTGGAGCCGGAGTGCGCGCCGGCGACCAGCAGCTCACCCGGGGAGGAGGTGGTGCCCATGGACATGCCGTACATCCGCCAGGCGGCGAAGACGGAGATGTCGGAGGCCTCGGCGAGCTCGCGCAGGTCCATCCCCATGAGGTCCACGATCAGGGGTTGAACGTCGAAACGGGCGACCATCACCCAGGTGAACGCGGCCGAGCCGAGTGCGGCGACGAGCCCGGTGACCAGCCACACCACGCGCCTCGCCCCGTCCACACCCACGGTCATCACGCCCATGCCGAGCACGATGACGGGCAGCCAGGTGATCACCGGGTACATGCCGTCCAGCAGCAGCGCGCGCAGCGCGGTGGCGACGCCGTCCAGCGAGGTGAGGTGGTCGAGGCGGGGGACCACGGCGAGTTCGATCTCGCCGCCCTCGCTGCCGCCGCCTGCGGCGGGCAGGACGTCCCGCAGCCAGTACGACAGTTGCGGCAGGACGAGCATGCCGCCGGCGCCGAGGGCGAGCAGGGTGGTGCCGCGCAGCGTCACCAGTGCGGTGCAGATCAGGAAGGACGCACCGAGCGTGGCGAGCACGACGATCATGTTGGGTCCGGCGGACGCCAGCAGCACGCCGATGACCAGCAGGATCGCCCCGCGGATCGCGATGCGTCGGCGTACCTGCGAGGCGGGCACGCCGGACGCCAGGCCGTGGGAGGTCATCAGCGCCGTGGACATGCCGGAGAGGAAGGCGAAGAGGATGGACGGCCACCCGGTGAACCACGTGGCCCAGGAGGCGGGGCCGAAGTGGTCGACGGTCATGCCGACGACGGCGACGGCGCGGGCGATGTCGAGCCCGAGGATGCGGTTCTGCTGTTTCTTCACGTTCTTCACGTCCTAGAGCATGCCGGAGCGTGTGCCCGGGGTCGTCAGTCCCGGGTATGACTTCGGCGGTATGACATCGGCGGTAGCCTTGTGTGTCATGAGCGACAACCCTGAGGCGCCCCGCAGCAACTGGTTCACCGGCGGCGCGGAGTACGCGTCCTTCCGTCCGTCCTACCCCACGCAGGTGTCGGGGTTCCTGGCGGAGCACACGCCGGGCACGGGTGTGGCGGTGGACGTGGGCTGCGGTACCGGGCAGCTGTCGGTGCAGTTGGCGGACTACTTCGACCGGGTGCTGGCGTTCGACCCCAGCGAGTCGCAGCTGGCGTCGGCCACGGAGCACCCGAACATCGCCTACGGGGTGGCGTCGGCGGAGAAACTGCCGGTGGAGGACGGCTCGGCGGACCTGGTCACCGCGGCGCAGGCGGCGCACTGGTTCACGCTGCCGGACTTCTACGCCGAGGCCCGGCGTATCGGCCGGGAGGGCGCGTTGATCGCGCTGGTGAGTTACGGGGTGCTGCGGATCTCCGACGCGGACGTGCAGGAGCGGTTCGGACGGTTCTACTACGACGAGATCGGGCCGTACTGGGATCCGGAGCGTCGCTACGTCGACGAGGGGTACCGCACGATGCCATTCCCCTTCGAGGAGCTGGACGTCCCGGAGCTCAGCATCGACGCGGACCTGGACCGGGAGGCGTTCCTGGGGTATGTGGGCACGTGGTCGGCGGTGCGTAAGGCGGAGCGGCAGGGCCGCTCGGACCTGTTCCAGAACTTCGCCTCGGACCTGGTGGACATCTGGGGCGACAACGGTCGCCCGCGTCAGGTGTCGTGGCCGGTGGCGGTGCGCGCCGGGCGGTTGTGAGGCGCACGTCACGAAAAGGTTGACACGTCAACCACCTCCGTTATCGTGGACACGTCAATCACTTCTCCGACCGGTAGCGAGGTCCCCTCATGTCCACCGTCTCCACCGCTTCCACGAGCACCGTCAGCAACGTCGTCAGCAACATCGTCATCCTGCTCGCCCGCATCGCCCTGGGTGTGACCCTCTTCGCCCACGGCTGGCAGAAGTTCGTCACCAACGGCATCGACGCCACCGCCCAGGGCTTCGAGTCCATGGGTGTGCCCGCGGCGACCGCGGCGGCGGTCTTCGCCGCGGCCGTGGAGCTCGTCGGTGGTGTCCTGCTGATTATCGGCCTGCTCACGCCGCTGGTCGCCGTCCTCGTCGTCGCCGATATGGCCGGCGCGTTCTGGTACGCCCACAGTGACGCGGGCACCATCTTCGTCTCGGACGGCGGCTACGAGCTCGTGCTCGTGCTCGCCGCCGGCGCGGCGCTGGTCGGTGCGGTTGCGGGAGGACGCTACGGCGTCGACGGCCTGCTGCGCCGCCGTCGCGTCGCGAAGTGAGTAATGTGATCCAGCTCACATTATAAAAAAATAGTGGTAGCCATCATGCGGTGGAGGCGCTAGGTTGGTCGTGGCACGAGAACCAACCAGACGACCCCTGCATTGGGAGGCACCGCACCATGACCACCACAGCCACCGCCAGCAACGCCTACGCCGCCCCGGGTACCGAGGGCTCGCTCGTCTCCTTCAAGCCTCGGTACGAGAACTTCATCGGCGGCCAGTGGGTCGCCCCCGTCGACGGGCAGTACATCGAGAACATCAGCCCGGTCGACGGCAAGGTGTTCACCGAGGTCGCACGATCCCAGGCCGCCGACGTCGACAAGGCGGTGGACGCCGCCCACGCCGCGGCACCCGCCTGGGGCAGGACCAGTGTGCAGGACCGCTCCCGCGTCCTGCTCAAGATCGCCGACGTCATCGAGGAGAACCTCGAGATGCTCGCCGTCGCCGAGACCTGGGACAACGGCAAGTCCGTGCGTGAGACGCTCGCCGCGGACCTCCCGCTCGCTGTCGACCACTTCCGCTACTACGCCGGTGCGCTGCGTGCCCAGGAGGGCTCGCTCTCGCAGATCGACGAGAACACCGTGGCCTACCACTTCCACGAGCCGCTCGGCGTGGTCGGCCAGATCATCCCCTGGAACTTCCCGATCCTCATGGCCGCGTGGAAGATCTGTCCCGCCCTCGCCGCGGGCAACGCCATCGTGCTCAAGCCCGCCGAGCAGACCCCGGCGTCGATCCTGCTGGTCGCCGAGCTGATCTCCGACATCCTGCCGGACGGGGTGCTCAACATCGTCAACGGTCTCGGTGAGGAGGCTGGTGCGGCGCTGACGCAGAATGACCGCATCGCCAAGATCGCCTTCACCGGTTCCACCGAGGTCGGCAAGATCATCAACAAGGCCGTCGCCGACAAGCTCATCCCGGTGACCCTCGAGCTCGGCGGCAAGTCGCCGAACGTCTTCTTCGGCGACATCATGGACGCCGACGACTCCTTCCGGGAGAAGACCCTCGAGGGTCTGGCCATGTTCGCCCTGAACCAGGGTGAGGTGTGCACCTGCCCCTCACGTGCGCTGATCCAGGAGGACATCGCCGACGAATTCCTCGACCTCGCCGTCGAGCGCGTCCGCTCGATCAAGGCCGGCAACCCGCTGGACCCGGCCACGATGATCGGCGCGCAGGCCTCGCTGGAGCAGATGGACAAGATCACCAGCTACCTGAAGTCCGGTCCCGAGGAGGGCGCGGAGGTCCTCATCGGCGGCGGTGTGCGCACCGTCGACGGCCTGGAGAACGGCCTGTACGTGGAGCCCACGATCCTCAAGGGAAACAACGCCATGCGCTGCTTCCAGGAGGAGATCTTCGGCCCGGTCCTCGCCGTGACCACCTTCAAGGACTTCGACGAGGCCATCCAGATCGCCAACGACACCGACTACGGTCTCGGCGCCGGCGTCTGGGCCCGCGACGGCCGCACCGCCTACCAGGCGGGCCGCGCCATCGAGTCCGGTCGCGTGTGGGTGAACAACTACCACTCCTACCCGGCGCACGCGGCGTTCGGCGGATACAAGAAGTCCGGCATCGGGCGCGAGACGCACCTGATGATGCTGGACCACTACCAGCAGACCAAGAACCTGCTGTGGTCCTACGACGAGAACCCGAACGGCCTGTTCTGATTCACCGGCGTAGCGTGGGTGGGTGCCAGAGAACGACTCTCGTCAAGGAGGTACACCACCCATGTCCGACCAGAAGAAGCTCACCGGCCGCACCGTCGTGGTCCTCGCCACCGACGGGTTCGAGGACTCCGAGCTGACCTCCCCGCGCGACGCGGTCTCGGACGCCGGGGCGCACGTCGTCATCGCCACACCCGGCGGTAAGGCGATCACCGGCAAGAAGGGCACCGAGGTGCCCGCGGACGCCCGCACCGCCGACGTCGAGGCGGCCACGGTGGACGCCGTCCTGCTGCCCGGCGGGACGTCCAACGCCGACGCGCTGCGGCTCGACGCCGACGCGGTCGCCCTCGTCCGCGAGGTCGTGACCGGCGGCAAGCCGCTCGGCGTGATCTGCCACGGCGCCTGGATCCTCACCGACGCCGACGTCCTGTCCGGCAGGACGCTGACCTCCTACCCGAGCCTGCGCACCGACCTCGTCAACGCCGGTGCCACCTGGGTCGACGAGGAGGCGCACACCTGCGGGGGGCCCGAGGGCGCCGGCACCATCGTGTCCTCGCGCACCCCGGACGACCTGCCCGCCTTCAACGACGCGGTCGTCGCCGCCTTCGCCGCGTCCTGACCCGGTCGCGGGTTACGCCGTCGACTCCGTGGCACCGGCCCACTGGTTGATGCCACGGTCCACGGCCCACCGGTCGATCTCGGCGAGCTCGCCGTCGGTGAAGTCCAGGTTGTCGAGGGCGTCCAGCGAGTCGTCCAACTGGGCCACCGAGGACGCACCGATCAGCGCGCTCGTCACCTCCGGGCGGCGCAGCACCCACGCGATCGCCATCTGCGCCAGGCTCTGACCCCGCGCCTCGGCGACGGAGTTCAGCGCGCGCACCGCCTCGACCGTCTCGTCGGTGAGGAAGGACTCCGACATCTTCCCCGCGCCCAGCCGCGACCCCTCCGGCACACCGTCCAGGTACTTGCCGGTCAGCAGTCCCTGCGCCAGGGCGGAGAAGGCGATCACGCCGAGGCCCTCGTGGGCGCAGGCGGCGAGCAGACCGTCCTCCACCCACCGGTTGAACATCGAGTAGGAGGGCTGGTGGATGGTCAGCGGGGTCCCCAGGTCCCGGGCCACCGCGGTCGCCCGACGGGTCAGCTCGGGGGAGTAGGAGCTGATGCCCACGTACAGGGCGCGCCCGCTGCGCACCAGGTGGTCGAGGGCGGCCACGGTCTCCTCCACGGGGGTCTGCGGGTCGGGACGGTGGTGGTAGAAGATGTCCACGTAGTCCAGCCCGAGCCTGCGCAGTGAGGCGTCGCAGCTGGCCACGAGGTACTTGCGCGAGCCGCCGAAGCCGTACGGGCCGTCCTGCATCCGCCAGCCCGCCTTCGAACTGACCACGAGTTCGTCGCGGTACGGGCGGAAGTCGGACGCCAGGAGCCGTCCCACGTTCTCCTCCGCCGCACCGGGCGGCGGACCGTAGTTGTTGGCGAGGTCGAAGTGCGTCACGCCGCGGTCGAAGGCGCGGCGCAGGATCGCCCGCTGGGTGTCCAGTGGACGGTCGTCGCCGAAGTTGTGCCACAGGCCCAGGGTGATCGCCGGCAGCTGCAGTCCGGAGGTGCCGGAGCGGCGGTAGGGCATGGTGGCGTAGCGGTCGTCGGCGGCCCGGTAGACGTCGGGGAACTCTGCGGTACTCATGCGCGCCGAGGGTACCCGGGATCGTGTATCCTGCGTATCACTTACATTCACCGCATGAAGGAGTTGAGCGTCCACCATGGACGATGGTCCGTGTCCGAGTACCAGGGGTGGCACAAACTGCAGGAGCAGCCACAGCCACCCGCCCCGCGCAGGGAGCGCACCGGCCTCAGGGGGTGACCGGTGAGCCCGCTGCTGACGTTGCTGCTCGGCATCGTCGTCATCCTGGCCCTCATCGTCGCCAACGCCTACTTCGTGGCGCAGGAGTTCGCGTACATGTCGGTGGACCGGGCGCGTCTGCGCGCCCTCGCCGCCGACGGGGACGCCGCGGCCGGACGTGCCCTGGCGGTCACCCGCAGGACGAGCTTCATGCTCTCCGGCGCGCAGCTGGGCATCACCGTCACCGGCCTGCTGGTCGGTGAGCTGGCCGAACCGATGATCGGCGGCTCGGTCGGGGAGATCCTCGGCGGGGCGGGCACCGCCGCCGTCGCCGCCACGGTCACCCTGCTGGTGGCCACGGTGGTGCAGATGATCTTCGCCGAGCTGTACCCGAAGAACCTCGCCATCGCCGCCCCGGAGCCGCTGGCCCGTGCCCTGGCCCGGTCCACGCAGGCCTACCTGTTCCTCTTCGGCTGGCTCATCGCCTTCTTCGACTGGTCCAGCAACGCGTTGCTGCGCCTGGTGGGCGTGACCCCGGTGGAGGACGTGGACTCCACCGCCGACCGCAAGGACCTGGGACGCATCGTCGCCGACTCGCGCGCCTCCGGTGACCTGCCCCGGGAGCTGTCGATGCTGATCGACCGCATCCTCGACTTCCCCGAGCGCACCGTGGAGCACGCGATGGTGCCCCGGGCGCGCCTGGGCGAGATGGACCCGGGCACCACCGTGGCCGAGGCGCGCGTGCGCATGGCCGGCGGCCACACCCGCTACCCGGTGCTCGGCTCGGTGGAGGACGAGGAGTCCCACGAGGAGGAGGAACGTCTCTACGGTGTGCTGCACCTGGACGACGTCCTCGACCCCGACCTCGACCCGTCCACCACGGTGGCCACGCTGGTGCGTGAGCCGGTGGTGCTGCCCGAGGTCATGGCCCTGCCGGACGCCCTGGTGGAACTCCAGGAGTCCGACAACCGGCTGGCCTGCGTGGTCGACGAGTACGGCGGGGTGTCCGGCGTGCTCACCGCCGAGGACCTGGCCGAGGAGCTCGTCGGCGAACTCACCGACGAGCACGACGCCCCCGAGCACCACATCAGTGCGGAGGTCACCACCTCCGACGGTGTGCAGCGCTGGCGTATCGCCGGTGACGAGCACCTCGACGAGGTGTCACGCGTGCTCGACGTGCGCCTGCCCGACGGGGAGTACGAGACCCTCGCCGGGCTGGTCATCGACGAGCTCGGTTCCCTGCCGGAGGTCGGTGAGGTCGTGCCCGTCGCCCTGCCGCGGGACCCGCGTGAGGTCGTCGACGACCGCCCGCAGGACCGCGTCCTGGTCGCCGAGGTGACCGAGGTCGGCAACCACGTACCCACCGAACTGCTCGTCCACCTGGAGGTGAGCGACGATGAGTGACCTCACCGTGGTCCTGGTGACCCTGCTGCTGCTCGTGGGCAGCGCCTTCTTCGTGATGATCGAGTTCGCCCTGCTGGGCGTGCGGCGCCACCGGCTGGAGGACGCGGCGGACCGGAGCCTCACCGCCCGCGCCGCCCTGCGCGGCGTCAATGAACTGACGGTGATGCTCGCCGCCGCGCAGCTCGGCATCACCGCCTGCACCTTCGCCCTCGGCGCGGTGACCAAGCCGGCGGTGTCGGCCTGGTTGAAGCCGTTGTTCACCGCCTGGGGCATCCCGGACGGTGCGGCGTACACCGTGTCCTTCGTCCTGGCCCTGCTGGTGGTGACCTTCCTGCACCTGGTTTTCGGCGAGATGGCGCCGAAGTCGTGGGCGATCGCCTTCCCGGAGCGCGCCGCCCGTCTGGTGTCCGTGCCGGCGAGGGCGCTGGCGTGGGTGCTGCGTCCGCTGCTGCTGTGGATGAACCGGGTGGCCAACCGCCTGGTGAAGATGTCCGGGGTGGAACCGGTCGACCGGGCCGCCGCGGGCGGGCACGACGCCGCCACCCTGCGCCACCTCGTGGAGCACTCCGCCGAGGAGGGTGCCCTGGAGGCGGAGTTCCAGTCCCAGATCGCCGGCGCCCTGGACCTGCAGCAACGAACCCTCGGTGAGCTGCCGGGCACGCAGGTCCCGCACCTGACGGCCGCGGCGACGGTCGGGGAGGTGCAGGACGCCGCCCGCCGCACCGCGCAGATGCGCGTCCTACTGGAGGGGCCGGACGGTACGTCGACGTCGGTGCTGCACGTGCGCGACACCCTGCCGGAGGCGCGGACGGCCCCGGCCGCCCCGTTGGCCCGGGACCTGCTGGTGCTGCCGGCGTCGATGCCGGTGTACGAGGCGTTCCGCCGGATGCGTGAGGCCAGCGAGCAGCTCGTGGGCGTGAGCGGGTCCGGTGGCGCCGGCGGCACAGGCGGCACAGTCGGCACAGGCACCCTGCTGCCGCGGGTCGTCACGCTGCCGGAGATCCTGGCGTTCGTCCTGCCGCGCGAGGCGGGGCAGGGGCAGTAGCGCCGGCTACGGCAGCAGCGACTCGGGGATGCGCATGCCGATGACCTCGTCGCGGGTCATCGCACCGTCGGCGAGGACCTCGGCGCACACGTAGCGTGCGCGGTCCTCGGGCACCGGGATGCGTCGGGCGTGGCTGAGCACCGAGTTCAACCGGCCGTCGCCGTTGGCCCGGTCCTCGGGGCCGCCCCACGCCTTCCACGCCACGGCGGTGACCAGGGAGGCCAGGGTGATTCCGGTCGGGTCGTACGGCGGGGCGGACTCGTCGGCCGAGCGCGGTGTGGAGGATCCGTCGGTGGCGAACTCGCGGCTGGCCTCGCGGCCCTTGCGGGGGCGTACGTGCAGGTCCTGCTGGCCGATGCCGACCACGGTGCCGTCGGGGTTACGGATCACCGAGGTGTAGGCCACGTTGAGGTAGCCGTCGTCACGCACCCGCTGGCGGATCATCGCGACCATGTCGTCGTCGACCTCGACCTGCAGCAACGCACCGTTCTGCCCCGGGTTGAGGAACTGGAAGGTGCCGGTGCGCGTCCACGCCTCGTAGTCGGAACCCAGACGACGCATCACCAGGGTGCCGAAGAGGATGTCGGTCATGGCGAACAGGGTGCCGCCGAAGGCGGCGTTGTTCGGGGTGCGGGTCATCGGGCTGAGCCGCAGGACAACCTCGCCGCGGGACCAGTCGTCGGCGATGTTGCGCAGCCGGATGCCGGAGCCCGCCAGCGGCGGCCACAGGCGCGTGACCTGCTCCATCCCGCGTGGGGTGGAGAACACGTAGCGGGTGATGTAGCTCTCCACGGAGCGGTAGAGCCGCACCGGGAGGGACCGTCGCCGGCCGGTGCCGCGCCCGGCCTGCCCAGCCCGCTCGGCCTGCTCGGGCGGGGAGTGCGGTGAGTGGGGTGGGGTGGTCGCGCTCATTCCTCGTTCCTTACCGGCAGCAGCCGTTCGGGGATGTGCAGTTCCAGGATCTGCTCGCGGGTCAGTGCGCCGGTCTTCAGCGCCTCGGCCGCCACGTAGCGCGCCTGGTCCTCGGGATCGGGGATACGGCGGGAGTGGCTCAGCGCGGAGTTGAGCTGCCCGCCACGGTCGGACGCATCGTCCTCACTGCCCCACGCCCGCCACGCCAGGGCGGTGACCAGCGACGCCAACGTGATGCCGCGTGGCTCCAGCGGCGGGGCGGACTCCTCGACTCCGCGCGCGGTCGTCGAGCCGTCCTGCGCGGTGGGACGCTGCGCCTCGCGGCCCTTGCGGGGGCGTACGTGCAGGTCCTGCTGGCCGATGCCCACCACGGTGCCGTCGGGGTTACGGATCACCGAGGTGTAGGCCACGTTGTAGTAGCCGTGCTGCTCCACCTTGGAGATGATGTCGTCGATCATCGCGTCGTCCGCGTCGACGAGGAGTTTGGCCCCGTTGCGCCCCGGGTTCAGGTACTGGAAGCTGCCCGTGCGGGTCCAGGCCTCGTAGTCGGAGCCGAGGCGTTTCATCACCAGGGTGCCGAAGAGGATGTCGGTCATGGCGAACAGCGTGCCGCCGAAGGCCGCACCGTGCATGTTGCGGTTCAGCGGGCCGAGTCGCAGGACGACGGTGCCGTGCGACCAGTCGTCGGCGATGCCGCGCACCTTCACGCCGGCGCCGGCGAGCGGCGGCCACACGTCCAGGGAGCGTTCGAAGGCCTGGGGGCCGGAGAAGACCCGCTTCATGACCTGCCCCTGGGCCCGGCGGGCGAGACGTCGTACGCGGGAGGGATTCGTTCGTGAAGTCATAATATCGGTAACACTACATTCCGTGGGAGGTCGGCGAGAACAATTATGTGAACATGGCGGGCCCCGCCGCCCGCGCGTACTCTGAGTTAGTGAAAGGAGAGATTCACATCATGAGTAACTTCACTGTTCCGGGCCTGTCCGAGGGCGACGCCAAGCAGGTCATCGACATCCTGCAGGAGCGTCTCACCGCGTACAACGACCTGCACCTGATTCTCAAGCACGCGCACTGGAACGTCGTTGGTCCGACGTTCATCGGTGTCCACGAGATGCTCGACCCCGAGGTCGACCGTGTCCGTGGTGACGCGGACGACGTGGCCGAGCGCATCGCCGCGCTCGGTGGCGAGCCGGTCGGCACCCCTGATTCGCACGCACCGGGCCGCGACCCGCTGCAGTACCCGATCAACAAGGGCACGGTGCAGCAGCACCTCACCGCCCTGAACGAGATCTACGACAAGGTCATCGTGGACACCCGCGAGGCCGACTCCGCCGTGGACCAGCTCGATCCGGTCACCGAGGACCTGATCGTGGGCCAGGTGCGCGAGATGGAGAAGTTCCAGTGGTTCATCCGGGCTCACCTGGAGGACGGTAGCGGGAACATCTCCTCCGGCGCCTAGCAGGCAGCCGCGTTTTCTCCTGAAGCCGCTGTCAGTCCCACCGGGGCTGACAGCGGTTTCACAGTGTGCGGGGGTGGCGTGGCCAGCGCCGTCCCCTACGCTTGTTCACCGACCTGACCACCTGAGCCGACCAACCGAGCCCCGTACGGAAGAGACCATCTGCCATGACCCCTGCCGCACCGTCGCGTCCCGAGCCCACCAGTGACCCGGGGACGGTGTCGGACACGCTGCCGGGGCAGCTGTCTCGCAGGACGCCACGCAGGACGCCACGGACCACCGCAGGACGCACCGTCGCCGGCGCGGCCGCGGCGGTGGGCGTCGTCTTGCTGGTGTGGCAGCTGGTGGGCGTCATCGGGCACGTCAGTTCGAGTTACCTGCTGGACGTGGGCGTGTTCCGCGACGCCGGACGTGCCGTCGTGGAGGGCGGCGGGCTCTACGGCGAGGACTTCGACTCACGTAGCGGTTTCGCCTTCATCTACCCGCCTCTCGCGG
The DNA here is from genome assembly GCF_052379185.1 of Corynebacterium sp. AOP12-C2-36. Taxonomy (NCBI): domain Bacteria; kingdom Bacillati; phylum Actinomycetota; class Actinomycetes; order Mycobacteriales; family Corynebacteriaceae; genus Corynebacterium; species Corynebacterium sp. AOP12-C2-36. Next base: position 103,728 of record NZ_JBQSYJ010000007.1, on the reverse strand, counting down.
CGGCGCTGTTCGTGCCGCTGACCTGGTTCGACGAGAACCTCATGGAGGCGTTGTGGACGGCGACGAGCCTGGTGGCCGCCTGGGGTGTGCTGGCGATGGTCGCCGACCGGCTGCGCCTGTGGCGTCCGCTGCTGGTGGCGCTGCCGATGCTGGGCTTCGCGCTGTGCCTGGAGCCGTTGCAGACGCACCTGATGTACGGGCAGATCAACGTGTTCCTGGTGCTGCTGGTCACCGCGGACCTGCTGGGGTACACGCCGCGGTGGCTGCGTGGTGCCGGGGTGGGCCTGGCCGCGGGGATCAAGATCACCCCGGCGGCGTACGCGCTGGTCTTCCTGGTGTCGCGACGCTGGGGCGACCTGGCGCGTTCGGCCGGGACGTTCTTCGTCACGGTGGCGCTCGGCTGGGCGATGCGTCCGGCGGAGTCCCTGTTCTACTGGACGGAGGAGTTCTTCAACGGCGACCGTGGCGGCCCGCCGGACTACGAGGCGAACCAGGCGTTGACCGGGCTGATCTCCCGCGCCGGGGTGGACGGCGACCTGGCGCAGACGATCATGCTGCCCGGGCTGCTGGTCATCGCGGTGCTGGCGGGCTGGGGTGCCTGGCAGCTGGGCCGGGCGGGGCGTCCGGTGTCGGTGCTGCTGCTGATGGTGCTGGCGGTGAGCATCTCCGCGCCGGTGGCGGTCACGCACCACTGGACGGGCATCATCGTGGCGGTGGGGCTGCTGGTCTCGCTGGTGCTGGGCCGGGAGGGTGCCTCGCGCGACTGGGTGACCCTGGTCGGGGTGTTCGTGCTGCTGGCGGCGAACGTGCTGCCGCGCAACGACGTGAGCGTGGGGGCCACGGTGGAGCCGTACTACCGGGCGTTCGAGGGCAACTGGTTGCTCAGCAACGTGCAGGGTATCGCCGGGATCGTGTGTTTCGTGCTGCTGCTGGTGGCCGCGTGGCGCTGCCGCCCACGAGCCTGAGTAACACCCGTGTGAGTTGTCCCCTTAGTATGTGAGTCGTAACGACCACATCAGACTCAGGGGTCACATGAGCTTCACCGGCCGGGCGTCCGTACTCGCCGCCGTCACCGCCACCGCACTGGTCCTCGCCGGCTGCGCCGGCACCACGCAGGACGCCACGTCCGCCGCGACGTCCGCGCCGGCGGCAGCGTCCGGCGCGTCGTCCGAAGCGTCCTCCCCGGAGCCGACGACGGACGCGGCCGAGACCGGGGACGCCGGCGACGGAGCCGACGCCGCGTCCGGCGAACCCGCCGTACAGGACATGGTCGACATGCTCGGCACCCTGGAGGTCAAGGGCCGGGCGCCGAAGACCGGCTACAGCCGCGACGAGTTCGGCCAGCGGTGGAAGGACACCGACCGCAACGGCTGCGACCAGCGCAACGACGTCCTCGCCCGGGACATGACCGACATCGACCGGGAGGGCCCGTGCAAGGTGATGACCGGCACCCTGGACGATCCGTACACGGCGACCACGATCGATTTCGTGCGTGGCCCGGACACGAGTACCGCGGTGCACATCGACCACGTCGTGGCCTTGTCGGACGCGTGGCAGAAGGGTGCGCAGCAGCTGTCGTCGGAGCGTCGTGAGGAGCTCGCCAACGACCACCTCAACCTGCTGGCCGTCGACGGCCCGGCGAACATGCAGAAGAGCGACGGGGACGCCGCGACCTGGCTGCCGGCGAACCGCGCCTTCCGCTGCAGCTACGTGGCCACCCAGGTGCAGGTCAAGGCGAAGTACGCGTTGTGGGTGACCGCCGCCGAGCATGACGCGATCGCCCGCGAACTCGGCAACTGCGACTCGGACGGTTCCGCCGGCCTCGCCCCGGTGGAGGAGGCTCCCGGGCAGGCCGCTGAACCTGCCGCCGAACAGGCCCCGGAGCAGGCCCCCGAGCAGGCCCCTGCCGCCGAGCCGGCGGGGGAGGTCGGCGGTGAGGTGTACTACCAGAACTGCACCGCGGCACGTGCGGCCGGAGCGGCTCCGCTCTACCGTGGCCAGCCGGGCTACCGGGCGCAGATGGACGGCGACAACGACGGCGTCGCCTGCGAGTGAGCCTCGTACCGGCGCCGGTTAGAGCAGCTGCCAGGCTGCGGCTGCGGCGAGCGCACCCACCGCGTTGAGTGCCCAGTGCAGGCCGATCGGGGCGATCACGCTGCCGGTGTGGTGGCGCAGCCAGGTCAGCCCGGCGCCGGCCCCGGCGGTGGCGACGACGGCGGCGCCCACGCCCAGCCACTGTGCCGCCGTCCCGGACCCCAGGAAGGCGGTCAGGCCGGCATTGCTGGCCGTCAGGTTCAGTGAGCTGGCGATGTGCCACAGACCGAACAGCAGCGAACTGCCGAAGAACACCAGCTTCGTGCCGCCCATGCGTGCCAGGGTGCCGTGCAGTACGCCGCGGAACGCCAGCTCCTCGGGCAGGACGGTCTGCAGCGGGATGATCACCAATGCGGCGATCAGCGCGGTACGCAGGCTCGCGTAGGACTCGTTGAAGAAGAACTCCCTGGTGAACGGCATGGCCAGGCCGATGCTGACGGCCAGCACCACCAGGCCGGCCGCGCCGAGACCGTACAGCAGGCCCTTGCCGTGGGTGTGGCGTCCCAGCCCGAGGTCCCGCCAGGTCATCCCGTTCGCGCGGGCGATGACCAACAGGATCGCCACGCCCACCGGGACGGTGGTGGCGACGGCGGCGAGTTGGGAGAAGTGCGCGGTGACGTTGATCACGGCCAGGGCGGTGACGACCGCCAGGACGTTGAGGACGTCCCGCGTGCGGACGCCTCGCGACGGGGCGGCGGTGCGCGCGGTGGTGGCGGTGTCGACAGTGGCGGTAGTGGCGGTAGTGGCGGTGGCACGCCGCCGGAACAGGGCGGACGGGGTGAATCGTGTGGTGGTCAGGCTCATTACGGATCAACGTTATACCGCCCGCGGCATGGTCCGCGAGCTCATCGGCGGGCTGTGGACGGATCGACATGGACTCCGGACGCCACTGCCAGCCAACGGTCAGGGACACCGCCGGGACCCACCCGGGAATGGATTCGGGGGCCGGTGGCGTTAGAGTATGGACACCAAGAATAGACAGATGAGTCTGTCCGTAACCCGTGCAGCGAAGAGAATCAGGAACACGCGCATGTCGACTACACACGACCAACGGAGCAGCCGCATCCCGGGCTGGCTCACCGGGTTCGGCGCCCAGGTCATCGCCGGTCTCGTCATCGGCCTCATCCTCGGCTTCATCGCCCGCGCCCAGGGCGCCGACCTCGGTGAGGACGACCAGAGCTGGCTCGGCACCCTCCTCGACGAGGTCGGCTCCACCTACGTCAGCCTGCTGAAGCTGATGATCCCGCCGCTGATCATCGCCGCGGTGATCACCTCGGTGGCCAACCTGCGCAAGGTCGCCAACGCCGCACGCCTGGCGGTGAGCACCCTGATCTGGTTCGCCATCACCGCCTTCTTCTCCGTGCTCGTCGGTATCGGCGTCGGCCTGGTGATGAAGCCGGGCGAGGGCACCTCGGTGGACGCGACCAGCGCCGCCGAGCCGTCCAGCTCCGGTTCGTGGCTCGGCTTCCTCGAGTCCATCGTCCCGGACAACATCCTCGGCCTGGCGGCCTCCGCCAACTCGGAGGGGGACATCGGCCTGAGCTTCAACGTGCTGCAGCTGCTGGTCATCTCCATCGTGCTGGGTGTGGCCGCGGTGAAGGCGGGCAAGTCCGCCGAACCGTTCCTGGCGGTCACCGAGTCACTGCTCACCGTGGTGCAGAAGGTGCTGTGGTGGATCATCCGCCTGGCACCGATCGGCACCGGTGCGCTGATCGGCCACGCCGTCTCCGACTACGGGTGGGACGCCCTGGGCTCCCTCGGCAAGTTCGTCCTGGCGATCTACATCGGCCTGGCGATCGTGATGCTGGTCATCTACCCGGCGGTGCTCGCGTTCAACGGACTGCCCGTGGTCGGTTTCTACCGCCGCGTGTGGCCGGTCACCTCCCTGGGCTTCATCACCCGTTCCTCGATGGGCGTGATGCCGGTGACGCAGCGTGTCACCGAACGCTCCATGGGTGTGCCCACCGAGTACGCCTCCTTCGCCGTGCCGCTGGGTGCGACGACGAAGATGGACGGTTGCGCCGCGGTCTACCCGGCGATCGCCGCCCTGTTCGTCGCCCAGTTCTACGGCATCGACCTCGGCTTCACCGACTACCTGCTGATCATCTTCGTCTCGGTCATCGGTTCGGCCGCCACCGCCGGCACCACCGGCGCGACCGTGATGCTGACCCTGACCCTGTCCACGCTGGGCCTGCCGCTCGCCGGTGTGGGCCTGCTGCTGGCCATCGAGCCGATCATCGACATGGGCCGTACCGCGGTCAACGTCACCGGTCAGTCCCTGGCTGCCACGGTGGTGGCCAAGCGGGCAGGCATCTGGGACAAGGAGATCTGGGACGCCGCCCAGGAGGGCGGGTTCGAGGCCTCCGCCGGTGAGGACAGCCACCGCGCGCACCTGCCGGAGGACGCTGAGAGCACTGGGAGCACTGAGAACGCTGGGAGCGCCGAGGATCCCGAGGACTCCGAGCTCACCGGTTCCACCGTGCGCGGCTGACCGACAGGCACGCACTACACGCACCGCACCTTGAGCCCTCAGGTCGCCCCGATCACCCCGATCCGCGACCTGAGGGCTCAAGGTGTCACAGGGGGCAGGGCAACAGAGGAAAGCGAACAGCCGCTAGCCGGTGAGCCGCACCCGCGACCACGCCTCACGCAGCTCCGGCACCGGGTCGTCGACGGTCTCCTCGCCGGCGTCGAAGACCTGGGTGGCGAAACCGTCCCGGTAGGGCGTCCAGCCCGGGTCACCCCGGTGGATGAACTCGCGCCAGCGCTGCTGCATCACCGCCGTCGTCGCCGACATCCGGTCGCGCCCGCCCAGGGCCAGGGCACCGGGGCCGCGTCCGGAGTCGTAGCGTCCGAAGAGGATCGGCAGGTCCAGGGCGTGGGTGGCACCGATGCCGGAGATGTTCAACGACGGTGTCGTCAGGTCCAGCCGGTACATCCAGGCGCGCCCGGACGGGTGCTGGTCGGCCAGCCGCATGGAGGGGGCGGTGAACAGGGCGTCGCCGACGAAGCGTCCGGCGTCCCCGCGACGCCGCCCGCCGGAGTAGAACGTGGACAGCACGTCCGGCCCTCGTTCGTCGTCGATGAGGCCAGCGAAGTCGCAGGTCTGGCCCTGCAACGTCCTGCGCGACACCCGGTTCCAGCGCATCAGCACGTACTCGTCGAGGTTCGTGCCGACGAGCAGCGGCACGTCCAACTGCGCGCCGGGTTCCAGGGGGTGGCGCGGCAGCAGGTCGTCGACGACCGGGGCGAAGGCGCCGGCGATCCCGGCCGCACCCCAGGACGCGGCGTTGAGCTTCTCCGTCAACCAGGCGAGGTCCCGGTGGTCGGCGTCGAGCGGGGAGGCGTCGGTCCGGGTGGCGAGCAGCTCCAGGGCCGCGTCCGACAGCTGCCCTGCCTGGGCGGGGGAGTGCACCATCGCGCCGGCGGGGGACTGGGCGATGAAACCGGCGACCAGGCCGTCCATCCGCGGTGAGGCGCTCAGCGCGGTGACCATCGCGCCGCCGCTGGACTCGCCCATCACGGTGATCCGTGACGGGGCGCCGCCGAACGCCTGGGCGTTGGCGTGGACCCACTCGACGGCGGTGACGATGTCGGACAGCCCGGCGTTGGTCTCGAAACGGTCGGTGTCGAGGCCGTCGGCGTGGCCGAGGGCGAGTTGGCCGAGCATGCCCAGGCGGTAGTTCACCGCCACGTAGACAGCGTCGGTGGCGTTGGCGAAGTACTCGCCGGACAGCAGAGGTTCGCGGGCGGAGCCGTGGATGTTCGAGCCGCCGTGCAGGTAGACCACGACAGGACGCTGCTCGTCACCGTCGCGGGGCGCGCCGTGTGGGACGACGACGTTGAGCCAGAGGCAGTCCTCGGAGCCGATCCGGCCGTGTCGGGCGTCGCGCCACTGGCTGCAGTACTCGCCGGGGCGGTCGGCGACGAAGGTCCCGTCCCACGGGGTCTTCGGGCGTGCACGGCGCAAGCGCAGGTCACCGACGGGCGGTTCGGCGTAGGGGATGCCGCGGAAGGCCACGCCGTGGTTCACGGCGTGGCCCCGGATCCTCCCGGTGGTCGTGGTGACGGTCCACCGGTCGGCGACGGTCGTGCGGACGGTGCGGGGTCCCTGGTGCATGCCGACAAGCCTAACGCCCGGCCCCCGCGTGGGGTGGCCGGGCGTTGAGGACGGTGGGTCACGGTGGGCCCGTGAGGGCGGGACTCAGGTCGCCGAGGAGATGAGCGCCCCGTCGGTGAAGAACTCCGCCTCGACCTCGTGCAGGGTCATGCCCAGGGCGTTCTTCGCCTTGCGGACGACCGGGCTGCGGCCCACGGTGGTGACACCGGAGACCTCGGACTCCCCGCCGGAGCGGGAGACGAGGCTGAACACCACGAGCTCCTCGTCCTCGCTGAGCAGGACGAGCTCGTGGTCCGTCGGGGTGTCGGACGGGCCGGGCTGGCCGCTCTGCACCGGTCGGCCGGTGGCGCCGGCGAGGTTGAGCATCAGACCGTACTGGCGCGACCACCCCTTGGGCGGGGAGAGCAGGAAGGACTCGGCGTCCTTGCCGGCCAGTGCGGCGCCGACGATGCCGCCGAGCAGGCGGGCGGACCCCTCGTCCTCCGGGAGGTTGACGGTCCCGTCCTCGGCACGGATCTCCACGCAGTCACCGGCGGCCCAGACGCCGGGGGTGGAGGTGCGGCCGAACTCGTCGGTGACGATGCCGCGTCCGACCTCCAGCCCGGCGGAGCGGGCCAGGGAGACGTCGCGGTCGAGACCGACGGAGACGACCATGACGGCCGGGTCGAGTTCACTGACCGCGGCGTCGATCTGCTCGTCGCTGAGACCGCAGCGGATGTCGATGCCGTGCTCGGTGTGGCGCTGGCGCAGCCAGCCGGCCGCGGCGGCGGGCAGGATGCGCCGGCAGATGTCGTCCTGCGCCTCCAGCACCGTGACGCTGGCCTCGGTGAGGGAGGACGCGGCGGCCGCCGCCTCGAGCCCGAGGATGCCCGCGCCGACGATGACGACGTTGTCGTCGGCGGTCAGGCCCTGGAGGGAGCCGCGCAGCGACGTGGAGTGCTCGGGGGTGCGGATGTAGTGGACGTCGCGTCCGGCGGTCCACGCGGTGTCGAGCTCACGCGGGGAGGCCCCGGTGGTCAGCACGAGCTGGTCCCAGGGGCGCTCCTCGCCGTCGACGGTGAGGGTGCGGGCCGTGGTGTCCACGGCGGTGACCTCGCTGGACAGGTGCAGCTCGACGTCCACGTTGTCGGAACCGTCGAAGACCGCGCCGGGCAGGGAGACGTCCTGCGGGCCCTTGCCGTCGATGAGGATGTCCTTGTTCACGGACGGGCGACGGTACGGGCGGTGCGCCTCCCGGGTGTAGATGTCCACGGTGGTGGAGCCGACCGTGTCCCCGGCCGCAGCGAGGAAGGCCTTGAGCGCCGAGTGGGCGGCCACACCGCCGCCGATGACGGCGATGCGCTGGTGGTCGGGTTCAGTCATGAGCAGGATCCTGTCTGTGAAGTCGGTGGTACGTCAACGTGAGGGTGTGCGGCTACTTGCGGCTGATCTGGACCATCTCGAAGTCGGCCTTCGCCGCACCGCAGTCCGGGCACTCCCAGTCGTCGGGGATGTCGTCCCAGAGGGTGCCCGGGGGGAAGCCCTCCGCCGGGTCTCCTTCAGCCTCGTCGTAGATGTACCCGCACTGCAGGCATTCGTAGACTTTGTAGTCGTCCATGGTGAGCTCCTTTCCTGAGCTGGTGTCCGGTGCTGCCGTTGCGGTCGGCACCTAGCTGACCTTGTCGAAGTCGACCTTGTCGCGGACCCCGCAGTCGGGGCAGAACCAGTCCTCGGGGACCTCCGACTCCCAGTCGAATCCGGGGGAGAACCCTTCGGCGTCGTCTCCTGCGTCGGTGTCGACACGGTAGTCACACAGGGGGCACTGGTAGACAGCCACAGTGGTCACCTGTCCTTTCTCTTCTCAATGGTGTGTGCAGTAGGGAACCGCCGCCGGCGACGGCGACGGGTGGGGCAGGGGGACTCGTCAGGCCGCCGGGGCCGGGCCGGCGGCGCCACCGGCGCCGGCGGCGTAGTCGATCGGCTTGCGGTTCTTCGGCCGGGGGATCACGTGGGTGGACGGGACCCCGGGGCCCCTGATCAGGCCGACGAGGCCGGGCAGGAGGAAGAACAGGGAGATCAGGACGAGCCACGGGCTCACGGCGTGTACGTAGGCCAGGCCGTACGCCCCGAAGATGCCCAGGGCCAGTGCCACCGCGCCGACGACGGCGATCACGGTGCAGAGCATGTAGTGCACCTTCGGGTTCGTCATCTTCTGCGGCGGAGCCTGGTTCTCGGGGATGTCGGCCCCGCCGGTCGCGCGGATCGCGGCGATGTCGGGGGCGTCGGACGATGCGTTGTTCGCGGTCGCGGTCATTGGTCAGCCCTCCTTGGTGGCGGCTGCCGGTGCTGCCGTACCCCACTTGGCACGCAGCTTGGCGGCCTTCGCCGGGTAGAGGTTCGCACGCTCGGTGTCGTTGTTGTAGTACTGCATCAGGCGCTTGTCCATGATCTTGAACCACAGGGGCGGGAACGAGGCGACGGCGATCATCGTCGCGTATCCGCCGGGCAGCTCCGGGGCGAAGACGTCCGAACGCAGGGACTGGTAACGCCGGGTGGGGTTGGCGTGGTGGTCCGAGTGGCGCTGCAGCTGGTACAGGAAGATGTTCGTGGTGAGGTTGTCCGAGTTCCAGGAGTGCTCCGGGGAGCAACGCTCGTAGCGGCCGTCCTCGAGCTTCTGGCGCAGCAGGCCGTAGTGCTCCAGGTAGTTGACGAACTCCAGCAGCGCGATACCGATGACCGCCTGGATCAGCAGGTACGGCAGGATGTTGATGCCGAACACGGCGAGCAGCACGCCCCAGATCAGGACGGTGATCAGCCAGGCGTTGAGCACGTCGTTGTCCAGGTTGAACTGGCCCTTGCCGCCGCGGGCGAGACGCTTCTTCTCGATGTCCCAGGCGCGGGGGATCTGACGGGGGATGGAACGGACCAGGTAGGCGTAGACGTTCTCACCCATGCGCGAGCTGACCGGATCCTCCGGGGTGGCGACCTTCACGTGGTGGCCCTTGTTGTGCTCCACGTAGAAGTGGCCGTAGGCGGGGACCGCCAGGACGATCTTGCCGAGCCAGCGCTCGAAGCTGCCCTTCTTGTGGCCGAGCTCGTGGGCGGCGACGATGCCGATACCCGAGGTCATGCCCATGGTCCAGGCCAGGCCGATCTTGTCGTACCACTCGAGCCCGCCGTAGGTCCACTGCCAGCAGCACAGGATCAGGCTGGCCAGCATGAGCGGGAAGTACAGGTAGGAGATGATCCGGTAGTACTTCGTCTCCTCCAGCCAGGGCACGAACTCCTCGGGGGCGTTCTCGCCGTCACGGCCGAGGACCCAGTCCCCGATGGGGACGATGATGAACACGGCGATGGGCCCGAGGAACCAGGACGCGGAGACCAGGACGTCGGGAGCGTTGATGGCCCGCATCCACTCCACGATGCCCCAGATGATCAGCGGCATGGCACCGGGCACCATGCTGAGGATCCAGGCGTACTTCTTCTTGTCCACCCACTGCTTCTCTTCCGGGGTGAACGACTCTTCTGCGGTGACACCACCCTCGGCGGGTGCTGTCTTCTTGTTTGTTGTCGTCATGACTAGGCGACCTCCATCTGAATGGCGCGAAGTGTGTTGTGGAACACACACTATGTAAAGTGTGGTTCACAGTACAATATGTATTCGAGGAGCACAATGTTTATCGAGAAAAAACTGGATGGCGCGCTACAGATGGCTGTGACCTGCGCGTATCTTCCCGAATTGGGGTAAGGGGGGAGGGGGGTTCGCCTAGCAGAGGCGGCGGTCGGCCCCGTAGCCGGCTGTGCCCGGGAGGACGCGCCAGGCGTAGGGTGCCTACCCATGAACGCGCTCGAGATCACCGACGTCACCGTCCGCCGCGGCGGCAGCCACCTCGTCGAGGACGTGCGCCTCGCCGTGGCGTCCGGCACGCACTGGGCCGTGCTCGGCCCCAACGGGGCCGGCAAGTCCACGATCCTCAAGCTCGCCGGCGCGCGGCTGTACCCCACCACCGGTGAGGTGCGCATCCTCGGCGAGCAGGTCGGACGCACCGACGTCCGCGAGCTGCAGAAACGCATCGGCTACGTCGACCCGAAGCAGCGCCTCGACGACGTCACCCCCGAGGAGGCCGTCCTGTCCGGGGCGTCGGCGTCCAACGGCTACGTCCAGCGTTTCGACTACGCCCCGCACCGCGCGCGTGCCGCCGAACTGCTCGACCTGGTGGGCATGGCGGACAGGGCCGACCGGCGCTGGAGCCAGATGAGCCAGGGGGAGAAGGCGCGCACGCTCATCGCCCGTGCGTTGGTCACCGACCCGGAGATGCTGCTGCTCGACGAACCGTCCACCGGCCTGGACCTGCCCGGACGCGAGACGCTGCTGCGTGTCGTCGACGACCTGCGCGCCTCCCACCCCAGGCTCACCACGGTGCTGATCACCCACCACGTCGAGGAGGTCGCCGCCTCCACCACCGACGTGCTCATGGTCAAGGACGGCCGCGTGCTGGACGCCGGGCCGGTGGAGCGGACGATGACCGCGCAGAACCTGGGCGTCCTCTACGACATGCCCGTGCAGTTGCAACGCGTCGCAGGACGCTGGTTCGCCGTGGCAGGACCGGCTGCGGCGCCGACCGTGGGATAGGCTCTCAAGGGTGACTGACTCCAGTGAAACCGCGGAAACGCCGGGAACGACGGACGCACCGGACGCGACGAAGAAGCGTCCGGCGTGGCTCGAGTACCTCGTGACCTTCCTCATCGCGATCCTGCTGCTCGGGCTGTTCAACACCTTCGTCGGACGGCTCTACCAGATCCCGTCGGAGTCGATGGAGCCCACGCTCGTCGGCTGCGACGGCTGCACGGACGACCGCATCTTCGTGGACAAGGTGTCCTACCACTTCACCGACGTCTCCCAGGGCGACGTGGTCGTGTTCACCGGCACCGAGGCGTGGTCGGAGGACTACGTGTCCACCCGCTCGTCCCAGCCGCTGGTCAAGGGTCTGCAGACCGGCCTGGAGAAGATCGGCATCCTGGCCCCGGACGAGTTCACCCTCGTCAAGCGCGTCGTCGCCACCGGCGGGCAGACCGTGCAGTGCCAGGAAGGTGACCCCGGGATCATGGTCGACGGCGAGAAGGTCGACGACTCCTTCACCGAGGAGCCCATGGCCTACCCCGTGAACCAGACCACCGGCTCGGACGCCTGCCAGGGCGAGTACTTCGGCCCGGTCACCGTGCCGGACGACAAGGTCTGGCTCATGGGCGACAACCGCACCAACTCCAAGGACTCGCGCTACTACAACCTCGCCGGTGACCCGGAGGAGGGCATGGTCCCGCTGGACAACGTGGTGGGCAAGGTGCAGTTCAAGGTATGGCCCCTGAGCCGGATCGGCTCGGTGAACTAGCTAGCGGGCAAGGTGCCCGGTCTGGTTGAGGCTGACCAGGGTGCGGTTGTGGAAGTAGTCGTCCTCCCGCAGCACGCTGATGCTGCCGGGCGTCACGCCGAAACGCGCGTACCCCAGGGTATCGACGGGCAGGCGCAGCCAGTGCGCGACGACCATCATCGCCGTCCCGCCGTGGGTGACCACCACAGTGTCGGGACGTCCCGCCGCGAGGACCTCGTCCATGCACGTGTGGACGCGCCGGGCGAAGTCCCCCATGGTCTCCGCGCCCAGCCCCTCGTCGTGCCCCAACCGCTCGCCCACGGCGGGCGGCGGGGTGAACCGTTCGCGGAACCATGCGTCTGGGCGTCCCTCCCCCTCGCCGTAGGACTTCTCCCGCAGCGCGGGCAGGAACGTGGCCTCCACGCCCAGGGCCGCGGCGACGGGCGCGGCGGTCTCGCGGCAGCGCGTCAGGTCGGACGCGACGAGCGCTGTGCCGTCCCCGCCGTCCCCGCCACGTCCTTCAACGCAGGACGCCACGGCGTCGGCGATGCGCGCGGCGTCCTGTCGTCCGCGGGCGGTGAGACGCGAGTCGAACCAACCGCCGACCAGACCGTCCACGTGGTGCGTGGCCTCGGGGTGGGTGACGACGATGAGCCGGCGCATCAGGACTCGCTGGTGTTCAGCACACCCTCGGTCTCGATCTCGTCGTCGGTGGTGCCGATACGGCCCTTGGAGAGCTTGTTGACGACCATGGCGATCGCGCCGTCGCCGGTGACGTTCGCCGCGGTACCGAAGGAGTCGATGGCGATGTAGGCGGCGATCATCAGGGCGATCTGGTCCGCGTCGAAACCGAGGTTCGACTGCAGCACACCGACGGCCGCCATGATCGCGCCGCCGGGCACGCCCGGGGCGGCGATCATCATGATGCCGAGCAGCAGGATGAAGCCGATGACCTGCCCGGCGTTCACGTCCAGGTCGAACATGTGGACCACGGCGAGGGCGAAGAGGGCGATCTTCATCATCGACCCGGCCAGGTGGATCGTCGCGCACAGCGGGACCACGAAACCGGCGACGTTGTCCGGCACACCGTTCTTCTTCGCGCTGGCCAGCGTCACCGGGATCGTCGCCGCCGAGGACGAGGTGCCCAGCGCGGTGGCGTAGGCCGGCAGCATGGTGACCAGGGCCTTGAACGGGTTACGTCCGGTGAGCGCACCGGCGACGAGGAACTGGGCGATGACCAGCAGGACCGTCATCACCACGGCGAGGACCAGCACCTTGGCGAAGGAGGAGATCACGTCCAGCAGGTGGCCGTTCATGCCCATCGACAGGAACACGCCGAAGACGAACACCGGCAGCAGGGGGATCACGAAGGAGCTGATGACCTTCATGACCACGCCCTCGAGCTCGCGGGCGGCGCCGTGCAGGATGTCCGACTTCACCGCGGTCATCGCCAGGCCCACGCAGAAGGCCAGGATCAGAGCGGTCATCACCTCGAACGGCGCGGGCATCTCGATCTCGAAGTAGGGCGAGAGCGCGCCCTCGTCGATGTCCATCAGCGTGCTGATCTTCTGGTCGCCCAGGAGCCAGCCGTAGGTGGCGGTGGCGACGGCGAAGGCGATGAGCCCGGAGATGACGGTCGAGCCGTAGGCGATGCCGGCCGTCAGCCCGAGCCACTTCCCGGCCCCGCGGCCCACCCCGGCGATCGCCGGGGTGATCAGCGCGAAGATCAGCACCGGGATGAACAGGTCCAGGAAGTTGCCGAACAGCCCGTTGAAGGTCACGAAGACCCTGGCCAGCCACTCCGGGAAGAAGAGACTGAACACGATGCCGAGGACGATCGCCACCACGATCCGGAACAACAGGGAGCCCGCCAGCTTCTTGAAAGTCATGGTGGTGACGATATGCCACCACACGCCCCCCCGGCATAGCGGGGGGTGAAACTACCTCCCCGGCAGGTGCACCTAGAGGCCGAGTGCGTCGGCGATGGTGAAGTGCAGGTCCGTCTGGTCGGTCAGCCCGGAGACGTTCGCGGCGGACGGCCCGTAGGCGGCGATGCGCAGCTGGGTGCCGGTGTGGCCCTGCGCCTCGGTGTCGACGTTGTCGGAGGTGGCGTAGGCGATGGTCATCTCCGCGCCCTCACGGGTGATCAGGTTGCGCGACAGGCCCGGGTACACGGTGGCACGGGCCTCCTCCACGCTGATGTCCTTGTCCTCGGCGATCTCCTTGATGTCGTCCTCGTCGACGCCGCCCACGATCTGGCTGGTGTGCGCGTGGTCGGCGGTGACGAGCACGAGGGTCTCTCCGTCCTCCTCGGCGAAGGAGAGCGCCTCCTGGACGGCCTCGTCGAGGTCCACGGTCTCGCCGATCTGCCCGCAGGGGTTCGCGGCGTGGTCCTCCTTGTCGATGGACGCGCCCTCGACCTGCAGGAAGAAGCCGTTCTCCTTCCCGTCGTCGTTGTTGCTCAGCAGGTCGATGGCCTTGTTGGTCATCGCGGCGAGCTTGGGGATGTCCTCGGTGCGCTCGGGGTTGTCGGTGCACTCCTGCGCGGGCTTGAGGTAGCCCTCCTTCTCGGCGGTGTCGCCGTCCCAGCGCACCGGCATGTTGCCGTCGGAGAAGAGGCCGAGGACCGGGGAGTCCTGGTTGGCCTCGGAGACGGCGTCGAGCTCGGCGGCGTTGGCGGGCAGCTGGTAGCCGCGTTCCTCGGCCTGCTCCAGCAGGGTCTTGCCCTTCCAGTCGCCGGCCTTGGCCTTCTGGGCGAAGCTCTCGGCGCCGCCGCCGAGGGTGACGTCCGCGCGCGACTCGAGGTACTGCTCGGAGATGGAGCCGTCGCCACCCTTGTCGAGGAGGTCGTCGCCGCAGGCGTCGGCGTCCTCCGGGCCGTAGCACTTGCGCTTGGCGACGTGGGCGGCCTGCACGGCGGGCGTGGCGTCCTGGATCTCGGCGGTGGACACGTTGCCGGTGGCTAGGCCGGCGGACTTGGCCTTCTCGATGAGGTTCTGCTGGCTCTCGCCCTCGACGTCCACGCCGATGGCGCCGTTGTAGGACTTCGTGCCGGTGGCCCAGGCGGTGCCGGACGCGGCGCTGTCGGTGACGTAGTTCGGCGTGCCGTCCTCGTTCAGCGAGTAGTGGGTGTACTGGCCGGTGACGGGGAGGGCGTCGATGCCCTTGAAGCTGCCGGACGCGCCCTCGGCGAAGTTGCGGGCGGCGGTGATCTCGGAGTCGCCCATGCCGTCGCCGATGAGCAGGATGACGTTCTTGGCGCCGGTGGCGGCGACGGCGTCGCGGACGTAGTCGCCCTGGTCCCCGTCGAGGCGTCGGGCGCCGCCGTTGGCGGTCAGGTCGCCGTCGGCCTCGCGGTGCTGGATGGCGGGGGTGCCGCCGTCGGCGTTGTCGTCGGCGTTGCTGTCGCTGCAGGCGACGGCGGTGGCCAGGAGGGATACGGTGCCGACGAGACCCAGTCCGGTCTTCAGGACGGCGACGGCGGTGCGGTTGTGGTTCACGGTCAACTCTCTCTAAACGAAAACGTCAGGAACAGACCGTGACGCTACGGAGCCGAGGTGAATCCACGGTGAGATCCGAGGGCCCTTGAGGTGAACAGGTGGTGACAGGTGCTGAAGAACTCAGAACCATATGATTTGATAATGGGTGGACGTTCATGAATATGAGGAAGAAGAAGCTCAGCGGCGCGGCCTTCGCCGCGGCCCTGGTGCTCGGCGCCGGGTCGCTCACCGCCTGCGGCGGGGACGACGCCGAGGCGTCGGACGCCACCGGCGCTGCGGGCGCAACGGACGCAGCGGCAGCAGCGTCCGGCGCCGGTCTCGATGGCAGCGAGGCGCTGCAGGCGATGCAGGTCAAGGCCGAGGAGAACGGCTACGACAGCTGCATGATGACCCCGGCGAGCAGTAGCGACCTCAGCACGATCCGGCTCGCCTGCGTCCAGGCGGGCCTTCCGCAGATCTCGCTGTTCGACAAGGCGGACCGGGAGTCCGGCAGCGAGGTTGTCGAGGCGGAGCTCGACGAGCTCGAGGAGTTCTCCGCGGACCAGGAGTACGCGGCGACGCGCGAGGACATGGGCGGTAAATACCGCGCGCTCGACGGCGACGACGTCGTCGGATCCTGCAACGACCTGTCCAACGACGATTGCGATGACATCGCGGAAGCCCTCGGACTGGAGTCGACGCTGCCGGACGGCGCGATCACCGAGGAGGAGTTCAAGGCCAACCTCGCCGAGGAGATGGAGCGCGACGCCAAGGAGGCCGAGGAGAAGCGGAAGAAGGAAGAGGAGGAGAAGGAGCGCGAGCTGCAGACCTACTCCGGATGGGACGACCTCTCCCAGGCCAGGGAGCAGCTGAGCGCGTGGGACCTCGCCTGCTCGGAGGCCAGCGGCTCGGGCGGCCAGGCCGCCTGGTGCGCACTGGACTCCGTGCTGGTCACCTTCGACATGGACATCGACGAGCTCGAGGACCAGGGCGTCTTCCAGGAGGTCTCCCGCGACGACATGGTCTCCGTCTCCGACGACGACTGGATCGTGATGTGCTCGCCCGGGTCCCACGACCGGTGCGAGATGATCGCCGACAAGACCGGCAAGTCGGTCAAGGACGGCGTGTAGGCGCGTAGTTCGTAGGCCCGATTTCGGCCCCTGTGCTGTCGGTGCAGGGGTACCAAGTTGGACCTGGGAGCTCTGAGTTGGTCGACTCAACGCTCCCAGGTCCAACTTGGTACCCGGACCCGCGCGGGACGTCCCGCGTAGGACGCCGCGAGCGGGGTCGGCGGTTACGGCGCGAGCGCCTCCGCAACGTCTGTGCCGGCACCGCCGTCCCCGCCGCCGAGCAGCTCGCTGAGCCACACGATGTCGTCGACGAGGGTGACGCTGTCGAGCCAGTTGGCGAGGATGAGGTCGGGGCGGGTCAGGTCGTCCAGTGCGACGGTGCCCAGACCGAAGGCGTTGTCCCAGGTGACGAGGCTGACCTTGGGGAGTAGTCCGGCGTCGGCGTCGTCGGCGACTGCCTCGATCTCCGGCAGGCTGAGGTAGTTGGGCCGCTCGTCGCCGTTGACCTCGACGGCGGGGAAGAAGACCACGCGCTGTCCGAGCCATTCCACGGTGATCGGGTCGCGGAAGCCGTAGTCGCTGGTCAGCCAGGCGGCGCTGGTGGTGCGCGTGGTCATCTCGGTGACGGGCTCGCCGTTGTCGTCGAGGACGGGGTTGCCGTCGTCGTCGAGCACGGGGGTCTCGACCTCGTCGGTGTAGGTGTCGGAGGTCAGACGCACGAAGTCCTTGGCGAACTTCAGACGGTCGTCCTCGGAGGTGACGTTGTGCATCAGGTCGTCGAGGAACGGGGTGTCCTCGGTCTCGCCGGTGAGCTGCTTGAACAGGGCGTCGTTGCCGAGCACGAGGGAGGTCACGTCGGTCAGGCCGACCTGGCTCTGGCGGTGCTCGCCGACCTCGGGGTCGCGCAGGTCCTGGTAGGTGTCGACGGTGCCGAGGATGTTGGTGCACTTGCCGAGTCCCTCGGCGGTGGCGCGGGAGTTCAGACCGAAGCAGCTGACCTCCTTGAGCGCGGGGACCTCGAGGTCGTCGACGGTGTCGAGCATGTCCTCGACGTCCTCCCCGGCGAAGTCGGCGATGCCGTCCTCGCGCAGGCGGTCGAAGTCGAGGGCGCGTCCGAACCAGGTCAGGCCGATCTCGTCGGTGTCCATGTTCATGGCGGAGGCGAAGCCGAGGCGGGTGTAGGCGATGGAGCTGCGCTCCTCGTCGGCGGCGGCGAGGGCGATGCCGGGCAGGCCGAAGAGTTCGTTGGCCTCGGCGGTGGCGTCACCGCCGCGCATGGACGCGGCGACCTGGGTGCCGTCCCCGGCCACGGTGGACGTGCCACGCGGCGCAGGACGTTCCGGCAGCTCGACGGGCTGCGTGTAGTCGTATGTCTCGCCGGTGAGGTACCCGGCGATCTTCAGCGCGTCGGTGCGCGTGGCGAGGTTGGTGTCGTATTCGACCTGGACCTTCTCGTACTCGACGCAGATCCCGAAGATGCGGCGCTTACATGCGCCGTTCTCGGTGCGGTAGGCGGCCTCGTATGGCAGCGCGGCGTCCTGCTGGACCTGCGCGTAGGTGCTGTAGGCGCCGAGCCGTCGCGGTTCGATGTTGGGGTACCCGAGGGCCGTGATGGTCCGCCTGACGAGGGGGCTGAGGCTGTCCTGGTCCAGGACCACGGCGCTCAGGATCTCGATGAGGTTGCGTTCACCGAGCTCCAGGGTCATTCCCAGGATGGAGATGTCGTCGCCGAGGTCGATGGTCATCTCCTCGGCGGCGGAGCCGACCTCGATGTTCTCGGGCAGGACGACGGCGATGCCGTCGCCGGTGGACTGGCTGCAGTCGGCGACGGCGGTCACCTCGGTCGCGTCGGACGCCTCGTCGTCGGTCTCGTCGTCGTCGGTCTCGTCGCCGGACTGGCAGAGCTCGACGTAGTCGAGGATCATCTCGTTCTCGAGGAGGTCCTGGAAACCGCCGAGGTCGACGTCCACGTTGGACGTGTCGACCCGGACGTCCTGCTGGTCGTCCGGTGCGTCCTGCGCGGTGGCGGTGGGGAGCAGGGCGGCGCCGAGCGCGAGCGCGGTGGCGACGGCGGTGGTGGTTGCGGCGATGCGGCGCAACGGGCGGGGGCGGCGGGGACAGGTCACGGTGGGGCCTTCGGGGCTGCGGGGACGGACGGATGCGGCAGGAGAGGAGGTTTCTCCTACGCAACATACGTCATATAAGTCACATAAGTAACACTGGTAACACCGGTACCCCCGTGGGTACCCGACCTCGCCCGGTCTCAGGGCACGCTCAGAGCTTCCGCACCACCGTGGCGGGCGTCCCCACGGCCAACACGTCCGACGGCAGGTCGCGGGTCACCACCGAACCCGCCCCGACCACCACGTTGTCGCCGATCGTCACGCCCGCGCACACCGTCACCCGGCCGCCGAACCACACGTTGCGCCCCAGGGTGATCGGCGCGCCGTACTCCCAGCCGGTCGCCCGCAGTTCGTGGTCCTCCAGGGGGTGCAGCGGGGTGAGGAACTGTGCGCCGGGGCCGATCTGGCAGTGGTCGCCGATGCGCACCGGGCAGACGTCGAGGATCGTGGCGTCCACGTTGATGAAGACGTCGTCGCCGAGGTGCACGTTCGTGCCGTAGTCCACGCGCAACCCGGGCCACACCTGGCTCCGCTCGCCGACGTGGCTGAGCAGGTCGCGGACCTGCGCGTCCCAGGAGTCCGCGTTCGCCGGGTCGGTCTGCGACAGCCGGAAGCACGCCGAGCGTGCGGCGACGGACGCGGCGGCGACGTCCGGCTCGTCGGCGAGGTAGTACTCGCCGGCGACCATGCGTTCCCACATGCTGCGCGGGTCGGCGTCGACGGCGGCACGCAGGGAAGTGGCCGTGGTGGCTGTGGCGTCTGTGCTGTCACTCATCTGCCCAGCCTGCCACACCCCGGGGTGCGTCCTGAGGTAGACCGCTCGGTTCGATAGGATGGCCACGCGAAATATTTTCAGCAGCCGACCAGCACAGGAGAGCACCCATGAGCAGCGACGACCACTCCCACGAGCACGAGTCGCGTGCGGACGCCGGCACCGCCGCACGCCGCGCCGCTGCCCTGCAGGCCGGCGACCGCCTGACGGACGCCACGGGACGTCCCTTCGGCTTCGACACCAACGCCATCCACGCCGGCTACGAGCCGGACGGTCAGACCGGTGCGATCAACGCCCCGATCTACGCCTCGACGACGTACGCGCAGGACGGCGTGGCGCAGCTGCGTGGCGGCTTCGAGTACTCGCGGTGCGGAAACCCCACGGTCACCGCCCTGGAGGAGACCGTCGCCGCGCTGGAGGGCGCGAAGTTCGGCCGTGCGTTCTCCTCGGGCATGGCCGCCACGGACACCGTCCTGCGCGCACTGCTGCGTCCGGGCGCCCACGTGATCCTCGGCAACGACGCCTACGGCGGCACCTTCCGCCTGCTCGACACCACCTACCGCGACTGGGGAGTGGAGGTGTCCGTGGTCGACACCGCCGACACCGCGCAGGTCACCGCCGCGCTGCGTCCGGAGACCGCGCTGGTCTGGCTGGAGACCCCCACCAACCCGCTGCTGGGTATCACCGACATCGCCGTCACCGCGGAGGGGATGGAGGACCACCCGGCGAAGCTGATCGTGGACAACACCTTCGCCAGCCCGTACCTGCAGCGCCCGCTGGCGCTGGGTGCGGACGTGGTCATGCACTCCACCACGAAGTACCTCGGCGGGCACTCGGACGTGGTCGGCGGCGTGATCGTCACCGACGACGAGGACCTCGACGGCGAGCTGCTCTTCCTGCAGGGTGGCGTGGGCGCCGTGCCCAGCCCCTTCGACGCCTACCTCACCTACCGCGGCATCAAGACCCTCGGCGTGCGCATGGACCGCCACTGCGCCAACGCCCAGGCCGTCGCGGAGTTCATGGAGGGACGCCCGGAGATCTCCCAGGTGCTCTACCCGGGTCTGCCCGGGCACGTCGGCCACGACGTCGCCGCACGTCAGATGGACGGTTTCGGCGCGATGGTCTCCGTGCGTTTCGCCGGCGGCGAGGCCCCGGCGCTGCAGTTCTGCGAGAACACCCGCCTGATCTGCCTGGCGGAGTCCCTCGGCGGGGTGGAGTCGCTGCTGGAGCACCCGGCGAAGATGACGCACCAGTCCGCCGCCGGCTCCGCCCTGGAGGTGCCGGACGACCTGGTGCGCATCTCCATCGGCATCGAGAACATCGACGACCTCCTCGCCGACCTCGAACAGGCGCTGGACGCCCTGTGACGCCCGACCCCGCCCTCTGCCGCATCGGCGTCACCGCAGGTCACACCGTGCTCAACGTGCAGGTGTGGCACCCGAACTGGGGGTCTGTGGCCACCGCGGCGATGCGCCGTTCCCTGTTCGGCGCCGACGCCCCCGCGCAGGACGCCCCGGCCACGCAGGACGCTCCGGACGTGCCGGACGTGGCGACCGCCGCGCGCATGCTCGACGACGTCCTCGGCGCCGACCGCGCCGCCGCCTGGCTGGGACGCGTCAGCGTCACCGACCACAGTCCCGAGGGGGCCGTGTCGGTCGACGAGTTGCGCCGGCGCGTGGACGGCATGGCCGCGGCCGCGCTGGATCCGGACGGGCGCCCCGCCCGGGGCGTCCTGCGTGTGGAACGTGACGGGACCCAGGGCGTCGCCCGGGTCGTCCTGCCGCTGTCGCCCGTGGTCGCGCCCGGCTGTGACCTGCACGTCCCGGTCACGTTGGGTACGGATCCGCTCGCGGCGTCCGACCTGACGATGGCGCAGATCGAGGACCTCGCCGCCGGCGTGCAGGACGCCCTGGTCGCCACCGTCGAGGAGAACGGCGCGGGCGTGCTCGCCGTCGCAGAGACCACGGAGTCGCAGGTCACGCTGCACTTCTACCTGGACTCCACCGCGCCGACCGTGGCGGACCGCTCGTTGCTGAACACGCTGCGCACCGTCGCCTCCGCCTGGGACCTCGGCGACGCCGCCGTGACGGACGAACCCGACCCGGCCTGGACCGCGGTGCAGGACTTCCGCGTGTGATCGGTCGTGATCGGCTCACTCGTTGAGCGCTGCTCGGAGTAGCGTCAGTGACCATGACCGACACCACAGGCACGACCCCCACCGACACCGCGGCCGTCCCCGGAACTGTCTCCGGCGGCGTGGTCCATGATCTGCCCGA
The DNA here is from genome assembly GCF_052379185.1 of Corynebacterium sp. AOP12-C2-36. NCBI lineage: Bacteria > Bacillati > Actinomycetota > Actinomycetes > Mycobacteriales > Corynebacteriaceae > Corynebacterium > Corynebacterium sp. AOP12-C2-36. The sequence continues at coordinate 82,446 of NZ_JBQSYJ010000007.1, read as the reverse complement.
TGACCTGCGCGATGCCATTCTCGGCGGCGACCGCGGCCCGGGTGACGACGGTGCCCCGGCGATCGCCCGCAGCGTACTGCCGCTGTGGGAGGACATCACCCCGCTGGCGCGCAACGAGTTCATCTGCTGGGTCGAGGACGCCCGCCAGGCTCCGACCCGTACGCGTCGGATCCGCCGCACCTGCGAGGAACTCGAGGAGGGCAAGCGGCGTCCCTGCTGCTGGCCCGGCTGCAAGCACCGGTGAGCGGGTGCGCGGTCAGTAGCGGATGACCATGCGACCGTCGACCGTGCCTTCCTCCAGGTTCCCGAGGACGGTGTTGATGTCCTCCTGCGAGCACTCGTGGACCGTGGGGTGGATCAGGCACCGGGCGTAGAAGTCCAACGCCTCCACCAGATCCTGGCGCGTGCCCACCAGTGAACCGCGGATCGTGAGCCCCTTGAGGACGATGTCGAAGATCGGCGCCGGGAACTCCCCCGGAGGCAACCCGTTGAATACGATCGTCCCACCGCGGCGGGCCATGCCGATCGCCTGGCCGAACGCCTGCGGGTGCACCGCGGTGACGAGTACGCCGTGCGCCCCGCCGTCGGTGAAATCCTGGATCGCCTCAGCGGGGTCACCGTCCCTGGCATTGACGGTGAACTCCGCGCCGTACTTCCTCGCGAGTTCGAGCTTGTCCTCGGCGATGTCCACGGCGATCACACGCATGCCCATGGCCACCGCGTACTGCACGGCCACGTGCCCCAACCCGCCGACACCTGAGACGACCATGAACTGGCCCGGCTTCGTCTCCGAGACCTTCAGCCCCTTGTAGACGGTGACCCCGGCGCAGAGGACCGGTGCGACCTCGACCGGGTCCGAGCCCTCCGGGATACGGGCGCAGTAGCGGGTGTCGACGAGCATGTAGGTGCCGAACGAACCGTCGACGGTGTAGCCGCCGTACTCCGCCGACAGACAACGGGTCTCCCACCCGGTACGGCAGAACTCGCACTCCCCGCATGCCGACCACAGCCACACGTTGCCGACCGTGTCACCGACCTGGACGGAATGCTCGCCGGGACCGAGCTCGACGACTTCGCCGACGCCTTCGTGACCGGGGACGAACGGGGGCTCCGGCTTGACCGGCCAGTCGCCGTGGGCGGCGTGGAGGTCGGTGTGGCAGACCCCCGAGGCGATGAGCTTCACCAGCGCCTGGTTGCGGTCCGGGGTCGGACGGTCGATGTCCTTGAGGGTGAGCGGGTCGTGGAACTTCTCGACGACGGCGGCGTGCAGTTGGTCGGTCATGGTGTAGGTCCCTTCCGGTGGGGTGTGGTGGTCCGCGTCCCAGGCCGAGAAACAGATCGGCGTCCCGGGTGGCGTTCCGGGGATGCGGTGTGGGGGACGCTAACAACGACAGAGGTGGTTGCGGCAGGGGTCCGTACGACGGCGTGCTTAGCGGGGGGGATGCTCCCGGGGGTGCGGGAGCGCCACGCCAGGGGCCTGGAGGCGGGGCCGGCGCTCCCGGTCCAGGTAGGAGGGATGCTGCCGGGGCCCTGTGGTGGGGGTTGCGGTGTGGGTGGGCGGCGGTGCAGGCGGGGGTGGAGGCGGGACGTCAACCGGGGAAGAGTTCCGGAAGATCCCACTGGACAGGAAAAGCTGTGTCGATGTTGTGATGTCGACGTCAGTATCTCCGCCGACGTGGCCGCGGACGGTGTCAGGCTTCGCCGTGGAGCACCAGGAGCGTGACGGTGGCGGGGGCCGCGGCGCGGAGTTCGTGCACGCGGCCGGCCTCGATGTGGACCGCCGACCCGGGCGACACGACGACCACGTCGCTCTCCGTCTCCTCGTTCCGGATCTCGACCTCGACGGTGCCGACCTGCCCGAGGATGAGGATCGGGGCGGCGGCGCTGTGGTCGGCCATCACGTCGCCGTCGCGGAAGGCCAACCGGACCACGGTGACCCCGTCCTCTCTGGCGAGCCGTTCCACCGCGGGTTTCGCCTGCGTGTAGTCGGTGCGGGGGATCTCGTAGTCGGACTTCACCGTGCCGGGGTGGGCGTCGGCGAGGCCGTCGACGCTCGTCCAACCGTCGCGGGACTCGGTGTTCGCTGAGGCGGAGCGTGGTGTGGGTGTCATGGTGGAATCCAGCCTACGTACGCGCCGGGGGGGGTCGGCGTCATGGTCGGAGAAGGACCCCTGCAGGATCCTCACCCTTCCAGGTAGGGATTCGGGCCGAAGTGCTTCCTGGGAGGGCGACTATTTCCACGGTGGGGAGGTGGTGGGGAGGTGGTGGGGAGGTGGTGGGGAGGTGGCCGGACGCTAGGGGGTGCGTGGGCGGCTGCGCGGGGTGGTGACCGTGCGGTCGCCGGGGATCCAGAAGCGCAGTGGTGCGTCGACGTTCTTCGAGATCCCGATCCGCGGCCCGGCGACCTGCTCGACCGGGGAGGACGCCGCGGTGAGGGTGAAGCCGGGAGCGTCTTCCGCATCGTCCTGCCTGATCTCCGAGCCGTTGAGGTCCAGGTCGAGGCCGAGCACAGAGCCGAGGTTGCCGGGGCCACGGGCCAGGCCGTCGTCGGTGGGTTTCGGGCCGCGTCGGGAACGCGCCAGGTCAAGACCCTCGACGACGCGTCCTGCGCGCATCAGGATCCCCGCACCGGTGCCCTCATCGCGGCACACGAGGTTGCCGGCGCGGTGGATGCCGTAGCTGGCGTACACGTAGAGCCGCCCGGGCGGGCCGAACATGGTCACGCACCGCGGGGTCGGACCGTTGTAGGTGTGTGATGCGGGGTCGCCCACCCCGGGGTAGGCCTCGACCTCGGTCAACTCCACGGCGACGGTGCCCTCGGCCGTGCTGCGTCGCAGGGTGGCGCCGAGCAGCTGCGGGGCCACGGTTTCCGGTGCCCGGGAGAAGTCGATGTCCATGGGCTACTTCCCGGCGGAGTCCAGCACACCCAGCGCCGACACGGCCGCGGCGTCGGTCTCCTGCAGCATCAGCGGGTCGGTGCGGGGCATGGGGGAGATGGTCATGTCGGCGCGGACCTCCTGCAGCGGGATGCCGAGCATGTGCACCCGCGGGTCCAGGCTGCCGTCGACATGCACCACCCGGGAGGTCGCCAGGTCGACCTCCGGGGCCTTGGACGCCACCTCGGCGGGTTGCCCGGTCTCGTCGGCGCCGCCGGTGAAGACGAAGGGGCGCAGCCGGGCGTCGCGCACCAGCGCGGCGGTGACGGGCGAGGCGGTGTCACGCACGGCGGGTTTGTGCAGCCAGGCGTCGACCAGCGTGGTGGAGGAGACGTTGACGTCCCCGGTGGTCTCGGAGGCCATGAGGAACGCCGGTGCCTCGGGGTCGACGACCACGGTGGGGTGGCCGCCGAGGAAGCGGACGTAGCCGGCGTCGACGAGGCAGAGCAGTTCGGCGGTGCGGAACGCCGGCGGCCCGGAGCCGACCATCTGGCCCACGCGTCGTAGTTCGGCGTAGGCACCGCGCCGGGACTCCAGGGTGAAGCGTCCGGGCTGGTCGGCAACCTGGGCGGGTTTGCGGGCGGAGCCGATGACCTGCAGTCCGGCCTTGACCGCGGAGGCGGTGCCGAGCGACGCCTCGTGCAGGTCGGTGGCGAGACGGTCGCCGATGTGGGCGGTGAGTTCGTCGATGGTGGGGGCACTGTCGCGCGAGCGGACGTAGGTGGCGACGGGGTCGGCGTAGCCGGGAATGTCGAAGCGGTCGGCGGCGTCGGGGACGAGGGTGGCGAGCGCGGGGTCCTCGTGCAGGTTCCAGGGGTCGTCCGAGGTATCGATGACGCTGCTCACCTGCTGGAGTGCCGACGGAGCGTCCTGCAGCAGGATGCGGTAGTAGGCCTCGTGGGCGTCGCGCAGCAGCGCGGGCCACAGGCGCTCGCCGAAGTCGACGGAGCCGGCGGTCGCGTCGGACGGTACGGCGGCGAGCTCGGCGCGGAAGCGCGGCATGCGCGCTGCCGGCGGCAGCGCGTCGTAGACGGGTTTGGGCTGGTAGGGGTATCCGTGGTGGGAGGAGACGATGAGGCGCGGTTCGTCGCCGGAGGCCTCGTAGCGCAGGCCGGAACGCGCCGAAGCGTCCGGCACGAAGCGTCCTGCGCGGTCGATGGTGACCATGGCCATGAGGTCGAACAGGCCCATGCCGAGGCCGCGGACGAGCACGTCCTGCCCCGCAGGCAGCGCGGAGACGTCCTGGTCGGCGGGGTTTCCGGGGCGCACCCACGTCAGCTCGGGGTAGTGCTCCACGGACTGGGCGGTGAAGGTCTCCAGGGCGTCGGGTTCGGTGTCGGTCCAGCCGAGGGCGAGCACGGTGGCGTCGACGTCGAGGGTTGTGCCGTCGGCGAGGGTGATGCGGTCGCGGCCGTCGGACGTGGCGCGCACGTCGGTGGCGCGGGTGGTGTGCGTGCGCAGGACGAGGCCCTCGGGCAGGCGGGCGACGACGACGTCGTACACCCACCGCAGGTAGTGGCCGTAGAGCGCGCGCGAGGGGTGGGACTCCGGGCGGCTGGACGCCAGCTCCGCGGCGAAGTCGACGCCGACCTCCTCCGGCACGAGGCCGGGGTGGGCGTGGAAGAGCTCGGACTTCGCGGTGCCGGCCGGCCCGGTGAGTTCCTCGCCGCGCAGCAGGCGGATCCACTCGTACATGGTGGGGCCCTCGAGTACGGGGGCGGTCACGGTGGAGCCGGGTTCGGTGAACAGGGTGACGGCGTCGGCCAGGGTGTTCATGCACAGCGTGCGGGTCTGGTCGGTGCGCCAGACGCGGCCGGTGCCGACGGCGACGTCGTCGACGAGGTGCACCGTGACAGGTTCGGACGTGCCGGACGTGCCGGACGCTGCGTGCCGGTCGCGCACCAGGGCGCTGAGCCGTTCGAGGACGGAGATGCCGCGCGGGCCCCCGCCGATGACTGCTAAGGCGTTCATGACCACCATGGTATCGGTCGCAAACTGTTGTGTTACGGTGGGCGCACCCTGGAAGAACAGACAGATCTGTTCAGTTCTGTTGAAAGCACTAAAACGCCCATGCCGCCGCTGCACCCGTCACGCCGCACCACCCGCACGAACCGCAGGAACCGCACGATCCTCGCCCCGGTTGCCGCCGCCGTGACCGCCGTCGCCGTCGCGGCGTCCCTCGTCGCCTGCGGGTCGTCCGGCGACCGGGACGCCGGCGCACGGGAACTGGTGTACCTGGAGTCCCTGCCGTTCACCTCCCTGTACCCGCCGGCCGCCGGTTTCTACCCCAACGGCGGCATCCTCAACAACATCACCGACCGGCTGCTGTGGCAGGACCCGGAGAGCCTGGAGCTGCACCCGTGGATCGCCACGGACCTGCCCGAGGTCAACGACGACGCCACCGAGTACACCTTCTCCCTGCGTGACGACGTCACCTACTCCGACGGCACGCCGCTGACCGCGCAGAACGTGGTCGACAACTTCGACCTCTTCGCGCTCGGCGACCCGGACCGCGGCCTGGCGTCGTCGGAGCAGATCAGCAGCTACGAGCGCGGCGAGGTCCTCGACGACACCACCGTGCGCTTCCACTTCACCGACCCGGAGCCCGGCTTCGCGCAGGCCACGAGCTCCTTCAACGCCGGGCTGCTCGCCGACTCCAGTCTGGCGCAGTCCGACGAGGGCTTCGCGCCGGGCAGCGCGACGTCCGTCGTCGGCTCCGGACCGTTCGTGGTCGCCGACGAACAGCTCAACACCGAGGTCACGCTGGACGCCCGGGACGACTACGACTGGGCGCCGCAGGGCCGTGACGCCGCCGACGACCAGCAGGGTGCGGCACAGATCGACCGGGTCAGCGTGGTCGTCACCCAGGAGGACAGCGTGCGCGTCGGCGGGCTCAAGACCGCCCAGGGCGACGTGGCCCGCCAGATCGAGGCCCCGGAGGAGCAGCACCTCGCCGACGAGGGCATCGAGGTGCTGTCCGCGCCGACGAACGGGGTGAACAACCAGCTCGCCCTGCGTTTCCGGCACCCGCTGCTCAGCGACATCCGGGTGCGTCAGGCGATTATCGCCGGCGTGAACCGCGACCGGATCCTGGACTCCCTGTTCAGCGACTCCTACACCAAGGCGACCTCCTCGCTGGCCAGCACCGCGGCGGGCTACCGCGAGCAGGAGGACGCCTACGTCTTCGACCCCGAGCGGGCCCGCGACCTGCTCGACGAGGCCGGCTGGGTGCCGGGTGCCGACGGCGTGCGCGTCAAGGACGGCCAGCGGCTCAGCCTCACCGCCAACGACTCCGCGCAGCAGCCGCGGACACGTGAGGTGGTGACCATGGTCCAGGAGCAGCTGCGCGACATCGGCGTGGAGGTCAACCTGTACCCCGGTGACGTCGCCGCGCAGAAGGCAGCGCAGGTCGACCAGGACCTCATCCAGCTCAACGTGACCATGGTCGGGCGCGCCGACTACGACGTGATCAAGAGCCAGTACTACTCGCAGAACCGCAACCAGCTGCTCAACTTCGACGCCGACGACGAGTCCGTCGGCGACCCGGAACTCGAGGAACTGCTGCTCAAGGTGTCCGGATCGGTCAACGAGGAGGACCGCGCCGCGGCCAGCGGTGACGTGCAGGACTACCTCACCGAGCAGGCGTACGTGCTGCCCTTCTTCGAGGAACCGCAGGTCTACGGCGTGCAGGACTACGTGCACGGCTTCACCACCGACCCGATCGGGCGGCCGTGGTTCTACCCGGTCACGCTCGACACCGGTGCCACAGAAGAGCAGGAGGGCTGACAGACACCATGGACTCCCTGACCACCGGCGCCGTACTGCGGCGCATCGGCCAGTCCCTGCTGGTCCTCTGGGCCACCTTCACCCTGGCGTTCATCCTGCTCACCGCCCTGCCGGGGGACGCGGTGCAGACCCGCTACGCCAACCCGGAGCTCGGCCTGTCGCCGCAGGAGATCGCGCAGATGCGCGAGTCCTACGGCGCGGACGAACCCGTGCTCACCCGCTACTGGAACTCGCTGACCGGCATGCTGCGCGGCGACTTCGGCTACTCCATGGAGACCGGCACCCCGGTGTCCACGATGCTGGGGGAGGCGCTGCCGAGCACCCTGACCCTGGCGCTCACCGGCTTCGTCCTGGCCGTGGTCGTTGCCGTGGTGATTGCGGTGGCCGCGACGTCCTCCCGGTTCGGCTGGGTGCGCGGCGCGTTGCGCGCGCTGCCGCCGCTGTTCATCTCCCTGCCGGCGTTCTGGCTGGGCATCATCCTGATCCAGACGTTCAGCTTCCAGCTGACCTGGGTGCCGGTGATCCACGCCAGCGCGGTGCAGGAACTCATCCTGCCGTCGATCGCGTTGGCGTTGCCGTTGTCCGCGCCGATCGCGCAGGTGCTCATCCGCGGCATCGACGACGCCTCGCGTCAGCCCTACGTGACCGTGGTGCGGGCGCGCGGTGCCGGGGAGCAGTGGATCCTGTGGCGCAACGTGATGCGCAACGCCGCCCTGCCCGCCCTGACCATCGCCGGGGTGACCTTCGGTGAACTCGTCGGCGGCGCGGTGGTCACCGAGGCCGTCTTCGACCGGGCGGGTCTGGGCGCGGCCACCGTGGACGCGGTCTCCACCCGGGACACCCCGGTGCTCATGGCGGTGGTCGTGCTCGCCGCCGCGGCGTTCATCCTGGTCAACCTGATCGTGGACCTGCTCTACCCGGTCCTCGACGCCCGACTGCGCAGGACGGTGACGGCATGACGAGCACGAACCTGAAGACCCTCAGAACCCTCCGCCCCGGCGTGTGGCTCTCCGGCGCGGTGGTGCTCGTCGCCGTCGCCTGGGCACTCGTGCCGGGCGTGTTCGCCTCCGGCGACCCGACGTCCTCCGGGGAGACCGCGCCGCTGCTCGCCCCGTCCGCTGAGCACTGGTTCGGCACGGACGCGGTCGGACGCGACCTCTACACCCGGGTGGTGTGGGGTGCGCGCCAGTCGCTGGCCGGCGCGCTGCTCGCCGTGCTCGTCGGCATGGTCGCCGGCTCCCTGCTGGGCCTGCTCGCCGGCGCGCGCCGCGGCTGGCTGGACGCCCTGGTCATGCGCGTGGTCGACGTCCTGCTGTCCATCCCGTCGCTGCTGCTCAGCCTGGCGGTGATCATCCTGCTGGGTTACGGCACCTTCAACGCCGCGGTCGCGGTGGGTGTCACCAACGTGGCGGTGTTCGCCCGGCTGGCGCGCTCCCAGGTGCTCAGCGTGGCCGGAAGTGACTTCGTCGAGGCGGCGTACGGTTCCGGCGGCACGGCCATGCAGGTGTTGTGGCGCCACATCCTGCCGAACTCGCTGACCCCGGTGGTCGCGCTGGCGGCACTGCAGTTCGGCAGCGCGATCCTGCAGCTGTCCACCCTGGGCTTCCTGGGCTACGGTGCGCCGCCGCCCACGCCGGAGTGGGGCCTGATCATCTCCGAGGGCCGCGACTTCATCGCCACCTCCTGGTGGCTTACGGTGCTGCCGGGCCTGGCGATCGTGCTGGTCGTGCTGGCCACCAACCATCTGAGCCAGTCGTTGCGGAAGGAGTCCTGAACATGACGGAAGCAATGGACTGGGACGACGGCTCCTGGCACGACGAGCGCGCACGCGCGCCGCGTCCTGCCGAGACGCCGCTGCTGGAGATCCGCGACCTGGCGGTGTCCTACCGGACGCGCCGCGGCGAGGTGCACGCCGTGAAGGACGTCAACCTCACCGTCCGGCGCGGGCGGGTGACCGCCATCGTCGGGGAGTCCGGTTCCGGCAAGTCGACCTCGGCGATGGCCACCCTCGGCCTGCTGCCGGACAACGCCACGGTGTCCGGCGAGATCCTGCTGGAGGGACGCAGCCTGCGCGACCTGGGTCGCCGCGAGTGGCGCACGGTACGCGGAAAGCGCATCGGGCTGATCCCGCAGGACCCGAACAACTCGTTGAACCCGGTGAAGACCGTCGGCGAGTCGGTGGGCGAGGGGTTGCGCATCCACGGCCGCAGCTCCCGGTCAGAGCGTCGTGCCAAGGTCGTCGAGTTGCTGGACACCGTCGGCATCGACGATCCGGAACGCCGCTACTCCCAGTACCCGCACGAACTCTCCGGCGGCATGAAGCAGCGCGCGCTCATCGCCGCGGCCCTGGCCCTGGAACCGGACCTGCTCATCGCCGACGAACCGACCAGCGCGCTGGACGTCACGGTGCAGCGCACCATCCTGGACCTGCTCGACCGCATGCGCGACGAGCTGGGCCTGGGCGTCCTGTTCATCACCCACGACCTCGCCGTCGCCGGCGACCGCGCCGACGAGCTGGTCGTGATGCGTTCCGGGGAGGTGCGGGAGGACGGCCCGACCGACCGCGTGCTCACCGACCCGCGCGACGACTACACGCGCCGACTGCTTGCGGACGCCCCGTCGCTGGTCAGCGCCGTGGAGGCGGCGAGTTACCGTCCCGCGACGCCGCAGGACGGCACCCCGGCGCTGCTGCAGGTCACCGGCCTGCGCCAGGAGTTCGGGGACGCCGTCGCGGTGGACGACGTCTCCTTCTCCGTCCTGCCGGGCACCACCCACGCCATCGTCGGGGAGTCCGGTTCGGGCAAGTCCACCGTGGGCCGGGCGGTGACCGCCTTCCGGCGTCCGACATCCGGCGAGGTGCGCCTCGGCGACACGCGCGTGGACACCCTGGATGCGAAGGGATGCCGTGAACTGCGACGACGCGTGCAGATGGTCTACCAGAACCCCTACAGTTCGCTGGACCCGCGCCAGAGCATCGGACGCATCATCGGTGAGCCGCTGCAGAACCTCACCGACCTGTCGCGGGCGCAGGTCGGTGAGCGGGTGGACGGGATGCTCGACCGCGTCGCCCTCGGCGCGCCGGGCTCCGGCATGGCAGAGCGGCGTCCCGCGGAACTCTCCGGCGGGCAACGCCAGCGCGTGGCGATCGCCCGCGCCCTGATCCTCGACCCGGAGCTGGTGGTGCTCGACGAGGCGGTGTCCGCCCTGGACGTCACCGTGCAGGCACAGATCCTGCACCTGCTCGACGAGCTGCAGCGCGAGCTCGGGCTGACGTACGTCTTCATCTCCCACGACCTGGCGGTGGTGCGCGAGATCTCCGACACGGTGTCGGTGATGTCCGGTGGCCGCCAGGTGGAGTCCGGGCGCACCGAGGACATCTTCGAGCGTCCGAACAGCGACTTCACCATCCGACTACTCGACGCGATTCCGGGGCGGCGCTACCGCTCCGGAGGACTTAACCTGGGACTATGAGCGACAGCACAGACAGCGCAGACATCATCGAACTCCTCGCCGGCATCAACCCCGGGGAGCCCGTCGCCGAACTGCGGCGCAACCGGTCGCAGGCCCGGACGAACGCTCAGCACAGTTTCCGGGTGCTGCTCGAGGCCGGCGACGGCGAGGATGACGGCTCTGGCTTCACCGACACCGAGCGGTACGTGGTGGCCGCCTTCGTCGCCGGGCTGCACCAGGGCCAGGCCGCTGACTTCTACGCCGACCTGCTCGGCGACGTGGTGGAGGACGCGGTCGCCACCGCGGTGGCGGAGTCCGTGCAGGCCGGGCTCACCGTGGGGCCGTACGGCACCTACCGCGAGCCGGACCTGGCCGGGGAGTCCGTGCCCGGCCCAGAGTTCAGCGTGGACCCGCACGTGCGCGGGGTGCTCGGCGAGAAACTCACCGCCGCCCTCGAGTTCGCCCACCTGCTAGTCTTCCACCCTCGCGATAGTCGACCGGAGCGCCTTGCTCCCCTGGCCTGGTCGGGGTGGACGCCCACGCAGGTGGTGAGCCTGGCGCAGCTGATCTCCTTCCTCTGCTTCCAGATACGCGCCGCGGCGGGACTGTTCGCCCTGAAGGCGGCGGACGCGATGTACATGCCGCTCGCCGCCGGTCCCGTCCGCCGCCGCGGGAAGGCACAGGAGCGAGAACAGGAACCGGGCGGCCCCGCACCGCTCACCGGCGGCGCATTCGACGTCCTGACCTACCCGGACCTGCACCGTCCCACCCGGTTCGTCAGCCACAGCCTGGGCTGGCAGCCGTGGGTGCCGCCGGTGGAGGAGGACGAGCTCACCGAGCGGCAGCGCACCGCCCTGGTCGACCCGATGCGTGCGAAGTCGTCCTACTTCCGCCTGCTCGCCCGCGACCCGGACGCGCTGGAGGCGCGCACCCTGACCGACAAGGACATCTTCTACAACGTCACCGACGGTGCCGGACGTGCCGAGCGCGAGATCTCCGCGGCGGTGACCAGCCGCTACAACGGCTGCGTCTACTGTGCCTCGGTGCACACCGGGCGCGCCCTGCAGGAGTCCACCGGCCGGGAGGACGACGTCCAGCGGCTCTGCAACGAGGCCGTCGGCCCCGACTCCCTGCCGGACCTGGGATCCGAGGCGTGGAACGCCATCGCCGAGGCCTCCGTGGCGCTGACCAGCACTCCCGTGGACTTCTGTCGGGATCACGTGGAACGGCTGCGCGCCGCCGGGCTGGACGACGCCTCCATTGTCGACGTGATCAACGGTGCGGCGTTCTTCAACTGGGCCAACCGGTTGATGCTGTCGCTCGGGGAACCGGAACTTCCGGCGCGCTTCCGGTAGGGCGTACCGTGGTCGCCATGACAGAGACAAAGCGTATTACCGTCCCCGGCACCGATCTTGAGATCACCCCGCTCAACCTCGGCGGCAACACCTTCGGATGGACCTCGGACACCGAGGAGTCCTTCGCGGTGCTCGACGCGTTTCTCGCCGCCGGCGGCAACTTCATCGACACCGCCGACATGTACTCGCAGTGGGGCGAGGGCCACTCCGGCGGCGAGTCGGAGACCGTGCTCGGCCAGTGGTTCGCCGAGCGCGGCAACCGTGACCAGGTCGTCCTGGCCACGAAGGTCGGCGCACTCCAGGGTGCCGAAGGCCTGGCGCACGACACGGTCGTGTCCAACCTCGACGACTCGCTGAAGCGGCTGCAGACCGAGGTCATCGACCTCTACTACTTCCACTACGACGACGAGTCCGTGGCGATCGCCGACCAGGTCCGCACCGCCGCGGCCCTGGTGGACTCCGGCAAGGTCCGTTACATCGGCCTGTCCAACTACTCCACCGAGCGCATGCGCGAGTTCTTCGAGACCGCCCGCGAGCTGGAGCTCGACCACGCCATCCCGCTGGCGATCCAGCCGCAGTACAGCCTGCTGTCGCGCGCCGGCTACGAAGACGGCTACATGCAGGTCGCCGAGGAGTACGGGGTGGGTGTGTTCAGCTACTTCTCCCTGGCGTCCGGCCTGCTGACCGGTAAGTACCGCAGCCGTGAGGATCTGGAGGGTGCTGCCCGCGAGGGACAGACCGGCGGTTACTTCGAGAAGGACGCCGACCCGTTCAGCGTGGTCGAGGCCGTGCTCACGGTCGCTGAGGCGCATTCCGTGGAGCCGGCGTCGGTGGCACTGGCGTGGCTGCTGGCCAAGGGCGTCACCGCCCCGATCGCCTCGGCGCGCACCCCGGAGCAGGTCGCCCCGCTGATCGCGGCGACGACCCTGGAGCTCACCGAGGACGAGGTCGCCACGCTGGACGCCGCGTCGAGTAGTTTCTGAGTAGAATCCGTGGCATGAACCACGGCGCAGGCAACGGAACGGATGACACGCACGGCCTCCCGGTGATCCGCCCGGAGGCCGCCGACGGTGGCGACGCCGGCGAGATCCGCTCGCTCACCGCGGCAGCCTTCGAGGGTATCGAGCACTCCGACGGGCGCGAGCCTGCCATCGTCGATGCCCTGCGCGCCGCCGATGCGCTCACGTTGTCTCTGGTCGCGGTGCGTTCCGGCTGGGTGATCGGACATGTGGCGGTGTCGCCGGTGACGCTCGAGGGCGACACGTCAGGTGGCGTGGCAGGGGAGGACGCCGGGCGCTGGTTCGGCATCGGCCCGCTGTCGGTGTCCCCGGCGCACCAGGGGGAGGGGATCGGTGCGGCGCTGATGCGCAGCGCCCTGGAGTTCCTCGACACCACGAAGGACGCCACCGGTGCGGTCCTGCTCGGCGACCCCACCTACTACGACCGTTTCGGTTTCGCCGCCCGCGAGGGCCTGGTGATGGAGGGACTGCCGCAGGAGAGCGCGCCCTACTTCCAGGCGCTACGGCTCGACGGGGAAACGTCCTACCCGCGTGCGGTGGTGAGCTACCACCCCGCGTTCGGGTCGTAGCTGGAAGGTCAACGAGAGGTCCAAGAGAGGACCGACGACATGACTGAAGAACCAGCGATACCGGGCGCTATCGACCGTGACCGGTTGCGTCGCACGCTCGGGGAGGCCCGCCCGGCACATGCCCAGGCCGTCGCCGAGAATGACGGCTGGAGCACCATGCTTCCGGGGCTACCGCTCGTGGCCGACAGCGACTCATTCGACGGCGCCGTCGCAGACATGGTTGATCCCTTGCGGGCCTAAGCGATCGACTGGGGCGACCACCTCCGCCTCGCCGACAATCACCAAGGCAACCGGGATCTTGTCCGGATGGTCGACCTGTCCACGGATGAGCAACTCACCGGGTGGCTCACCTCCTAAGCGGGTGATGGCAGACCCCCACCGTCCCACCCCGCCCCGGCGGGCCTTCGTGCCGTAGGGCCCCGGCGGCGATACCATGTGAGCGCTATGGATTCGACACACACGCGACGCCAGCCCGGTGCCAGTTCACAGGCCGGCCCCCGGTCCGGCAGCAGGTACCGGGGCCACCGCAGGGACATCGACGGCCTGCGCGGTCTGGCGATCGCGCTCGTCGTCATCTTCCACGTCTTCGTCGGCCGGGTCTCCTCCGGCGTGGACGTGTTCCTGCTGCTCGGCGGCATCTTCTTCTTCTCCCCGCAGATCCGCAACGCGCTGAACCCCGCCGGGCTCACCGTGGTGCAGTCCTTCCTGCGTATCTTCCGTCGCCTCTACCCGGCGCTGATCACGGTCGTCACCGTGGCTGTCATCGCCTCGGTGCTGATCTTCAACCGGGTGCGCTGGCCGGAGGTCGGGGAGGACGCCGGAGCCTCGCTGCTCTACATGCAGAACCTGCACCTGGCGAACCTCGGCCAGGAGTACACGGCGGTGAACCGCGAGGTCAGTGTGTTCCAGCACATCTGGTCGATGTCGGTGCAGATGCAGATCTACCTCGGCTCCCTGCTGGTCATCGCGGCGGTGGCGGCGATGTTCCAGCGTCACGTGCGTTCCAGCTCGCAGGTGCTGCACTGGGGTCTGGTGGTGGCCACCGTGGCCAGCTTCGGCTACGCCACCTGGCTCGGCGGCCACGACCAGGGCGCGAACTACTACTCCCCGTTCTCCCGCTTCTGGGAGATCGGCTTGGGTGGGCTGTTCGGCATCTGGCTGCTGGGCCGCGCGCTGCCGGCGGTGTGGGCACGCCTGCGCCTGGGCGCCGGCATCGTGGGCCTGGTGCTGATCATCGGCACCGGCCTGTTCCTCGACGGAGCCGCGCAGTTCCCCGGCCCCTGGACGCTCGTGCCGTTGGCCGGCGCGATGCTCGTGGTGCTCGCAGGCAACCCCGTCGCCGGGGAGGACGCCGCGAGCACGCAGGACGCCGCGACCTCGCAGGCCCCGGCGTCCGGCGTGACGGCGATGCTGTGTGCCGCGCCGTTCCAGTTCCTCGGCCGCATCGCCTACAGCCTGTACCTGTGGCACTGGCCGGCGTTGGTGCTGGTCACCTACCTGATGTCGCAGGGTGCCGAGGTCGCCGCCCCGGGCGGCGGCACCGGTTTCCTCAACGGCATCACCGCCACCCTCGGCAACGGGGAGGGTTTCCTCGTCGGCTCCGTGGTGGTGGTCGTGTCGGTGCTCCTGGCGTGGGCGACCTACCGCTTCATCGAGACCCCGCTGCGCCAGCAGGCCAAGCCGGAACGGGCGACGGCGCTGTCGGCGTCCTACGTGCGCTCGTCCGTGGCGGGACGCCGCGGCACCGTCGGCGCGGTGTGCGCGCTGGTGATGGTCGTCGCCACGGCCGCCGTGGTGTCCTTCGGGCCGGTGATCGAGCACCGTAACCAGCTCGCCGCCGCCGTGGACGCCGACGACATCGACCCCGCCGAGTACCCCGGCCCGGCCGCCTTCCTCGACGACGCTCCCGCCCCGGACGACGTCCCCGTCGAACCCGACCCCGCCGTCGGGGAGGAGGAGATGCTGCCGCAGACGCAGAAGGACGGCTGCTTCTCCGGCTTCGCCGAATCCAACGTGATCTTCACCAAGCAGTTCAACTCCTCCGACGAACCCTGCGTATACGGCGACGTGGACTCCGACCGCACCATGTACCTCGCCGGCGGCTCGCACTCCGAGCACTACCTCACCGGCCTGGAGGAGGTCGCCGAACAGCAGGGCTTCAAGATCGTGCCGCTGCTGAAGATGGGCTGCGTGCTGGGCATGAACCTGCCGCACCTCAGCGGCGACCCGTACCCGGAGTGCGCGGAGTGGAACGACAACGTGCAGCAGTTCATCTTCGACAACCCGCCGACCGACGGGGTGTTCATGCCGTCCACCAGGCCCACCATGATCGAGGGCGACGGCCCGGACGTGGTGCCGCCGGAGTACGTGGAGATGGTGCAGCGTCTCACCGACGCCGGCATCCACACCTGGGGCGTCCGCGACACCCCGTGGCACATGGCGGGCCCGGGCGTGCAGGGCAATGCGCGCCTGTGCGTCGCCGAGGGCGCCGAGGACGATGCCGGCGGTGACTGCGGCATCGCCGAGGAGGCCAGCCTGTCGCCGGTGAACCCCGCGCCGGAGGCCTACGAGGGCCTCGACATCACCAACATCGACCTCACCGCGGCGCTGTGCCGTGACGGGCGCTGCCCGGCGGTGGTCGGCAACGTGCTGGTCTACCGCGACGGCCAGCACTTCACGTCCCTGTTCTCCTCCCTGCTGGCACCCGAGATCAGCCGGCAGATGTACGACGCCGCCTGATCGCCGTGGCAGAAACGAAACCTGCACTGAAACCAGAGAAGAAACGCACCGTCCGACGCATCGACATCGACGGCCTGCGTGGCCTGGCGATCGCGCTGGTGGTGGTCTTCCACGTCTTCGTGGGCCGGGTGTCCGCCGGGGTGGACGTGTTCCTGCTGCTCGGCGGCATCTTCTTCTTCGCCCCGCAGATCCGCAACGTCCTGAACCCGGCCGGGCTCACGGTGGTGCAGTCCTTCCTGCGCATCCTGCGTCGCCTCTACCCGGCGCTGGTCACCGTGGTGACGGTGTCGCTCGTGGCCGCGCTGGTGGTGTACGCGCCGGTGCGCTGGTCGGATGCGGGGGAGGACGCCGCGGCGTCGTTGCTCTACGTGCAGAACCTGAACCTCACCCGCCAGGGCGACGACTACGCCGCGATCAGTGCGGACGTGAGTCTGTTCCAGCACATCTGGTCGATGTCGGTGCAGATGCAGGTCTACCTCGGCTCGCTGCTGGTCATCGCCCTGCTCGGGTCGATGTACCGCAGGTGGCCGAGGGTCGGGATGGCCCTGCTGCGGGTGCTGCTGCTCATCGGCACGGTGGCCAGCTTCTGCTACGCCGTGTGGCTCGGCGGGGTGGACCAGGGCGCGAACTACTACTCGCCGCTGTCGCGTTTCTGGGAGATCGGCCTGGGCGGACTGTTCGGCATGGCCGTGCTGGGCCGTACGCTGCCCGCCGCGTGGGCACGCCTGCGCTGGCCGGCCGGGGTGCTCGGCCTGGTGCTGATCGTGGCCACCGGCCTGCTGCTCGACGGCGCCGCCCAGTTCCCCGGACCCTGGACCCTCGTGCCGCTGGCCGGCGCGATGCTCGTGGTGCTGGCCGGCAACCCCGTCGCCGAGCGGGACGCCGCGACCACGCGGTCCACGACGTCCGGCGTGACGGCGCTGCTGCGCACCGCGCCGCTGCAGTTCCTCGGCCGTACCGCCTACGGCCTGTACCTGTGGCACTGGCCGCTGCTGACCCTGGCGACGTTCCTGGCCACCGACACCACGCAGGCCGCGGCGGAGGAGACCGGCGCCGAGGCGTCCGACGCAGGTCTGCAGGGCATCACCGCCACCCTCGGCATGGGCACCGGCGCGGCGGTCGGCGCCGGCGTGATCGCCGCGTCCGTGGTGCTGGCCTGGCTCACGCTGCGGTTCATCGAGGTGCCGCTGCAGCAGTCGGCGCGCCCGCCGCGCTCGTTCGTGCTCGGCGACCACGCCTACCTGCGGGCCGCGCTGCGCAGCCGCGGCAAGACGACCGCGGCGATGGTGATCGTCGCCGCCAGCGTCGCGGTGATGGCCTTCGGCCCGCTCGTCGAGCGCTACAACGAGGACCGGGCGACCACCCTGGCCACCGAACCGGTCGACCCGCGCGACTACCCCGGCCCCGCCGCCTACCTGGAGGACGCCCCGGTGCCCGACGGCGTCGACGTGGTCCCGGGCACCACCGAGGTCGATCCGATGATGCCGCAGACCCAGGACGACGGCTGCTACTCCGGCTTCGACGAGACCGGACTGGTGCTGACCAGGGAGTTCAACGAGTCCGACGAGCCCTGCGCCTACGGCGACGTGGACTCGACGCGCACCATGTACCTGGCCGGCGGCTCGCACTCCGAGCACTACCTGCCCGCCCTGGACCGCATCGCCGCCGAGCGCGGCATCAGGGTCGTGCCGCTGGTGAAGATGGGCTGCGTGCTCGGCGAACCGCTGACCCGCGACACCGGTGAGGCCTACCCGGAGTGCGCGCAGTGGCAGGTCGCCGCCGAGCAGTACATCCTGGACAACCCGCCGACCGACGGGGTGTTCATGACCTCCACCCGGCCCACCACCATCGCCGGCGACGGGCCCGACCAGGTGCCGCAGGGCTACGTGGACGTGGTCTCCCGCTTCACCGCCGCCGGCATCCACACCTGGGGCGTGCGCGACACCCCGTGGCTGATGGCGGGAGCAGGGCACGCAGCTCAACGGGCGGCTCTGCGTCGCCGAGGACGGCGACAAGGGTGACACAGGGACGTCCGACTGCGCCGTCGCGCAGGACGAGGCGCTCGCCGCGTCCAACCCGGCGACGTCCGCCCTCGCCGGGCTGGACGTGACGCACCTCGACCTCACCGCCGCGGTGTGCCGCGACGGGCAGTGCCCGGCGGTGGTCGGCAACGTGCTGGTCTACCGTGACTCCCAGCACCTCAGCAACCGCTTCGCCGGGATGCTCGCCCCGGAGATCACCCGGCAGATGTTCGGGGCCTGAACACCTCCACCGGTGTGTCGTGGGGGTAATGGGCTGAGAGTCGACTTAATATCGACGACGAGATGACGCCCGCCCCAGCCCCAGGACCCCCACCCGCCCCAGCACAAGGCCCCGCCCCCGTGCTCGGCGGGCGGCGGTCGTCGCGGCGTACCCACCGCCGTGACATCGACGGGCTGCGTGGCCTGGCCATCGCCCTGGTGGTCGTCTTCCACGTGTTCGTGGGCCGGGTGTCCGCCGGGGTGGACGTGTTCCTGCTCATCGGCGGCATCTTCTTCTTCGCCCCGCAGATCCGCAACGCGCTGAACACCGCCGGTCTGACCCTGGTGCAGTCGGTGGCGCGCATCGTGCGCCGCCTCTACCCCGCACTGCTCACCGTGGTCTGCCTGGTGATGCTGCTCGCGTTGGCGGTCTACCCGGTGTCGCGGTGGACGCAGGCCGCGGGCGACGCGGCGTCCTCCCTGCTCTACGTCCAGAACCTGCACCTGGCCGCCGAAGGCAAGGAGTACTCGGCGATCAACCGGGACGTGAGCCTGTTCCAGCACATCTGGTCGATGTCCGTGCAGATGCAGATCTACCTCGGGTCGCTGCTGGTCATCGTGGTGCTCGCGGCGCTGTTCCGGCGTCACCCGCGCACCGGCACCCGGCTGCTGCACCGCGCGCTGTCGGTGGCCACGGTGGCCAGCTTCGCCTACGCGGTGTGGCTGGGCGTGCACGACCAGGCGCTGAACTACTACTCGCCGTTGTCGCGCTTCTGGGAGATCGGGCTGGGCGGCCTGTTCGGCATCTGGATGGTCGGCCGCAGCATCCCGTGGGTGTGGCGCTGGCTGCGCTGGCCGGCCGGGGTGGTGGGCCTGGTGCTGATCGTGGCCACCGGCCTGCTGCTCGACGGCGCCGCCCAGTTCCCCGGCCCCTGGACGCTCGTGCCGCTGACCGGGGCGATGCTCGTCATCGTGGCCGGCACGCCCGTCGCCGAGCCGGACGGCAACCGGGCGCGTGCGGCGGCGGAGGGGCGCACCGTCGCGTCGGTGGGGGTCACCCGTCTGCTCGACGGACGGATCTTCCAGTTCCTGGGGCGCACCTCCTACGGCCTGTACCTGTGGCACTGGCCGCTGCTGGTGCTGGCGACCTACCTCTTCGCCGAGGCTGGCTCGGCCGGCACCTCCGGCACAGGGGAGACCGGCGGGACCGGCGGGACCGGTGAGTCGGCGTCGGACGGCCTGGCCGGCATCACCGCCACGTTGGGCACCGGGCGCGGCGTCGCCGTCGGTACCGGCGTGGTGGTCGTCTCGCTGCTGCTGGCGTGGGCCACCCACCGGTTCGTGGAGACCCCGCTGCGCCAGCACGGCAAACCGGAACGCTCCTGGATGCTGACCGACCGGCGATACTGGGCGTCGCTGCTGCGCTCCCGCGGGAAGCTGGTCACGGTGACCGCCATCGTGCTGGCCAGTGCGGTCGTGCTCTCGTCGGAGCGCATCGTGCAGGACCGGGTCATCGGGCCCAGCCTCGCCGCGGAGGACGTGGGCTCCGGCGCCACCGACGGCACGTCCGACGACTACCCGGGGCCGCGCGCCTTTCTCGACGACGGCACCGGCGTCCCCGACGACGTGCCGGTGCGTCCCGCACCCGTATGGGACAAGTCCGTGATGCTGCCGGAGACCTCCCTCGACGGCTGCCTCGTGGGCATCGAGGGCGAGGACCTGGTGCTGACCAAGGATAACAACACCTCCGACGAGCCCTGCGCCTACGGCGACGTGGACTCGACACGCACCATGTACCTCGCCGGCGGCTCGCACTCCGAGCACTACCTGCCCGCCCTCGACGCCATCGGGCGCGAGCGGGGCATCCGGATCCTGCCGCTGGTCAAGGTCGGCTGCGTGCTCGGCGCGCGGATCGAGCGGATGAACGGCGAGGACTACGACGAGTGCTACGCCTGGCAGGACAAGGTCGAGGACCACATCCTCGACAACCCGCCCACCGACGGGGTGTTCATGACCTCCACCCGCCCCACCGCGCGGACCGGCGCCGGGCCCGACCAGGTGCCCGACGGGTACGTGGACACCGTGCGCCGGTTCAGCGACGCCGGCATCCACACCTGGGCGGTGCGCGACAACCCGTGGCGTCAGGTCGACGGGTCGCTGGGCAACTCCATGCTCTGCGTCGCCGACGGCGGCTCACCGGAGGACTGCGGCCCCTCTGCCGCCGAACTGCTGGAGACCAACCCCGCGCAGGACGCCTACCGCGGGCTCGACGTCACCCACCTCGACCTCACCGCCGCCTACTGCCACGACGGGGTGTGCCCCGCGGTCGTCGGCAACGTGCTGGTCTACCGAGACGGCAACCACTTCACGCCCACCTGGTCGGCGATGATGGCCCCCGAGATCGAACGGCAGATGTACGACCCCGCCCCGGCCGACGAGCAACGCCGCGTGGTGGCGGACGCCGTGCGCGCCAGCGGCGACGCGGCGTCCGGCGGTTCCGGCAGTTCGGGCGGAGCCACCGCGCCGGCGCTGGCGCCGAAGGACGTCTTCGTGCTGCCGCGCCCGGAGACGGAGCCTGTGCCGGAGCCTGTGCCGGAGCCCGCGCAGGAATGGGTCGACCCCGGCTACGTGGAACCGGGCTACGTGGATCCGGGCTACGTGGATCCGGGCTACGTGGACCCCGGGTGGGTCGACCCGGGCTACGTCGACCCGGGTTACGCTCCGCCTTACTGAAGCATTACCTTGCCCGACACCCCCGTGTAACGCTCCGGGGCCCTGGCGTGTTCAGTATTCCGGGTCGGTGGGCGGTATGCTGTAGCGCGCCATGAACTCTTCCTCCTCGCAGCCAGGGACGTCCAGCGCGTCCACAGGGCGTCCCCGGGCCTCACACCGCCGGGACATCGACGGGCTCCGTGGACTGGCGATCGCACTGGTCGTCGTCTTCCACGTCTTCGTCGGACGGGTCTCGTCGGGCGTGGACGTGTTCCTCCTCGTCGGCGGCATCTTCTTCTTCGCCCCGCAGATCCGCAACGCGCTGAACCCCGCAGGCCTCACCGTCGTCCAGTCGTTCCTGCGCATCCTGCGCCGCCTGTACCCGGCCCTGATCACCGTCGTCGCCGCCACCCTGGTGCTCGCCGTGGTGGTCTACGCCGAGGTCCGGTGGGTCAACGCCGGCAACGACGCCTCCGCCTCGCTGCTCTACATCCAGAACTTCCACCTGGCCAGTGAAGGCCAGGAGTACACCGCCATCAACCGGGACGTGAGCCTCTACCAGCACATCTGGTCGATGTCGGTGCAGATGCAGATCTACCTCGGGTCGTTGCTGGTCATCGCCCTGCTGGCGACCCTGTTCCGCAAGAAGGCGAAACCCGGCACGAACCTGCTGCACCTGCTGCTGGTCATCGGCACCGCCGCCAGCTTCGGCTACGCCACCTGGCTGGGCCAGCACGACCAGGCCGTGAACTACTACTCGCCGTTCTCCCGCTTCTGGGAGATCGGGCTGGGTGGCCTGTTCGGTATCTGGCTGCTGGGTATCGCCATCCCGCGCTCACTGCGGTGGCTGCGCTGGCCGGCCGGCCTGGCGGGCCTGGCCCTGATCATCGCCACGGGCCTGTTCCTCGACGGTGCGGCCCAGTTCCCCGGCCCCTGGACGCTGCTGCCGCTCGCCGGCGCGATGCTGGTCATCTTCGCCGGCAACCCGGAATCCGATACGTCCGACGCGTCTGACCCGTCCGCCGCAGCGGGGGAGAAGCTGCCCGCGCCGTCCACCGGCGTGAGCCGTCTGCTCGACGGACGGATCTTCCAGTTCCTGGGGCGCACCTCTTACAGCCTGTACCTGTGGCACTGGCCGCTGCTGACCCTGGCGACGTTCTGGTTCTCCACCTCGACGGCCTCGCAGGCCGGCGGGCTGCGCGGCATCACCGCCACGCTCGGCCCGCTCAACGGTGCCCTCGTCGGCACCGGCGTGATCGCCCTGTCCCTGCTGCTGGCGTGGCTCACCCACCGCTTCGTGGAGACCCCGCTGCGTCAGAAGAAGAAGCCGCACCACTCGTGGGTGCTCTTCGACCGCGGCTACTGGCGGGCGTCGCTGCGCTCGCGCGGCAAGGTCGTCGCCACCCTGGTCATCGTCCTGGTCACCGGCGCGGTGTTCGCCTTCGGGCCCGTCGCCCAGGCACGCATCGACAACCGGGCCCGCGAGCTCGGCGTGCAGGACGTCGACCCCGCCGAGTACCCCGGTCCCAACGCCTTCCTGCAGGACGCCGACGTGCCGGACGGACTGCCCGTCCTGCCCGACCCGTCCGACGACGCACCGATGCTCGCCAACACCCTGAAGGACGGCTGCCTCGCCCACTTCGGCCACACCGACCTGGTGATGACCAAGTGGTTCAACGAGGAGGACGAGCCCTGCGCCTACGGTGACCTGGAGTCCGACCGCACGATGTACCTCGTCGGCGGTTCCCACTCCGAGCACTACCTGCCGGCGCTGGAGCGCATCGCCAAGCAGCGCAACTTCAAGATCGTCCCGATCCTGAAGCTCGGCTGCGTGATCGGCATGGACATCCCCAAGTGGGACGGCTCGGACTACCCCGAGTGCCGCGAGTGGCAGAAGAAGGCCGAGGACTTCATCTTCGAGAACCCGCCGTCCGAGGGCATCTTCATGACGGTGACACGTCCGACCACCATCGAGGGCGACGGGCCCGACCAGGTGCCGAACGAGTACGTGGAGATGGTGCGCAAGCTCTCCGACGCCGGCATCCACACCTGGGGCGTGCGCGACACCCCCTGGGTGCTGGACTCCCCCGGGGTGCAGGGCAACGCGCGGCTGTGCGTGGCCGAGGACCGCGGCGACGAGGACTGCGGTGTCGACGAGGAGGAGTCGCTGGCACCGGTGAACCCGGCGCTGGCCGCCTACCGTGGGCTCGACCTGACCAACATCGACGTCACCGACGCGGTGTGCCGCGACGGACGCTGCCCCGGCGTGGTCGGCAACGTGCTGGTCTACCGCGACGCACAGCACTTCACGAACCTCTTCGCCGCGATGCTCGCCCCGGAGATCTCCCGGCAGATGTACGACCCGGAGGCGCTGGAGGAGACCGAGCGTGAGCAGGAGGCGTCCCCCGGACCCGACTCGCCGGACGGTGAGGTGCAGAAGGACGTCTTCCGCCTGCCGAAGCCCGGCGAGGAGGACGGTGCCGACGGCGCCGACGGCGACGGTGCTGCCGACGGCGGCGACGGCGGTGCGTCCGACCCCGTGCCGGACCCCGCTCCCGACCAGGGTTGGGTCGACCCCGGCTACGTCGATCCGGGGTACGGGTACCAGGACCCCGGCTACGTGGATCCCGGCTACGGCTACCAGGATCCGGGCTACGTGGACCCGGGGTACGGCTACGCGCCCCAGTGGTGACCGCCTGACCCCGCGCCGCGTGCCCGATCCGTCCTTCCCGCGGCACGGAACCACCGGATCCGGCACGGCACGCGGGGTCGCCCGGTAGCGTGAGGGAAACGCGGGACGGCAGGACGTTGCTGCAGCTCAGCACCGCGCGCCGCGGCACCACTGAGTACCGCCGCGGCCTGCCCACCCTCAATGGGCTGGCCACCGCCGTCACCGCGCAGGGCACGGGCGGCGGAGCTCGCCGGCAGCGTGATCACCGGCACCGCCAGTGAACTGGAGTACAAGGCCGTGTGCATCATCGTGAGCGCCCTCGATGGGGTGGACGTGACCGTGCAGGTCAACGCGCAGATCCGTGGCTACTACTTCGACATCGTCATCCCGGAGGCGCGGAGGTGCTCGACACCGTGCTGTTCAACCTGGCCAACCCGCGCACCCGCAAGTTACGGGTCGAGGAGATCCCCACGGACCGCAGCGTGCACGACTGGCACAGACGGTAGAACGCCGCGGTTGCCGTAGCCTGGTGCAATCCCGTAGCTACCCCAGGAGCGTGCAATGAGGAGTGTGAGATGAGCCAGGAAGAGATGGTGTGCCCGTTGGCGGGCACCGTCATCGAGATGTCGGAGGTCCCCGACCCGGTGTTCGCCCGCGAGGCGATGGGGGTCGGCTTCGGCATCACCGACACCCCGGGCGGCGAGGTCTGCTCCCCGGTCACCGGGGAGGTGGTGATGGTGGCCAAGACCGGCCACGCGGTGGGGATCGCGACCGACTCCGGCCTGCAGTACCTGGTCCACCTGGGTCTGGACACCGTGGAGCTGGAGGGCCGCCCCTTCACCGTCGACGTCGCCAAGGGTGACACGGTGACCGCGGGTCAGAAGATCGCCACCATGGACGTCGCGGCGATCACCGAGGCCGGCAAGTCCACCACGACCGTGGTGGTGGTGACGAACTCGAAGAAGATGGTCGACCACCTCGACGTGACCGTCGGCGAGGCGGAGCGCGGCGACGTGGTCGCACAGGTGTTCCTCGCCGGCGCGGCCGATGCAGGGACCGACGCAGGGACCGACGCACCGGCCGCCGCGCCGGCGGCGGAAGCGCCGGAAGCGCCGGAAGCCTCGGGGCGTCCTGCGGGGCTGGACGGTTTCGACCTCACCGCGTGGGAGATCCTGGACAACATCGGCGGTGCGGAGAACGTCCGCAGCGTCACGCACTGCATCACGCGGGTGCGCTTCTACCTGAAGGACGCCGACCTCGCCGACGACACCGCCGTCGCGGACCTCGACGGGGTCATCGACGTGGTGCGCGCCGGCGGGCAGTACCAGGTCGTCATCGGTGCCGACGTGGAGGACGTCTACGACGCCGTCGAGCGGCGGCTCGAGGCGTCCGGCGCGGGAGGCGCGGGCGGCGGAGACACAGGCGCCGGTGCGCCCGACGCGGAGCCGCGCGAACGCCCCACCACCGCGGTGGGGTGGGTGAAGTACGGGTTCTCCGAGCTGATCGGCGTGATCACCGGGTCGATGATCCCGGTGATCGGGCTGCTCGCGGCGTCCGGCATCATCAAGGGCGTCCTGTCGCTGCTGCTGAACTTCGACCTGGTCGCCGAGGACTCGAACACCTACCAGATCATCAACGCGATGAGCGACGCGGTGTTCTTCTTCCTGCCGATCTTCGTCGGGTTCACCGCCGCACGCAGGCTGGGGGCGGACCCGATCATCGTCTCGATCATCGGCGGCGTGCTCTGCTACCCGAGCCTGGTGGACATGTCCGAGACCGAGGGCGACAGCGCGCTGCTCGGCATGTCGCTGAACTCCGACTTCTTCGGCATCCCCTTCCACGTGGCGAGCTACTCGTACTCGATCTTCCCGATGATCGTCGCCGCCTGGCTGGCCTCCGTGCTCGAGCCGTGGCTGAAGCGGGTGATCCCGAACATGGTGCGCATGATCTTCGTGCCGTTGTTCGAGGTCGTCATCGTGTCCCTGGCGATCCTGCTGATCCTGGGGCCGGTGGTCATGTTCGTGTCCACGGGCATCGCGAACCTGATCCAGGGGCTCTACGACCTCTCGCCCACGGTGTCCGGCACGGTCATCGGTGCGCTGTACCAGTCGCTGGTGATCTTCGGGCTGCACTGGGCGGTGATCCCGCTGGTGGCGCAGGACATCGCGGCGAACGGGAACTCCTACCTCCACGCCATCATCTCCGTGACGATGGTCGCCCAGGGTGGCGCGGTGCTGGCGGTGTTCCTGCGCACCAGGATCGAGAAGATCAAGACCCTGTCCGGCCCGGCGGCGATCTCCGCGTTCTGCGGCATCACCGAGCCGGCGATGTACGGGGTGAACCTGAAGTACGGGCGCGTGTTCATCATGGCGTCCGTCGGTGGTGCGGTCGGTGGACTGCTGACCGGCCTGTTCAACGTGAACATGTGGGGCTTCACCGGGTCGCTGATCGGCTTCACCTCCTTCGTCAACCCCGACGACGGGGTGGACGCCAGCTTCTGGGGCTACCTCATCGCCTCCGCCGTGGCGCTCGCCGTGGCGTTCACCCTGACCTGGTTCTTCGGGTTCAAGGATTCCGACGTGGACAAGGGGCGCGAGGTCGAGAAGGTCCGGCTGGGGAGCCGGGAGCCGAAGTAGGACGGCGCGGGGGCGCGGCGGCGCGGCGGGCTCAGCCCTCCACGACCCCGTCGCCGTCGCTGGCGTCCATGAGGTCCTGCACGGTGGCGAACTCGTCCAGGCCGAAGCGCTCCAGCATGCCGGTGGAGCCGTCGGTCGGCCACACCTCGGTGCCGGCGACGGGCAGGAATCCGAGGGAGTCTCCGTCGGGCAGGCAGAAGATCACGGTGTCCATCGCGGTGAGGTTCAGCAGCGCGTCACCGAGCAGGTCGTGGGGGAACAGGGTCACGAGGATGACGTCGGACGGGCCCTCGGCGCCGTCGTTCCCGTCGGCACCTGTGGCGTCCTCGCCTGCGTCGTCCTCACCGCTGTCGCCGGCGACGAGCGCGGGCAGGGTGCTGCGGATCTCCGGGGTGGAACGGATCCCCTCGAGGTAGGCCTGCGCGAGGTTCTGCCGGTGAAGGCGCTGGTTGGTGTCCTCGTCCTGCAGGGAGCGCACGAACATGCCCGGCCCGCTGGCAGGCCCGCCGTGGGACCCGCCGTGCGGCATGGCCTCGGGGCTGGTCTCCTGGTCCACGGCCCACTCGGCGTAGCTGCGCATCGCCGGCTTCTCCTCGCCGGAGAGGAACTGCAGGTCACGGTTGGCGGCGTACTTCGCCTCGGAGAGTTTCTGCGCGCTGCCGGTCATCGGCGCGTTGATGCCGTAGTAGGTCCACTGCGGCGCGGTGGTGGGGTCGTGGCGGAACACGACCTGCGCCACGGAGTTCGACACGGGGGTGGGCTCACTCATCGTGGTCACCTCCGGCGGGCTCGGCGAGCTGCAGCACGGCGACCATGAAGTCGCTCGCGTCGGTTCCCTCTGTGCCGTCGGTGAACGGCTGCAGCTCCCACGAGGAGAACCGCTGGACGAGACGCAGGCCGGCGGCCGTGACGTCCTGCGCGAACTCCTCGACGGAGCGCCCGCGCGACAGGCCGAAGCCGACGACGAGGCGTCCTGCCGGGGCCAGGCGTGACGCCAGGACGCCGAGCGCCTGGCGGTGCGCGGCGTCGGGGATGAACGCCAGGACGTTGCCGGCGGAGACGATGATGTCGAACGGGCCGGACGGCACCTCCGCGTCGGACGCCAGGTCGCCGACCGCCCACTCCACGCCGGAGCCGACGTAGCGCCCGCGCGCGTACTCCACGAGCTGCGGGTCGATGTCGACGGCGGCGACGAGGTGGCCGCGGGCGGCCAGGGCGGCGGCGACGCGTCCGGTGCCGGAGCCGGCGTCGAGGACGCGGGCGTGGCGCGGTGCCATCGCGTCGACCAGCCGGGCCTCACCGTCGATGTCCTTGCCCTCGTGCTCGAAGCCCTCCCACCGGGCGATGTAGCGCTGCGAGTGGGCGGGGTCCGCCCCGGTGACGGACGCCCAGGTGGTGGTCGCGTTACCCGCGGGGCCGGTCCCGGACTGGGGCTCAGGCGAGGGTTCTGACGGTACTGGCGGTACTGACATGGGCTGGATCGGACTCATGCCCACCAGTATGCCAGTCGACCGGTGTGGTGGGGCCGCACGCGGTGGCCGGGTGGTTCTTTGAGGGTTCTTCACACAACTCCAAAAGAACTCTGCAAGAGCTTCTCGGCATCCAGCAGGCCGCAAACGGACTAACGGTGCAGTTCAGACAGTTCTTCGGGGGTACTTTCGCGGGTTGTTTCTAGCGCACCGCGGCGAGGATCTCCTCGGCGGCGGGCAGGCAGACGTCCCGGTCGGCGGTGACCAGGCCGATGCGGGACCGGCGGTCGATGAGGTCCTCCACCGTCATCGCACCCTCGTGGGTCACGTGCCAGGCGAACTCGGCGCGCACGGTGTCGATGCCCGGGGCCACCGGCTCCAGCGGTCGCTCCACCGGGCAGGTGCGCAGCACGGCCGGGGCCTCGTGGCCGAAGCGTTCCACCATCGAGGCGGGCAGCCCGGCGAGGTCGCTGGAACGCACATACTGCACGCCGGGGGAGCCGGGCGCGCCGACCAGGGGGGTGGTGGCGGTCACGCACGGCCCCGGAGTGGACCCGGACTCGCGCAGCATACCGGCGACGAGGTCCATGGTCTGCTCCGCCATCAGCCGGTACTCGGTGAGCTTGCCGCCGGTCACGGTGACCAGGTTGGCGTCGCCCCCCTCGCCGGTGAGAATCACGTGGTCGCGCGAGAGGTCCGCGGTGGACGAGTCGGCAGAGTCCCCAGAATCACTGTTGAACTGCACCAGCGGCCGCAGCCCGGCGAACGCACCGAGCACGTCGTCGTTGGTGAGGTCCACGGCGAGGGCCTGGTTGACCACGTCGAGGATCCAGCGCACGTCGGAGTCCGGCACCTCGGGCACGTCCGGGATGGTCTTCGTGCCCAGGTCCTCGTCGGTGATGCCCACGTAGCAGCGGCCGAGCTGCTCGGGCAGGATGAAGCAGAACCGGCTGCTGTGGCCGGGCACGGGCACGGTCAGCGCGCCGGTGGGGTTGCCGACGGCGGCGGCGTCGATGACCAGGTGCGTCCCGCGGGAGGGACGCACGGTGACCTGCGGGTCCAGGTGCCCGGCCCACACGCCGGTGGCGTTGACGACGGCCCCGGCGGTCACGCCGAACGTCGGGGCGTCCGGCGAGAGTTCGTCGCGCAGGACGACCCGGTCGCCGTGGGCCTCCACGGCGCGGCAGTGGGTCACCACACGTGCCCCGTAGCCGGCGGCGGTGCGGACCAGGGCGGTGACCAGGCGGGCGTCGTCGACGAGTTGACCGTCGTGGTTGACGTAGCCGAAGCGCAGGTCGGACGTGTCGACGGCGGGGCACAGTTCGGCGACGGTACGGGCGCTGACGGTGCGTGAGGCCGGCAGGGTGGACGCCGGGGTACCTGCGGCGACACGCAGTGCGTCGCCGGCGAGGAACCCGACGCGCGGGGTGGTCTTCTGCCCGCGGGTGTAGCGGTCCTGCACGGGCACGACCTGGGTCACGGCGTGGGTGAGGTGCGGGGCGGTGGTGCCCATGAGGATGCCGCGTTCCACGGCGGAGCGCCGGGCGATGCCCACGTTGCCGGTGGCGAGGTAGCGCAGACCGCCGTGGGCGAGTTTCGAGGACCAGCGCGAGGTGCCGAAGGCGATGTCGTGGGCGTCGACGAGCAGGACGTCCAGTCCGCGGGTCGCCGCGTCCAACGCCACCCCGGCGCCGGTGACGCCGGCACCGATGACGACGAGGTCCACATGGGTGTGTCCGTCGCGCAGGCCGGTGACCTCACCGGTGCGGCGGGCGGCGTCGAGTCGGGTGGCGTCCGGCCGGAAGGTTGTCATGACCTGCAGTCTATCGGTGTGCGGGATTCCGCGTCGGGGAGTCGGCGGACCGGATATCTTGTGTGGTCATGGACACGTTGCCGATCCCGCCGATGAAGTTCAACCTCTGGGGCACCGTCGACGAGGCGAAGCCCCTGGGCTCCTCGACGCGCTCCATGCTCGGCACCCTCATGGGCGTGCGGGAGGACGCCGGGGCGACCGCCGCGCGCGAGGTCGACCTCGACGCCGTCACGCTCAGCCCGGTACGGCTGCAGGACGCCGACCTGCAGGCCTTCGCCGATATCGTGGGCGCCGCCCACGTCTCCACCGACGACGCCCAGCGCGCGCCGCGCGCCCGCGGCAAGTCCTCCCTGGACCTGCTGGAATGGCGCGCCGGGGCGTCCCACGTGGTCTCCGCGCCGGACGCGGTGCTCGCGCCCGGCACGGAGGACGAGGTCCTCGACGTCCTGCGGTTCTGTTCGCGCGAGGGGATCGCCGTGGTGCCCTTCGGCGGCGGCACGTCCGTCGTCGGCGGGCTGACCCCGGTCGACACCGACGGCTCGCGCAGCTTCCGCGGGGTGGTCAGCCTCGACCTGGTGCGCTTCGATCGCCTGTCCGAGGTGGACGCCGAGTCCGGCCTGGCCACCCTGGGGGCGGGGCTGACCGGACCGGCCGCCGAACTGCTGCTCGCCGACCACGGCCTGCAGATCGGCCACTACCCGCAGTCCTTCCCCTACGCCACGATCGGCGGCTACGCGGTGACCCGCTCGTCCGGGCAGAACTCCGCCGGGTACGGACGCTTCGACGACATGGTCCGCGAACTCACCCTGGTCACCCCGGTCGGTGTGATGACCGTGGGCCACGCCTCCCCGGCCTCGGCCGCCGGGCCCGACCTGCGCGAACTGGTGATGGGCTCGGAGGGGGTCTTCGGCGTGGTCACCCGCGTGCGGCTGCGCGTGCACCCGGTTCCGCAGGTCAAACGCTACGAGGCCTTCACCTTCCCCGACTTCGCCACCGGTGTGGCCGCGTTGCGGGCCGTGAAGCAGACCGGCACCGGGCCCACGGTGATCCGGCTGTCCGACGAGATCGAGTCCTCGGTCAACCTGTCCTCCGGCGACAAGGCCGGCGAGTCCAGCTCCCCGCCCGGGTGCATGTGCATCACCATGTACGAGGGCACCGAGGCGCACACCGCCTCCCGGCACGCCGAGACCCGCGACCTGCTGCTCTCCAAGGGGGCCACGAGCGTGGGGGAGGAGCCCGCACGGCACTGGGAGCAGGGCCGGTTCAACGCCCCGGTGCTGCGCGACTCCCTGCTGGACGCCGGCGCACTGTGCGAGACCCTGGAGACCTGCACCGACTGGTCCAACGTCTCCCGGCTGAAGAAGGCCGTGGGCGAGGCGCTGGCGGGCACGCTGAACGGCTCCGGCACCATGGCGCTGATCATGTGCCACGTCTCCCACGTCTACGCCGAGGGCTGCTCGTTGTACTTCACCGTGGTCGCCGCGCAGAAGGGTGACCCGGTGGCACAGTGGCGCACCGCCAAGACCGCGGTGACCCGAGCGCTGACCGAGCACGGCGGCACCGTCACCCACCACCACGCCGTGGGCGCCGACCACCGCCCCTTCATGGCCGCCGAGATCGGCGAACTGGGGGTCGCCGTCCTGCGCGCGGTGAAGGACCGCCTCGACCCCGACGGCGTGATGAACCCCGGCACACTGATCGGGGGCGACGATGAGTGAGCACCGGCACGCCTACGAGGTCGGCCACGTCGACCTGCGGCGCATCGCCCTGCTGACCAACCCCCACGCCGGCAAGGGCGGGGCGGGGGCGGCCGCCGACATCGCCCGCGACCGCTTCGCCGACCACGGCATCGACGTGGTCAGCATCCAGGGGGCGTCTCCCGAGGGCGCCCGCGAACTCGCCGGACGCATGGTCGCCGAGGAGGGGATCGACGCCCTCGTCGTCTGCGGCGGCGACGGGCTGATCAACCTCGCCCTGCAGGAACAGGCCGGCACGTCCACCCCGCTGGGCATCATCCCCGCCGGCACCGGCAACGACCACGCCCGCGAGTACGGCATCCCCACCCACCCGCGCCGGGCGGCCGACGTCATCGCCCGTGGTTTCTGCACCACCACCGACCTGGGCCGCATGCGCGACGACGCCGGCAACGAGCACTGGTTCGGCACCATCGCCTGCGCCGGCTTCGACTCCCTGGTCTCCGACCGTACCAACCGGATCCGCTGGCCGCGCGGGCAGATGCGCTACAACATGGCCATCGTCGCGGAGTTCCTCAACTTCCACTCCATCCCGACCCGGCTGGTTCTGGACCCCGGCACCGACGAGGAGAGGGTCGTCGAGGAGAACATGACGCTGGTGGCGATGGGCAACACACGCAGCTACGGCGGCGGCATGGTCATCTGCCCGGACGCCGACCACCACGACGGCATCCTCGACGTCACCGTGCTCGAACGCATGGGACGGGCGAAGGCGGCGACGAAGTTCATGAAGATCTTCGACGGCAGCTTCGTGGAGGAACGTGGCGTGAACACCTACCGGGCGCGCCGGGTGCGCATCGAGATGACCGACCGTGGCGGACAGCACATCAACGGCTACGCCGACGGTGACCGCTTCGCCCCGCTGCCGATGGAGGTCGAGGTCGTCCCCGGGGCCGGGCGCTACCTGGTGCCCCGGCCGTAGGTTCGGGTGTGTGCCTGGCTCAGTGTCTGGCTCAGTGCTCGGCGGGGATTCCGGCGGCAAGCTTCGCAGCCTCGATGCCGTTGGTACGGACCGGTGGCGCAGCAGCGGAAGATATAGAGGACACAGCCTCCTCTGTCGCATCTATCGCGTCCGAACCCTTCTTCCTGCTCGAGCCGGTCAGCCGGCGGATCACCTTCGCCGCGACCACGGGATGGTTGATCTGGGCGCGGGTCACGGGGCCGTTGAGCATGCTCGGGAGCTTCATAATGGATGAGTCTATGCGGTCGGAGGTACTACGCTCTGGCGTATGAGCGATAAAGAACAGACATCAGAACGCCGTCTCGCTGTGGTGACCGGAGCGTCCGCCGGCATCGGGGAGGCCACCGCGGTGGCCCTGGCCACGGACGGGTGGGACGTCGTCCTCGCCGCGCGGCGTCCGGAGAGGCTGGAGCAGGTCGCCGCTCGCATCGCCGCGGACGCCCCGGAGGTGTCCACCCACGTGGCGACCGTGGACGTCACCGACCGGGTGAGCGTGGACGCCCTGGCGTCCGCCGTGCACGACCTCGGCGGGGCGGACCTGCTGGTCAACAACGCCGGCGGTGCCCGTGGTCTCGACACGGTGCTCGACGGGGACGTCGAGGACTGGCGGTGGATGTACGAGGCGAACGTGATCGGCACGCTGCAGGTCACCCAGGCGTTGTTCCCCGAGCTGCAGCGCACCGCCGCGCCGCAGGTGATCAACATCGTCTCCATCGCCGGACGCAACGCCTACCGCGGCGGGGCCGGCTACAACGCCGCGAAGTTCGGCGAGACCGCGCTGAGCGACGTGATGCGCATGGAGTTCGCCGAGAAGGGGGTGCGCGTCTGCCAGGTCGACCCGGGACGCGTGGCGACGGACTTCAGCCTCAACCGGTTCAAGGGCGACGCCGACCGCGCGCAGCAGGTCTACGAGGACGTGCTGAACCTCACCGCGCAGGACGTCGCCGAGACCGTGCGGTGGGTGGCGGGGCGTCCGGCGCACATGGACGTGGACACCGTCATGATCCGTCCGACGGACCAGGCCTGAGTCTGACGGGGAGTTTTATTCACTGTCGATGAAATTCCCACTACCCCCGATATTCTCCCCCCGCTACCCTCACTTCGGGGCTCCTCCGGGTGCTCTCGCCGGTGCCCCCGGGGCCGGTTACCGCGGTACGCATGGTGCTGATGGTGCTGGTGGGGTTGATTTTCCGCCGCGCGTGGAGATTGCATGTAGTTCGGGGGTGGGCAGGGGCGGCGCCGTCCGGCATCCTTGGTAGTGCGGGCGGGAAGTTGTCGACCGGAGGCCGGCCGGGAGGGTCGGGCCCTACATGCAGTATCGCCAGCGGGCCCCTATATAGAGGAGAAGTGCATGACGGAACAAGTGGACGCGAGCGGTGCCGGTGCACTGCTCGGGGAGTCCGTGCTACAGCGCCTGCGCGAGGAGATCATCACCGGCGCACTGCCGCCGGGAACCGCCCTGAGCGTGCCCGGCATCGCGGCGCGCTACGGGGTCTCGCGCAGTCCCGTGCGCGAGGCCGTCCAGCAACTCACGGTGGAGGGCGTGGCGGAGTACCGGCCACGTGCCGGCGCGCGTGTGGCGGAGATGGACGCGGCCACGCTCGGACAGGTCTTCGAGTTGCACCAGATTCTCGACGCGCAGGCCTCTGAACAGGCGACACGCAATGCAACGAGCGCGCAGATCGCGGCTTTGCGGGCACTCGTGGAGGTCCAGGAATCCAACCTCGGGGCGCCGCCGGACCCGGTACGTGATCTACGGGTGAACCTGGAGTTCCACACCCGCCTCCGGGAGGCCTCGGGGAACCGTCCCCTGTGCGACGTCCTCGAGAGGTTGGACGTCCAGAGTTTCCTGTATCCGACCACCGCGTGGAGCGACCCGTGGAACGTCTCGATGGCGGTGCGGGAGCACCGCGCGATCGTCGGCGCCCTAGAGATCGGTGACGCCCGCGGTGCCGCATCCGCGGCGGCCTCCCACGCCGGTGCAGTATTCATCCGGATTATACGCACCTGAGGCGCACATCACCCCTCGTCGTTATATTCGGAGGGGTATTCCTTATGGACAATGTTTTATGATGCTGGCCAGCGGCAATAGGATGAGAACACCATGAATGCCAGACTTACACTCGAATCCCTTCGCTACGCCGACGCGGTAGCGGACGCAGGGTCGTTCAGCTCTGCCGCGCGTCGTTTCGGAGTCACTCAGCCGGCCTTGTCCATCAGCATCGCCAAGCTCGAGGAACACCTCGGCGGACGTATCTTCCTGCGTAACCCGCGGGGCACGTCGCCGACGGCCTTCGGCGCGGCGCTGCTGCCGCGGATCAAGCAGATCATCGCGGACATCACCCGCATGGAGGTTGAGGCGGAGTCCTTCACCTCCAGCAGGTCGGGCACCGTGCGGGTCGGGATCTCCCCGAAGATCGACAAGGAGATCGTCGCACAGCTCAAGGACGCCATCCACGGGCCGCACGCCCTGGCCGTGGGTCACGACGCGATGCTGCTCGAGGCCGAGCTCGACCCGCTGGAGGAGTTCCTGCAGGCCGGCAGCCTGGACATGATCATCGTGCCCGCGCTGGGTTCGCTGCCGGGCTACAGCCACCGGTTGATCGATTCGGACTACCTCGTCCTGGTCGAGGAGCCCAATGAGGGAGACGGCGACGAGATCACCGTGGACGAACTCGCCGAGCGCGAGCTGATCCTGTGCCGTCACGGTTGCAGCATCACCCGCATGGTCTCGGACATGTTCGCCGAGGCCGGCCGTGAGCTGAAGCGTGCCGAGATGGAGGTCACCCACTGCACCGCCCTGCCGGGGTGGGCGAACAAGGGCATGGGCTCCGTCGTGCTGCCGGAGCGCCACGTGCGCGAGGGCATGTCCTCACGCCGCATCGTGCGCGAGGACGGCACCCAGGTCGAGATGTTCTACGAGCTGGTCTGGGACCCGGGTTCCGCCAGCGCGGTGTACCTGGAGTCGTTGGCGAAGTACCTCACGACGGTGTCGTCGTGGTCGCATAACGGCAAGTGATCACCCCATAAGCGCAACGGCTTCACCAGGGGAAATGCGCCAAACCTATAGTCGGAATACCGACACCGTGTGACGGCCCCGGTTGACGACCGGAGATGAGTCCGCCACCGACGCTTCAGGAGGTTTGGACCATTGACTGCCGTTGTCCCGTCCGAGGAGACGCACGCCCCGCACGCCCGGCCTGACCGTGGAGAACCACACGGCGGCCGGTCGAAGAAGGGTGGTCACGCATGGAGCATGCTGACCACGACCGACCACAAACAGCTCGGCATCATGTACCTCGTGATGGCGTTCATCTTCTTCGGGATCGGCGGCCTCATGGCGCTGCTGATCCGCGTGGAGCTGTTCCACCCGGGCCTGCAGTTCCTGTCGAACGAGCAGTTCAACCAGCTGTTCACGATGCACGGCACCATCATGCTGCTGCTGTTCGGCAGTCCGCTGGTCTTCGGCTTCGGCAACTACATCATGCCGCTGCAGATCGGCGCCCCCGACGTCTCCTTCCCGCGACTCAACGCACTCGGCTTCTGGCTGACCACCTTCGGCGGCATCATCATGCTGTCCGGCTTCCTGACCCCCGGCGGTGCCGCCGACTTCGGCTGGACGATGTACATGCCGCTGGCCGACGCGGTGAACTCGCCCGGCGTCGGCTCGCACCTGTGGGTCGTCGGTGTCGGTGTCGGTGGTGTGGGCACGATCGCCTCGGCGATCAACATGATCACCACCATCCTGTGCCTGCGCGCACCGGGCATGACGATGTTCCGTATGCCGGTGTTCACCTGGAACATCCTGGTCATGTCCCTGCTCGTGCTGCTCATCTTCCCGCTGCTGACCGCCGCCGCGCTGGGCGTGCTGTACGACCGCATCCTGGGTGGCCACATCTACGACTCCGCCAACGACGGCGCGATCCTGTGGCAGCACCTGTTCTGGTTCTTCGGCCACCCCGAGGTCTACGTCCTGGCCCTGCCGTTCTTCGGCATCGTCTCGGAGATCTTCCCGGTCTTCTCCCGTAAGCCGATGTTCGGCTACGTCGGACTGGTGTTCGCCACCCTGTCGATCGCCGCACTGTCGCTGGCTGTGTGGGCGCACCACATGTTCGTCACCGGTGCTGTGCTGCTGCCGTTCTTCAGCTTCATGACCTTCCTGATCGCCGTGCCGACCGGCATGAAGTTCTTCAACTGGCTGGGCACGATGTGGAAGGGCCGGATCTCCTTCGAGACCCCGATGATCTTCGCCATCGGCTTCTTCGCCACCTTCCTGTTCGGTGGTCTGACCGGTGTGATGCTGGCGTCGCCGGCGCTGGACTTCCAGCTCTCCGACTCCTACTTCGTGGTCGCGCACTTCCACTACACCCTGTTCGGCACCCTGGTGTTCGCCTCGTACGCCGGCATCTACTTCTGGTTCCCGAAGATGACCGGCCGCATGCTGGACGAGCGTCTGGGCAAGATCCACTTCTGGCTGACCTTCGTGGGCTTCCACATGACCTTCCTGGTGCAGCACTGGCTGGGCAGCATGGGCATGCCGCGTCGGTACGCCGACTACCTGGACCAGGACGGTTTCACCCTGCTGAACCAGATCTCCACCATCGGTGCGCTGCTGCTCGGTATCTCGGTCCTGCCGTTCGTGTGGAACGTGTTCAAGTCCTGGCGCTACGGTGAGATCGTCACCGTCGACGATCCGTGGGGCTACGGCAACTCCCTGGAGTGGGCGACCTCCTGCCCGCCGCCGCGCCACAACTTCACCTCGATGCCGAAGATCCGTTCGGAGCGTCCGGCCTTCGAGCTGCACTACCCGCACATGGTGAAGACGGCCCGCGAGGAAGCGCACGTGGGACGCCACTTCTAGTCGGCTCCTGCCGACAGTCTGAAAGCCTGACCGTCACCGGCGGCGCCGGTGGTCAACTGACCACCGGCGCCGCTGCTGTGTGTGTGGGGGAGGGTTAGTCCAGGTATCCCAACTCGCGGAGGAGATCCAGGACTTCTTCTTGTTCTTCGGGGGTCAAGGCGGCGAACTGTTCGTTGAACTGTTTGACGATCTCAATGAGGTACAGGGGCGGAAGCGGTGAGCCGTCGAGTTCTGAGAGAAGGTCCTCGATCCAGTCGGGATACGTGGTCTGGTCGGGGTCCTCCGGGGTGGTGCCGGATCCGCTGCTGCCCAGGGAACCCAGCGAGCTGAGTGACCCGAGGCTTCCGGAGGTGTCGCCGGAGCCGGGGAGATCGGCGGCGACGGCGTTGGGGGCCAAGACGAGTGTGGGGGTGATGACGGCTGCGGTGAGGCTGATCTTGACGCGGTGAGAGAGGCTCATGGGGAGTCACTTTCATGTGGGAAACAAGAGTTCCCTGAGAGCATCGCTGCATAAGTTGGCGGCATACCCACTAGTTCCGGTGCCACCATTTTTAGGGGCAGGGCGGTGTCGGGCGTGGAGCGGCGCGGACGCGGCAACCCCGCAGGTTGGTCGAACCAACCTGCGGGGTTGCTCTGTGCTGGGCCCTGGCCCGGGCAGGATCTGTCAGATCAGGGGATCAGGTCGACGATCGTGCCGACGAGGTCGGCGTCGATCAGTCGCAGCACGAGGTCCAGGGCACCCGGGGTGTTGGCGATGAACGCGAATACGGCGATGATGTCGGTGATGCTCACCCCGGCATCCTGCAGGGCGGTGAAAATGGTGATGATGTCGCCGACGCTCACGCCCGCGTCCAGCAGGGCGGTGACGACGGTGACCACGGTGCCGATCTGACCGCCGGAGATGCTGCCCAGATCACCCAGATCGCCCAGACTTCCGGTGACGTCGGTGGGCAGTGAGGAGGTGGGGGTGGTGTCCTGCGTGTCGGCCACGGCGGTGGGCGCGAACACGAGGGCGGGGGTGACGACGACGGCGGCGAGACCCGCCTTGATGCGGCGGGAGACGGGAGGGAGGGTCATGGCCCCTACTTTCATGCGGTGAAGTGGATGGGTTCACAGACTAGCAGTGTCGCCAAACCGTCGTCCACGGTAAACCCGCAGCGCACAGTTGTACGCCTAGCGCCTCGAGGCGGACAGTCCCGTCCCCACCACCCCGGCGCACACCAGGGCGCAGGCCGCGACGACGACCAGCGAGACCGCGTAGTCCTGTCCGCCGGTCACCGCGGCGAGCACCGTGGGCAGCAGGAACCCCGGGTAGGCCACCGAGTGGTAGATGCCGGTCATCGCGGCCAGCTCGTCCGGCCGGGCCAACGCCTGGGCCAGCAGCAGCCCGGCCACCAGGCAGATGCCGAAGGCCGCGCCCAGCACCACCGCGGTGACGAAGGCCAACGGCAGACTGCCCGTCGCCGCCGTCACAGCGGCCAGCGCCATGCCCAGGAAGATCAGCAGCAGTCCGGTCGGCAGGGAACGGCCGCGGGTCACCCGGTTGAGCCAGCCGACGGCGGGCTGGACAGCCGAGCCGGTACCCAGGGTGAGCACCGTCAGCACGGTGGCGAAGATGGTGGTGTTGTCGCCGAGACGGTGCTCGAAGACGGTCGGCAGCACCGCGTAGGCCACGCCCGCCGCGGCGAAGACCCACGGTGCGGCGGGCACGATGATGCGCAGGAACGGACGCCGGGCGTCCGGCGACAGGCGCAGGTCGGCCCACCAGGGACGCGACGGGGCGTCCTGCCCGGATGTGTCGGACGCGTCGGACGCGGCACGCGCCCGCACCGTCTCCGGGCAGCGCAGCGTGGGCACCAGGGCGACCAGGCAGAGCAGCAGGTGCAGCACGTACGGTGTCTCCGCAGGCCACGGTCCCCACTGCGCCAGGCAGCCGGTCACCCCGGCACCGATGGCGAAGCCCAGGGTGATCGTCAACGATGAGCGTTGCGCGCCGGCGGTGATCTTCGCCTCCGGGTCGTACTCGCGGCCGGAGAGCTCCTTGATCCAGCTGGAGCCCACGGACATGCCCACGCCCACGCCGACGCCGGCGAACAGGCGTCCGATGCACAGGACGGTGAAGGACGTCATCCCGCAGGCCAGGATCACGCTGCCGAGGGCGGCGGCGGCCAGACCGACGAGCATCACGCGGCGTCGACCGTAGCGGTCGGACAGCGCCGCGGCGACGAGCAGGCCCGGGATCAGGCCGAACACGTACATGCCCAGCAGCAGGTTGACCTGCCAGGCGACGTAGCCGCCGAGGCTCTCGTAGAGGTGCAGCAGCGGGGTGAAGTGGTTGCCGCCCCACGCGAGGAGGAAGACGGCGGGGACGGGCAGCGTCCAGAAGCGGTTCGGGCTCACCGTGCCACCTCGTAACGGCCGTGCATCCCGGTGAGGTGCGCCTGGATGAGGTCCTCGAAGGCGCTCACGTCGCCGCGGGAGACCGCGTCGGTCAGGGCGGTGTGCTCGTCGATGACGGCGTCGAGGTTGCCGGCCATCGAGCGCACGGCCAGGAAGGTCAGCCGTGCGAGACGCGGGGCCAGCCGCCCGGAGATCTCGGTGACCACCCGGTTGTCGTCGAAGTGGATGATGTGCGAGTGGAAGGCGAAGTCCAGGTCGGCGAAACGCTCGGGGTCGTCGGTGCTGTCGCGCTGCTCGGCGACGGTGTCGGCGAGCAGGCCGGCCAGGCGGGTGCGGGCGGCCGGGTCGTCGGCGGTGCGTCGGACGATGTCGGTCTCGAGCATGGAGCGCACCGTGAGCAGCTCACGGCGTTCGCGTTCGGTGGGCACGGTCACGGTGGCGCCCTTCTTCGGGGCGATGCGCACCAGGCCCCAGGCCTGCAGGCGCAGCATGGACTCGCGCACGGGGGTGCGACTCACACCGCAGCGTTCGGCGACGTCAACCTCGGTGAGGGTGGTCCCGGCCTCGAGGGTTCCTTCGACGATCTGGCACGCGAGGTCGTCGGCGACGCGGCCGGCGATCGAACGTTCTGGTGTCGCCGGTATCCACGCCGGCGGGTTCTCGCGTGTGTAATGCATGCATCAAAGAATACATCGCACCGTTATGTGGCTTTGGTCGGGGTCTCGCTGGCGGTGCGGGGCACGAAAAGGGGAGGACACCGCATGTGCGGTGACCTCCCTGCGGGGTAGGACGTGCCGGGTGACTACTCGGCGGCGTCGGTGTCTCCTGCGTCGCTGTCGCTGTCGCTGTCGCCGGCGTCGCCGCCGAGGGAGCCGGTGACCGATCCGATCACGTCGCCGACGGTGGCGTCACCGTCGTTGACCACGGAGATGATGTCGAGGATGGTCTGCAGCGACACGTCGCCGCCGAGCACGTCGCTCAGGATCGAGGCGACGGCCTTCCAGTCGGCGTCGGCCAGCGAGGATGCGGCGTCCGAGGAGCTGATGTCGCCGGGCAGCGAGCCCTCGGCGGAACCCTCGCTGGAGCCCTCGGAGGAGCCCTCGTCCTCGCCGCTGTCGTCGGAGAGTGCCGGGGCGGAGGAGTCGGTGGTGGGGGTCTCGGTCTCGTCGGCGACGGCGGCCGGGGCGGCGAGAACGAGGGCGGGGGCCAGGGCGACGGCGGCGATGCCGGTGCGCGACAGGCGGGTGAAACGACGGGTGGAGATGCTCATGGTGGATCCTTCCGTGTGAGGGGTGGCTTATGTCTGCGAAGTGTAGGGCACGCTACCGACCGGTGTCCAGAGGTTCTTTCTCTCCCTTATCTAATTCCCCGGCTACTTCCCCGGGCTACTTCCCCGGAAGGACGCCTCGGCGGTCGCGGGCAGAACATCAGAGGTCGGGTACCACGGGCGGTCGTCGCGGGCGAGGACGACGGCGCCGTCGATGTCGCCGTAGGCGGCGATCACACGGCGTGCGGGATCCCCGAAACCGTGGGGGAGACGCCCGTCGTGACGTCCTGCCAGGTCGTCGCCGGCGGCGGCCACGTCCGTGACGCCGCGGCCGATCTCGGCGACGCCGAGCAGCGTCGGGGCGTCCTGCGCGTCCTGCGGGGCGGGTGGGACAGGTCGATCGGCGTGCTCGATGAGTTCGAGGACGGAGTTCTCCGGGCCGGCGAAGTAGACCGAACGGCTGGCCCAGTTCCCGCCGCGCTCGCTGACGGTGGTGCCGTCGTCGTCGAGTTCGAGCAGGGGCCGCCCGGTGTCGGCCACGATGGAGGACGCGGCGTCCCCGATGGTGCCGGTGGGGATCGCGAAGGCGAGGTGGTGTCCCCGTTCCGCGGGGTCGGACGCACCGGCGGCGAAGCGCAGTGCCGTCCAGCCGAGCTGGACGGTGTCGCCGGTGTCGCCGGTACGCGCGGCGCCGAGGCGGCGGAGGGTGGTTTCGAACCAGGAGGTCCACCGCGCTGGCTCGTGGACCGGGAGGGTGATCTCGTGGAACTTCATGGGCCCGAGTGTAGGGGCGCGTGCATCACCCGTGCCGTGACTGATGGTCATGGCTGTGAACTGCAGTGACGCATGATGTTGGCGTTCCCTGGCAATTCCCCCGGGGGTATCGCTATTTCCCGAGGGCTCCTTGTAGCGTCGCCGTCGGACAGGAGGATTCCCCGAATGAAGAAGCTGCAGAAGCCGAAGAACATGAAGAAGAGCCTCACCGCCCTCGCCCTCAGCGCCGGCGTGGTGACGTCTCTGACCGTGGTCGTGGCGCCGAACGCCGCCGCCGACCCGGAGGGCTGCACGCCCTACGGTGACACCGCCGCGCTGTCGTGCTCGGTGCACTCGGAGTCGATGGACCGCGACTTCAACGTGGTCGTACGCCCCTCCCACACCGAGGGTAACCCGAAGGTCGCCCAGTTCATCGACGGTGCGGACTCCACCGACACCAACGGCTGGGTCACCGCCGGCGGGGCACTGGAGGCCCTGGACGGCGAGGACGCCACGCTGGTCTTCCCCGCCATGGACCCGTGGAGCTGGGTGCAGGACTGGGACGGCGTGCCCGCCGCCCAGTTCGAGACCTTCATGAGCCAGGAACTGCCCGACTACCTGGAGTCCGAGTTCGGCGTGCCGAACGGTGGACGCGGCACCACCGGTGTGACGGGGCTGAGTTCCGGGGCGTACGGGGCGATGAACCTGGCCGCGAAGCACCCGGACATGTACTCCTCGGTGTACGCGCTCAGCGGGCTCTACGACCCGGGCATGCCCGTGCAGCGCGCCGTGATCGACGGCACCTCCACGCTGAACAGCGGCAACGAGGAGGCCCCGTGGGCCAATGAACAGGTCCGCGCGGAGAACAACCCCACGCTGAACATCGACGCGTTGACCATGCCGGTCATCGTGAGTGCGTCGACCGGCATCACGAACTTCGCCGGCGACCTGGGCCCCGACCCCGTGGCCACGGTGGTGCGCGGTGGACCGTTCGAGGCAGGCTCGATGGTGATGACCGCGGAGTTTCAGGCCCGCGCCGCCCTGGCCGGACGCGACAACATCGAGTTCAACTACGACATCATCGGTGCCCACGCCTGGGACACCTGGCGCCGGGCGTCCTTCGAGCAGGGCAACATGTACACCTTCATGGACCGGATCTGACTCGAATCTGACTCTTCCGGTCGCGCCGGTGCCGCGGCGTTCGTAGGATCCCTGGGGTAACTCTCCTCCTCTCCTCTTCTTCCCCAGGATCCTCACTGTGCCTCTCACCATGAAGACATCCCGCAGGACGTCCCTCTCCGCCCTGGTCGTGTCGATCGCCGCGTTCGTCACCCTCGCGCCGCCGGTTGCGGCGGACCCCGCCGCCGATACGTCGGACGCTGCGGCCGCTGCGGCGGCCGCGCCGCGCATCTCGCCGGACGGGTGCACGCGCATCGCGGCGTCCGAGGCCCTACGCTGCTCCGCCCACTCCGAGGCCATGGACAGGGACATTCCTGTGTTGGTCAGGCCGTCACTGACGGCGGGGAGCAGGGAGGTCGCCACGTTCCTCGACGGGGCGAACAACAGCGGTTCCAACGGCTGGCTGAGCACCATCAAGGTGCACCGCGAACTCGCCGACGACGACGCCACCCTGGTCTTCCCCGTGATGGACCCGTGGACCTGGACGCAGGACTTCGACGACGTGGACGCCGTGCGCTACGAGACCTTCGTCGCCGAGGAACTGCCCGACTACCTGGAAGGCACCTTCGGCGTGCCGGACGGTGGACGCGGCAGCACCGGTGTGTCCG
Source organism: Corynebacterium sp. AOP12-C2-36 (assembly GCF_052379185.1). Taxonomy (NCBI): domain Bacteria; kingdom Bacillati; phylum Actinomycetota; class Actinomycetes; order Mycobacteriales; family Corynebacteriaceae; genus Corynebacterium; species Corynebacterium sp. AOP12-C2-36. The sequence continues at coordinate 39,268 of NZ_JBQSYJ010000007.1, read as the reverse complement.
GGCTGAGCTCCGGGGCGTACGGGGCGATGAACCTGGCGTCGAAGTACCCGGGGCAGTACAACGCGGTGTGGGCGATGAGCGGGCTCTACGACCCCGGCATGCCCGCGCAGAAGGCGGTAGTGGACATCTCCGCGCGCGGACGCTCCGAACACCACGCCGTGCCGTGGGCGTCGGGTGACAGCGTGAAGGACAACAATCCCACGCTGCGCCTGGAGAACCTGACGATGCCGGTGATGGTCAACGCCGCCAGCGGGGTGCCGAACCTGGGCAACCTGGGGCCCGACCCGTTGGCGGTGGTCTTCGAGGGTGGTCCGTTCGAGTTCGGGTCGATGGTGTTCACCCGCGAACTGGAGCTGCGCACCAGATTGCGCGGCATGGACAACGTGCACTACCGCTACGACCTCCTCGGCGCGCACGACTGGGACACGTGGATCCGCGCGGCGCTGGACGATGACGGTGCGCACCGCTTCATGGACGCGGTGCTGGGGGAGGACGGTTCCGGGGACGGCTCGGCCGCCGGGAGCGCCGGCGGCTCGAGCGTGTCGAGCGGGCCGGGGGCGTCGTCGTAGGAAGGGGCGGTCGTGAGGGTCATGTCCGCCTCGACGCGGGTGCGGAGCTGAGGCCGCGGGGCGGCTGTGTTCCGAACTCGACTGTCACTCTATGTCGTGACGCCGTCGGTGATGGTTATCGCAGTGTCACTGCAGTGCCGGAGGCGCAGACCATCATCATGCCGCCCTGGCCGAGGTTCTCGTAGTCCAGGTCGACGCCGATGATGGCGTGGGCGCCCAGCTCGGAGGCGCGCTGGACCATCTCGCCGATTGCGGTTTCCCGGGCCCGAGTCACCTCGCCCTCGTAGCTCTTGCTCCGGCCGCCGACGAGGTTGCGGAAGCCGGCGCCGATGTCCTTGAACATGTTGATGCCGGCGATGGTCTCTCCGGAGACGACGCGGAGGTACTCGGCGACCTCGCGGCCTTCGATGCTGTTGGTCGTGGTGACGATCATGGGACGGCTCCTAGGGGTTGTCGGGGAGGGGACCTCGCACCGCGGCTCTTGGAGACCGGCGGTGGGCGTGGGGCCCGCGAGGTGTCTAGCATGAGGTTACCGAGGTAGGTGAGGTGGTTATGGTGGAGTCTGGTGAGACGGGGGTAGCGTCGAACGGCGGTTCCCCGGCGCCGCTGAACCGCCACGTGCGTGACGCCATGCGACGTATGCCGAGGAAGGACACCCGACCGGAACTGCTGGTGCGGCAGGAGCTCCACGCCCGCGGCCTCCGGTTCCGGGTCTCCTACGGATACTTGCCCGGACGTCCCGACATCGCGCTCACGAGGGCGAAGGTCGCTGTATTCGTGGACGGTTATTTCTGGCACCTTTGCCCTGTGCACGGTTCATTGCCCAAGAACAATCGGGAGTGGTGGGAGACGAAGCTGGCGCGCAACCGGGAGCGGGACCTTGAGAAGGACGCTGAACTCCGCCGATTGGGGTGGCTTCCTCTGCACTACTGGGAACATGACGATGTGGAGGAGGTCGCCGACGAGATCGAAGAGGTCTGGAGGGATCTCAGGGCACGGTAGGTCGAACTTATATTCGACAGGAAATCTGCGAGGGTCCGCAGCTAGCGGCACTGATGGTCGACGCTGTTGCTGCAGCGAAAAGTCTCCCCGAGCTAGGTGGAGTCCGGGGCAGCACATAAGGTAAGCGAGGTGACTGGAGTTCTGGATGACGAAGAGAAGGCAACTGACGTGGACCCCTATGCGGTGACGCAGATCAGGGGCCCGTTCCTCAAGTTGCCGAAGCATCCGGGTCACTGCGCCACCCGGGATGAACTCCGGGACTACTGCCGTGGGCGGCGGAATCAGGGGCAGGTCCTGGCAGCCGACCTGTTCTCGGGTGCCGGTGGAATCTCCCTGGGGCTGGAGGAGGCGGGGTACGAGGTCGTCCTCGGCGTGGACCACTACACCGAGGCGGTGAAGACCCACGCCCACCACTTCGCCGGTATGTCCGTCGACTGGGACCTCTCCACGGAAGATTCCATCATTGAGGTGGCGGAACTGATGAAGGACTGCGGCATCGAGATACTGGCCGGAGGCCCCCCGTGCCAGCCCTTCTCGAAGGCCGGACGCAACGGTATCCGGAAGCTCGTGGAAGAAGGGCGGCGTGAGCCCGGAGACCAGCGCAGGGAGCTCTGGCGTTCCTACATTGAGATCGTCGACCGCGCCAGGCCGCAGGCGATCATCATGGAGAACGTGCCGGACATGGCACTGGACGCCGAGATGTTCATCTTCCGCTCGTTGGTCGAGGAGCTCGAGCAGCTGGGATATTCGGTTTATGCGAAAGTCATCGAGACCTGGCGTTACGGTGTTCCCCAGCATCGCCAGCGTTTGATCGTTGTCGCCTTCCGTGACCGGCTCGAGTTCGAATGGCCCTCGGACTACCCGGAGAAGGTCTCGCTGTGGAACGCCATCGGTGATCTCCCGGACGTGGAGGGAGGCTGGCGTCCCGAAGGAGGTGCGGACGGCTGGACCGAGTACGGGGAGCCGCTGACCGACTTCCAGCACTACATCCGTCGCCGGGTTCTCCCCGAAGACGCACACAAGGTCTTCGACCACATCACCCGTCCGGTTCGTGAGGACGACCGTCAGATCTTCGAGATGATGGATTCCTCCACAAAGTACTCGGACCTTCCGGAACACCTTCGGCGCTACCGTGCGGACATCTACGACGACAAGTACAAGCGACTGGACGAGCACGACCTGTCCCGGACGATCACCGCCCACATCGCCAAGGACGGTTACGGGTACATCCACCCGCGCCAGCCCCGGACGTTGACGGTCAGGGAGGCGGCTCGGATCCAGACGTTCCCGGACGACTTCCGTTTCAACGGACCGCCGAGCGCTGCGTTCAAGCAGATCGGGAATGCCGTGCCCCCGCGTGCGGCAGGCGCCATCGCGAAGAAGATGGTGGAGGCCATCGACAGGGACGTCCGTCGACAGTTCTCGTCGGGGGAGGTCTCCGAGATGATCGGGCGCTGGTTCCGTGACCGCCCGGCGAGCGAGCGTGTACTTCCCTGGTTGTGGAGCTCCGACCGGTGGCAGGCCGCGGTCGGCGAGATCGTGCTGTCAAGGATGAAGAAGACCTTGGTCGATCAGCTTTGGCCTGTCATCCGGTCAATGCCACCGGCCGACCGGGATGACCCCGGTGCAGGTGACACGACGGTCGCTGTGCTCACGGACATGCTCAACGGAATCGGGCAGAAGAACCGTGCGAAGAAGCTCGGTGAGTTCCACCTGCAGTGCTCCTCGAACCCCGAGGCCTTCTGGAGCCCGAAGATCGACAGGTCGGTGATCAAGGCGATCGGCAAGGCGGAGGCCGAGATGATCGACCTGATTAAACCGTACGCGTCGGGAGCGGAGTCCTCCGAGGAACCCGTCGTGACCACCCGTGGAGTACTCCGGGTGACGTCGCGGTTCCAGTCGATCCCGATGGAGCGACGGAACCAGTTGACCGACGGACGCATTTCCGTGGCGCGGATGCTCGGGATGAGCACCAGCTCACGGGATGCGCACCTGGGGCTCATCGAGGTGGCGCAGGCCCACTGCAAGATAAAGAACCCGCTCTGCAGCGGGTGTCCGCTCTACTCCTCGTGCGACCGCTTCTCCGTGGCGGAGGACGAGATCAGCTGAAGGCCCCGGCTACAGGCCGAGCTGACGTGCGAGCTCGGGGGAGGTCTTCTTGATGACCTCTGACATCTCCTGGAATGCGGCGTAGTGACCGGACTGCGCTGCTGCTGATTTCAGTGCCAGGCCGACTTCCGTGCCGTTGGAGATCCCGATCGAGTCGGCGGGGCGGTCTAGCCCGTCCGCCTGCTCGCCGTTTCCCTTGTTCTGGTCGCGCCGGTAGCGTGCACCGGCCTGGGCGCAGACGTCGGCGATGGTCCTCGCCAACATCTTCTTCAGCTGGTGGGGCATGGTGACCCGCATCTTGGCGACGTTGATGTTGAACTCGTCGTCAAGGTCGGTGTCGAAGTCCAGGGAGACCCTGGCAAGTTTGATGTGCTCGTCGATTGTGCGGATTCCGTCCCAGCCGCCCCACTGGACCAGCCGGTTGGCACGGTAGATGTAGAGCCCCTGCTGGCGGTTCCATTTCCGGGGGCCCGCAGCTGCCTCGAATGCCTCAGGCGTCGAGAACTGTGACCGCGAGGGCAGGCAGTAGGCCTGTGTGGTGATCTTGCCGAGCTGCCCGGTGGAGGTCGGGAGGTCGTGGACGTCGCGACTGACGAGTTGCGTGTGTTCCTCAGCGGTCGCGAAGGGGTCCCACGGGGTGAGTGTCTCGCCATTCACCGTCACCGTAACCTGGTCGACACCGTCGCCGGCGAGGAAACGGTGGAAGACCATTGAAAGGTGCTGGATCAGCCGGTCGGACAACTTCGAGAACTTCTGGCGGGCCCAGCTGCTGTCCGGGTTCTTCACCGGTACCAGGCGGTCGAGGTTCTCCCACACGACGACGGTTCCGGTGGGGTGGGGGAGAAGCTGGTGGACGTACTCCTCGAGGGCGTTGTCCTCCGGATAGGTGACCATCCAGTCGTCGACGGTCTCGATGAAGTCCAGGTCGAGCGAGAGCCCCCCGAGATGACCGTCCTTCGGGTCCCGGGAAAAGACAACGACTCGGCGGCACTGGGACAGCGAAGCGGTCTTCAGACCGAGGCCGTACCGTCCCAGCTCACCTGTGCCGTAGTCCCGCTTCGTCCCGAAGCGGAGAGCTTCCGTGAGTCCGTCGGAGTCCATGCCTCGACCGTTGTCGATGATCAGGACCCGGGAGTTCCGGCCATCGTAGTTGACGCGAACGTCCACGTTGTCAGCGCCGGCGGCGATGCTGTTGTCGATGAGGTCGGCCACCGCGGACTCGAAACTGTAGCCGATGTCCCTCAGCGAACCCGTGAGACGGCTGGCGGAGGGAGCGACCTTGATTCCGGGCGACATCTTCTTCTTCTCTCTGTTCAAAACTGCCTCTGACCTGCTGACAGAATGACATGTGTGGTGTTCTCGCCGTGGGTGGCGGGGATCTCTGGGACCAGGTTACCGGGCAAGGGCGGAGTCCACGCAATTCTGCACCAGTTGAGCGACCTGATCATCGTCGAGCGCCTCCACACACACGGTGGCAAGCTGTGCCTTGGTGATGAGCATGGTCGAGCGGAACTGGTCGGAGAGGTTCCCCGACGAGGAATTCGTGTCGGTCCTGCCGGTGAACTCACTGATGATCACCTTGGGCAGACGGGGGTCGCCTGCGACAGAGGTGCGCTCCAGCAACGCCACCGACTGATCCTCGCCGATACGGTCACTGAGCTCACCGAGAACGTGACCACGCCACCACAACTTCTTGAATGTGCTCTTCGGAGAGGAACCGAGGTAGCGGTTGAACTTGGGATTTCCGGTGTTGTTCGGGAATCTCCAGCTGGCGACGTCGAGAAGAAGGACTGTGGTGATGAAATTCCACAGTTCCGTCGAACGCGCATCGTTGACAGGTGCATCCACGTGCTTCAGGAAGACATGGGTGGCCTCACGGTCGAACTTGGAGAACGCGTTGCTCTTTTCACTGGTCCGGTACGGGTAACCGTAGGTTGCCGCCACCGTGAGAATTTCGTCCCGCAGGGACTGGAGGTCGGCGTCGCCGGCGCATTTCAGTCCTGTTTCGGACAGGCGGCTTTTCGGATGGCTGGTGGAGGCTTCTTCCGCGAGGGTGCTGATCGTCTTGGCCTCATCGACGGAGGCGCGGACTATGTCCTCAGCGAAGCGGTTGTCGAGCATAGGGAAAGATTTCATGGTCGACTACCCTTCGTCGCCGTAGTTGTTCTGGATGCGTGCCGAAATCATCCCAGGGTCGACCGCCGCCTTCTGCAGCAGGGCTTTGGGATCTTCATCGGGGAAGTAGGACCGTAGCACTCCGTGGAGCATCTGCCCGAGGCTCTCCTCGTCGTTCTCGAATTCGCTCAGGCGGTGCTCCTGTGAAAGTCCCAGAGCCGACCACGCCATATGTGTGCGCAGGTCGATATCGAGGAACCTCTGCCACATCTGGGTCTCCTTGGTGAGGGGTTTTCCGGAGTTGATGTTGTCGAGGGCGATCTTGGTGACCTTGTTCGCGGTGTTCAGGCAGACGCGCACCGCTCGGGTGACGTGTAACTCGGGGTCCGACTCCATATGGATCCTCCACATGGCCCCGGGGTCCAGCTCCAGTGCGTCCACGAAGCTGTAGGAGCTGGTGTGGACTGTAGATCCGACTCCCTCCAGATGAATGCGGAGTTCGCTCGACCAGAGAACGCTTCCAGGCTGCACTGGGGCCACGGAATCTGGGTCGGCCACCGGGTTACTCAGGAGCACGACGTTGAGCTCCACCGACACGGATCCCGCGACCTGGTCACCTGGAATGTGGAGACTCGGACGGTTGGCTCCATCGACAACGGGAATGGTCGTGCCGAAACCTCGGATCGATGTAGTTGGGCAACGCCAACGCATGAGGACTCCGAGATCTGCACCCGCGAGCGGAAGATCGCAGTCTTCGATCACCTCAGAGAGGTCAATCGACATCTCGGCTTTCACCTCAATGTCATTTCCACGGCCCCATAAGGAGAGGTCGGTGGACTGCTTCTCGCCGGAATCCAAGGCCACCGTAGTGATCTCGCCGCCGCAATCGATGTTCAGAGAGATATCCGAGAATCGTTCCTGCCGCGGGCGCAGGAAACCGTAGCTTATGTTGTTGGCCATTGCCTCAGTCCTCTGCGCTCTCGGTCTGGATGTGGTCGATCTTCAGGCTGACGGCGATACGACGCGGTTGCCGCACGAAAACTACGGCTCTGCTGTTCTCGGGGTCGAGGGTGACGCTGTCCCATTCGCCGGTGCCGGCAGCGTGGCGTGGCGGGCGCAGGTCTCGAAGGGAGCTTTCGGCGTCGATGTGACGCCATCCTTCGATCACCGGCCTGAACCCGAGTTCATCCCAGTTCTGGGTTGGGCCGGTGTCGGTCTCAACCTGGGCGTTGATACCCAACGTCATCGGGGCGCTACCGGCGGGAAGATCAGTGGAGATCTGGAAAACTGCGTAGAGTTCATCGCCGGCCGGAATGAGGTTGGCGAGTTCCGTCCGGGGCGTGGACGTCTTCGACCGCGACTTCTTTCCGCCAGGACTTCCCGACTTCGTCTTCGGTGGGCTCTTGGTAGTCATGGACGTGCCGGGGATGCTACCCAGAGCTCCACCGAGCATCGACGCGATTTGACGGCTCGCGTTTTCGTAAGGCGAGTCCCGGTCGGACACCCCGTCGCTGCTCCAGGACCGGATCAGGTTGTCCATGTGGTCCAGTGCGATCTTGACAGGATTGTTCCGGCTCTTCCACGAACCGGTGAGGTCCTGGTCGGTGAGGGTCCGCGGGTGCCAGCCGTCGTGGGTGGTCGGCTCACTGAGCGCGAACTCCCGGTCAAGGTCATCGGCTGCGGAGAATACGGCCGCGTAGTCCCGCCCGAAGCGGTCTGCAGGGCCGGGGCGATACTCCACGACCATTCGGGGTCCGCGCATCAAGGCGATTGACCCTCCGTTGTGTTCGATGACACTCTTCTGACCGGACGTGCGCCCTTGGATCTCCCTGATCCCGAGTCGGCCGAGGCCGTGTACGGGACGTCCGGAACGCACCGGGGAGACCTCTGTCGAGATGTGGAAATTGAATCCTTCGGCATCAGAGGGGTTGACCGAGAGACTGTGCTTGTATGCCGTCACGAACTCTTTGAGGATGGGGTCTGCCGTAGGGTCAGGCAGGGGGACATCCTCCGAGTTATGGGTGACCGCGAAGTGCAGCTCATCCTCGCCTTCAGGGGTGTGGACGATGTGAGGCCATGCCCAGCGGGTGAGGGCGCGGGCGATCTGCTCCATCTGTTCGCTCGACGAGTCCTCGAACGCAGGATCAATGACTGCGATCGATGTACCGGTCTGCTTCTCCTCGGTGAAGTGGCGGTCCATCTCGAAGAACTTGGCGGCGTTGTCCGCCTGGGCGCCGGTCATCGGTTCGGCGAAGACGGTGGCGTTTCCCGATCGGGGATCCTTGAACTCCTTCTCCACGCCCCACCAGTGCCGGCCGGTGTAGTTGAAGCCTTCGTACTCGTAGGAGTTGTCGTTCGCGACGGCGATGAAACGGTGGACCCGATTACCGGAGTCGTCGGTCGTGCGGGTGTAGACGAGGATGGTTCGGGAGTGCCCTGCCGTGAAGAACACACCCTTTCCGAATCCGTAGGATCCACCCTTCACCTTCTTGTTCGCGCTACGTCCGATCTCACGGACGAAGCTGTTGAAGTCCGAGTGTCCTTTCGCGGCGACGGCTGCGTTCGTCGGGCCGCGAAGGCCGGTCGTCCCCGAGTCGGAGACGATGAGGAGCGGAATGTTCGGCTTTTCGAGTGCATTCTTCAGACCCGGGACATGCTCGGTCCCTCGGCCGAACACTCGGCGACGAAGGATGTCGCTGCTGTGGTCGTCGAGCAAGCGGTAGTCGATGGCGAAGGTAACCCCGTCGTCAGCGCTCGACCGGTCCCGGGCATCCCAGCTGTTCTGGAGCGACTCGCGGACGAAGAGCTCCCAGTTCGTCAGGTTCGGACGACCGAGGGCGGTCGAGGCAGAGCGACCGTGCGTGAAGGATGATGCTGAGCCGCCGTCATGGTCGGCGAAGAGTGGGTAGACGCCCATCAGTTTTTCTCCAGAATCTGCGGCTCGGGACGATGACCCGGGATGGTTGACGGGTCACGCAGGTCAACGGTGTAGGCGACTCTGCTGATCCGGTCTGAGAGGCTCTCCACGGGTACACGCGGGAACTCTGCGTCGACGTCGAATTCGTGAGTCTCGAGGTGAAGGAACCGGGTGAATTCGGCGTCCTTTTCGAGGACCTCCGGGGATAGCCCGGACTCGCCCAGCTTTCGCAGCAGTTCCTCCGTGTCTATCCCTACCAGTGCCGAGATCTCCCGGATGAGGTCGGGGACGGAGGTGCCACCGTCGATCGTTTTCTCGTATTTTCGGACCAGGAGTACGAGAGGCTTCTCTCCCATGTCGGACAGCTGGTGGGCTCCATGGATGGTCACCGCCAAGTTCTCCCGGGAGAGGGTCGCCTTGCATTCGATGGAAGAATCCTGCAGCTCGAAGTCGTGACGTTCGTTGTCCGGTCCAGTCCACCGGCGGAGTACGTCCGCCCCCACCGTCTCATATACCGATCGGAGGGTTTCGAGCTCCAACAGGAGCCCGACCTGGATCTCATTGCTGGGGACAGCGGTACCCGCAGCGCGGAAGAGCCGCTGGCTTTCCGTGAGCAGCTGGACGGTGACGGCACCGGGATCCTGCTTCTCGTTTTCCCTCAGGGCATCGCAGAGATTGTCGACGAAGTCCCCGAACGTGCGGAGGAGTTTCTCGTCTGACAAGGTCACCTGGATGTAGTCGACCCCAGACCTGTGGAAGGTGGAGGTGGTGACAAGTTTGAGACTGGTGTGCTGAGGAAGGCGGTCGTAGTTCTCGAGCCACTCGCTGCCAACCGGGACGGCGACTCCGTAGGAGTGGTCGATGTTCGCCACGAGATACGGGGTGCCGGTGGTGAGCCCGAGGTCTATCTCGTAGGTCTCCTCAGGTGTCCGTTGGCTCGCACGGTAGGCGTCGAGGTTCTTCAGCTGCTCGAGGCTCGTGTTGTGTCCGGGGTTAAGCTTCATCTTTCTCCTCCTCGCGGCTGTCGGCGTCTTCCTCACGGCTCACGATGTCTTCGATCTCGGCCTGGTCGGCCTTGGCCTCGTCGATCTCTTCCTGGGTCAGGCCGCTCGGTGATTCTTCGTCGATGCCGCAGATGTACTCGACGGTGGACTCACTATCGGATTCGGGGAGGAAGACGCCGAGGGCGATCACGTGCTCCGCCGCGTCCAGCGACTTCCTGATCCGCCCGGTGTCCTTAACCTTCGATGCTTCTTCTTCGGTGAGGGGGCGGTCGGGTGCCGAGTTCTTGTCGATGGCGTAGATCGTCAGATGGCCGACACCCCTTCCCGTGTACTCGGCGTGCTTCTGGATGAGCACGGCGTCGGTGGATCCGAGATCACGCAGTTCGTTGTCGAGGGCCTTCCACTGGTCATCGTCGAACGGGAGGTCGTTGATGCGGTCCTTCGGTCCGACGAGGGTGTTGATGCTGGCGCGACCAGGCGTTGAGGAGCTGACCCGCGTGCGCTTGACCAGATTCACAGGCTGCTCGAGTCCCAGGTCGATAGTGCCTCGAACGTCGTTCTTCTGCCCGATCACCGAGACGTTCCAGGAGTGGAGGCCTCCGTTCTCCACCTCCTTCTCGATGTATTTCATGAGCAGGTCCCACTTGTTGCCGTGGGGAGTGTCCTCCACGTCCTCAATGAACCGGTACTGGTTGATGAAGTCGAGGACCTGATCGTTCTTGAGCCCGGAGTAGATGGTGGAGCCGTTCACGCTCCGGCGCCTCCCGGGACCGGCCGTTTCACGGAGTCCGGCCAGGAAGCTGCGGGTGGTCTCGATGTTGTGCCCGAGGAAGTCCTCGTCCTTCTCGTGGAACACGATCGTCTGGGCCCGTGCCCCCGAGAAACTCATCGAGGCCTTCTTGTGGTTGCGCATCTTCGCTGCGCTGGTCACCTGCATGGCCGGGTGGAGGCGGATCTTCGCGCGGAACTCGGACGGGGTCTTTCCTTCGACGGAGTACCTGCCGAGGTCGCGTCGCAGGTCCTCCTCGACGGTCGCGAGATCCTTGAACCACTCCGCCAGGCCGGGGGTCATCCAGATGCGGACGAAGTCCTCGTAGCCGTGACGGAATCCGAACCAGCGTCCCATCTGTAGCAGTGTGTCGTAGGTACGTGAGACCCGGGCGAAGTAGCTGCAGACGAGACCCTCCAGGGTCAGCCCACGGGACAGGGTGTTGCCGCCGACGGCGATGACGGTCTGGGGTCCGTTGCTGTAGTCGAGACGCTGGTCCGACTGTCCGTTGTCGACGATGAACTGGACCTCGTCGAGGACTTCCTGCAGCCGGGACCACACCTGCTCGAAGGTGACGTTGGTGTAGCTGGAGTTCTGTTCCTGGATCGAGTTCTCCCGGTCCCAGAACTCCTCGAGCTCCTGTTTGAAAGCAGGTGCAGACAGCGACTGGCTGAACTCATTGACGCTCTCCTCGACGGCGTCGGCCAGGTGCTGGTGCGCGAGTACACGGGGCGAGCTGTGGATCAGCATGGAGGAGTGCTTGTCACTCTGCCCTCGGGCCCGCCGAGCTGCGCTGGCGAGCAGGAACCAGCGAAGGGCATCGCGGAGCGAATCGGGGAGCTCCGGGGTCCAGGACTCGATTCCCTTGCTGGGGGGACGGACGTCGTCGACCTCGTGGGCGGGGATGTCCCGGATGACGTCCACCATCTTGTCGTCGATCTCGGCGGGGTCCTCACCGATGACGGCGTCACGACCGAAGAGTTGGGCTGCGCCGAAGTACCCTTCGGGGCGGGGGAGCACGGTGATGTAGTTGTCCGGGTAGAGGTCAGCCTCATCGTTCGGGTCGATGAGGATGTTGGCGAAAGGCGTCGCCGTGTATGCGATGTATGAGGTCCTGCGTCGGTTGAGCAGGTCGCTGATCTGGGCGTTGATCGCGCTCCGACGGTTCTTTTCCTTGGTGGAGGTCATCACGTTGACGCTGGCCTGGTCGGCCTCGTCGTCGATAACCAGGATCGGGGCGGTGAGACTGCCTTCCTGACGTGCGACGTCGTCGAGCCATTTGTTCAGCTTCTTCAGACGGGGACCGTTCTTCTTGATCACCACCAGCTGGCGCTCATCGTCGTTCGTCAGCTTGTAGCCGTTCTTGTTGGGCCTGAAGTCCTCACCGGGCTGGGTGTGGACGGTCCAGTCTTTCTGGGTGTAGGAGGTCAGACTCTTCTCCAGTCGCTCCTGGGTCTGTTCCCGCAGGCTGTTGGTCATGCCGGCGAGGACGACGATGAGACGGTAGCCCTCGTCGGCGGCCTTGGCGATGACGGAGAGGAAGTTGGTGGTTTTGCCACTCTGGACGAAGCCGACGACGAGCCCGCGGGTCTTCAGGTCCTGGATCGTCGGCATGCCGGCGCTGGCGATCACCTGGTTGCTGGACTCGTCGATCTTCTCCAGGGCATCGGGGCCCAGGTCCTCGGAGATCGCCTCACGCACGGGGGGCCAGTACTTGTCCCGGTCGAGGTCGGGCCCCTCGTACCAGCCGTTGCTCACCTTCCTCGTGCTGTCGTCGACGAGTATCGGCCAGGTCTTCGGCTCACGGACTTCGTCGATGAACTTCTCGATCGCCGCCAGGGCTTCCCACAGGATTATGCGTGCATCGGGGGGCCGCCAACTGCGCTGCCCCGAAAGGTGCTCTGCGGCTTGAGTGGGGGTGGCCCCGAGGAGTTTCATACGGCCCCGGATCGCATCGGCAGCCTCCTCCAGCCATTCAGCCCTCTCCTCGGCGGTGATCTCGGTGTCCATGCGGTGCTCCTCCTCGTTGCATCTGGTTACACAATGAAACATTAGAGGACAGGTAGGACGCCTGAAGTGGCAACCGTGTGGCTGTTCGATCGTGCGTGCGATCGACTGGAATTCCGCTGCCATTACCAGGACTTTTACCGTCTCATCCTGTGCCGAACCAGCAGGTGGACACCCCCGGAATGGGTTGACGTCGAGAATGTGCCCGTTCGAACCCCGGAGCCCTCCACCCGCCACCTGACAGCTCCTGTTCACCTGCAGTCCGGGTTGCGTCAACCTCCGGACTCTATCGTCGCTTCCCGTGAAGTCTCCCTACCGTAGAGCGGCCCTGGCCGTCGTCCCCGCCCTGATGCTCGCCCCACTAACCGTCGCCTGCGCGGCGGACTCCGACGCGGGCTCCGGCTCGGGCATCACGTCCAGCATCACCCCGGTGCCCACCGACGGCACCGGCGGCAGCGGCGACACCGACTCCACCATCGTGATCAACGAGGTGGAGTCCGACGGCGACTCCGAGGGCGACTGGGTCGAACTAGCCAACACCGACCCCAACAACGCCGTCGACGTCGCCGGTTGGACCATCATCGACGACGATGACTCCCACGACCCCATCGTCCTGCCCGAGGACACCGAGATCGAGTCCGGCGGCTACCTCGTCGTCTTCACCGACGACTCCTTCGGCCTCGGCGGAACCGATTCCGTGACCCTCTCCGACTCCTCCGGCACACTCGTCGACGAAACCAGCTGGTCCGGTCACGCCGACACGACCTGGGGCCGCGTCCCCGACACGACCGGCGATTTCACCACCACCGGCGAAGCCACCAAGGGCCTGCGCAACGTCGCCTCGGACGAGACGGACGGCGCCCAGTCGGACACCGACCCGTGGCCCTTCGACCCGCAGGACGTCGCCCCGGTCACCCTGACCGACGATGACGACGGCGAGTTCACCGAGGACTTCACCGGCGAGGACATGTCCGGCGTCGACTTCGGTGCCGACGGCACCGCCTACGTGGTCAACAACGACGAGGGCGTCCTCTACGTCCTCACCCCGCAGGACGGCAACAGCTACCACGTGGACGCCCGCCACCAGCTGCGATACCCGGACGGCACGGGCATGCCGGACGCCGAGGGCGTCACCGTGGGCGCGGACGGCGCGGTCTACGTCGCCACCGAACGCGACAACTCCGACGACACCAATAACACCTCACGCCCCTCCGTCCTGCGCTACGAGGTGGCGGAGGACGACGCGGACGACGAGGACGCCGAGCTCACCGCGACCGACGAGTGGAACCTCGCCGAGTTCACCGGCGACGTCGAGGCGAACGGCGGGCTGGAGACCATCGCCTGGATCTCCGACTCCCTCTTCGCCGTCGGCGTGGAGGACACCGGCGAGGTCCTCTTCGTGACCCTGGACGCCGGTCAGGACGCCACCCTCGAGCAGCGCTACGACTCACCCTTCGACGGGGTGATGGCCAGCGACTACGACGCCGACGCCGGCGAGCTGACCATCCTGTGCGACGAGGCCTGCAACGGCGAGTCCCAGGTCCTCGTGGCCGGTGACGGTGAGGATTTCTCGCCGAAGGACGACAGCATCAGCGCCCGGCCCGCCGGCACCGACAACCTGGCCAACGAGGGTTACGCCCGGTACGTCGGGCCGGACGGCACCGAACGCTTCCTCTGGGCCGACGACGGTGCCACCGACGGTGTCGGCCTGCGCGGCGCGGTGGGCTGAGCGGGAGAAAACCACCACCGGCCGTTTAGCCCACCCACTAGACTCTTCTGACGTGCCCCGACGCGTAGACCACGACCAACGTCGCCAGGAGATCATCGGCTCCGTCTGGCGGATCATCGCCGATGAAGGCCTCGACGCCGTCACCACGCGCCGTATCGCCGACGCCACGGGCTTCTCCAACGGCCTGCTGCGCTACTACTTCCCCGGCAAGGACGCGGTGGTCACCGCCGCATTCGAGTACGTCTACGCGGCCACCAACGAGCGCGCACAGGTGCCCGGAGGCGAGCGTGGCCGGCCCGGACTGGAACGTCTCGCCGCCGAGATCCTTCCGCTGGACGACGTCCGACGGGCCGAGGCCCGCGTCGTCACCGCCTTCTGGCAGCGTGCCGTCAACCACGTCGACGAGGCGGAGGTCTTCGCCGAGCGCATGGCCAACTGGCGTCGGAGTTTCCTCGACCGGCTCGACGAGGCTGCGCAGGACGGCAGGCTCCGACCGGACGTCACTGACCGGCAGGCCAGGGAAGTGGTCGTCGACGAGCTGCTCACCATGCTCACCGGCGCGCAGGTGTGGGCCGCGCTGAACCAGGACGAAGCGTCCCCGCAGCGCCTCAGCGCGCAGCTGGACGCCTTCTGCGACCGCGTCTTCCTGTCCTGACCACAGTTTTTCTCCACGCGTACAAAAAGGTCACCGGTCAGCAACGGCCGTGAAACACGCGGCCTGTTCCATGGCCGATATGACAGCAACCACCACCGCAACCACCACCGCTCCCACCAACCCCCGTCTGGACACCCTCTACCTCAGCGAACCGGACATGGTCGCCGCCGGGGTCAGGGACATGCCCGCCTGCGTGGACACGATGGAGGAGATGTTCTCCCTCCTCGGCGTCGGCGACTACCGGATGGGCGGGGCCAACAACAACTCCCACGGCTCCATGGTCCTGTTCCCCGACGAATCCCCGCACCCACGCATGCCGAAGAACGGGCCCGACCGGCGCTTCATGGCCATGCCCGCCTACCTCGGCGGCTCCTTCCACACCGCCGGGGTGAAGTGGTACGGCTCCAACACGGAGAACCGCAGCTCCGGGCTGCCGCGCTCCATCCACACCTTCGTGCTCAACGACGCCGACTCGGGTGCACCCCTGGCGATCATGAACGGCAACCTGCTGTCGTCCTACCGGACCGGCGCAGTCTCCGGCGTCGGCGCCCGCCACCTGGCGAAGCCGGGTGCGACGGTCGCTGCGGTCGTCGGACCGGGCGTGATGGGCAAGACCGCCCTGGAGGCCTTCGCCGCCGGCGTCCCCACGCTGCACACCGTCCGGGTGAAGGGGCGCAGCCAGGCCGGCATCGACGACTTCACCGCCTGGGTACGCGAGACCCTCCCGCAGTTCACCACCGTCGAGGTCGCCGACACCGCTGAGGAGGCCCTGCACGGCGCCGAGGTCGTCGCCTACACCACCACGGCACCGATCGGCGCCGACAACTACCCGGTGCTCGACCCGTCCTGGCTGGCACCGGGGGCGTTCGTGTCCCTGCCGTCGTGCATCAACATCCCCGACGCCTGGCTCGCCTCCGACGCCGCCAGTCTGGTCCTCGACAACCGCAGCCTCTACGAGTGCTGGCACGAGGAGTTCGGCGAGGACGCCTTCGAGACCGTCGGCATCATCGGCAACAAGTTCCTCGCCCTGGAGAAGACGGGCGAGATCCCGGACGGCAGCGTGGCCGACATCGCGGACGTCATCAACGGAACCACCGTGGGGCGCCGCTCGGAGAACGACATCGTGGTCTACTCCGTCGGCGGCATGCCCGTCGAGGACGTCGCCTGGGCCACTACCCTGTACCGGCGCGCCCTGGAGCGCAGCATCGGCACCTCGCTGCCCGTCTGGGACACCCCGGAGATGGTATGAGCGAACACCTCGAACATTACGACTACGTGGTCGTGGGCTGCGGATCCATCGGATCGATGGCCCTGTGGCAGCTCACCGAGCGTGCCCCGGAGGCCCGCATCCTCGGCCTCGAACGCTTCGGCCGTATCCACACCAAGGGCTCCTACTCCGGTGAGTCGCGCCTGTTCCGCGTGGCGCTGAAGGAGGGCGGTATCTACATCCCCCTGGTGCAGCGCGCCCGCGAGATGTGGCTGGAGCTCAACGAACGCACCGGACGCGACGTCTTCCTGCCCATCGGCGCGGTCAGCGTCGCCCCGGCGGACTTCGCCACCATGCGCCAGACCATGGAGGTCATCGCCGAACACGACCTCGAGCACGAGGTCCTCGACGCCACCGAACTCGCAGGACGCTACCCTGCGTTCGCCGCGCCGGCGCCCGGGGCGTCCCCCGACGTCGCCATCGTCGACCCCGCCGGCGGCGGGATCCGCCCCGAACTCGCCGTCGCCCTCTCCCAGCAGCTCGCGCTGGACGCCGGCGCCGAGCTGCGCGACCACACCCGCGTGCTCGCGATCGAGCCGGGGGAGGGGCCGGACGGCTCGACGCTCATCCGTCTCTCGCGGCAGGACGGCACCGTCGGTACCGTCGGCGCCGTCACGGCGGACAAGGTCATCGTCGCCAACGGTTCCTGGGCCGCCGACCTGTACCCCGACCTCGCCGAGCACATCAGCGTGCAGGCGATCCCCCTGACCTGGTACCTGCCGTTGGAGATCACCGACTTCCTGCCGGAGAACCTGCCGATCTTCATGCGCGACGTCACCACCTCCACCGGCGAGGTCTGGCACTGCTACGGCGCGCCCAGCCTCGACGGCTACAGCGTGAAGATCTCCCACGGAGACTTCGCCGGCGGCGCGTCCACACCCGACGGCATCGAGGAACTGCGCACCGGCGTGCTGCCCGAGATCCTCACCACCCTCTTCGCCGAACGCAGCTCCGCCTTCTTCGACGGCATGCTCGACGACCCCGTCCGGCTGACCCTCCATCACGACGGCTTCACCGCCGACCACGTCCCGGTCCTCGGCCTCGCCCCCGGCAGCGACGGCGCCGTGACCGTGGCGACGGGGATGAGCGGCAACGGCATGAAGTTCGCCCCCGTCTACGGGCGCATCGCCGCCGACCTCGCCGTCGACGGCACCTCGCCGCTACGTCCCGACTCCTTCGACTACCCCACCTCCGCCCGCACGTCCTGAGAGGACGCACCATGCCCACACCAGTCACCACAACCACCACGCAGGATGCCCCGACGCTGCGGAAGGGGTCGCTGACCACGACCTCCATCGTCTTCATGGTCATCGCCGCCGCCGCACCGTTGACCGTCATCGGCGGTGCCCTGCCCATCGGCATGGCCGCCGGAAACGGAGCCGGCTACCCCACCATGTACGCCGTCGGCGCGGTGATCCTCGTCCTGTTCTCCGTCGGTCTGACGACCATGTCGAAGTACATCTCCGAGCCAGGCGCCTTCTACTCCTACGTCGAGACCGCCTTCGGACGCCGCCTCGGCATGGGCACCGCCTACCTCGCGCTGCTGACCTACACCGCCATCCAGTTCGCCGTCTACGGCTTCCTCGGCCAGCAGCTCACCCTGCTCGTCGCCCCGGTCGCCGACGTGCCGTGGTGGGTGTTCTCCCTGGCCACCGCCGCTGTCGTCGGCTACCTCGGCTACCGCAGCATCGAACTGAGCTCCAGGGCGCTGGGTGTGCTGCTCGTCGCCGAGATCGCCATCGTCGTGCTGCTCGACGTCGTCATCGTCGGACGTGGCGGTGCCGAGGGGCTCAACGCCGACCCCTTCCTGCCGGAGAACGTCTTCTCCGGGGCGATGGGCGTGGGTCTGATGATGGCCATGGCCGGCTTCATCGGTTTCGAGTCCACCACCGTGTTCCGTTCCGAGGCGCGTGACTCCGACCGCACCGTGCCGCGCGCCACGTACATTTCCGTCGCCGTGATCGGCATCTTCTACACCGTCTCCGGCTGGGCCGTGGTCCAGGCGTGGGGCACCGACAACGTGGTCGACGCCGCGGTCTCGAACCCCGACGAGATGATCGCCACCACCGCCGTCAACTACCTCGGCGCCTGGTCCGGGCCCGTGGTCCACGTCCTCCTGCTGACCAGCCTGTTCGCCTGCGTCTTGTCCTTCCACAACGTGCTCACCCGCTACCAGCACGCCATCTCCCACAAGCGTGGACTGCCCCGACGCCTGCGCGCCGTCCACCTGACCTACCGGTCACCGCACATGTCCTCCATCGTGCAGACCGCGACCGTCGCCGTGCTCACCGTGGTGTGCGCACTGCTCGGCATGGACCCGGTGGTCGAGATCTTCACCTGGTTCTCCGGGTTGGCGACGCTGACCATCATCATCCTCATGCTGCTGGTGTCCGTGGCGGTGATCGTCTACTTCCGCTCACGGCCGACGCTGCCGGTCGGGACGTGGAAGCGGACGGTGGCCCCGGTACTCGCCTTCCTGGGCCTGGCTGCGGCCCTGTACTTCATCGGTGCGAACCTGACGATGCTGGTCGGCGGTAGTTCCGCGGTGGCCGTGGGGCTGGCATTGGCCGCTCCGGCAGCCTTCATCACCGGCGTGGTGTGCTCCACCTTCATCCCCGAGTTCGACGACAAGGTGATCACCCGCGCCATGGCGAGGAAGATGCGCTGATCGGGTCAGCCTCGCTGGAACACGAACCGTCAGCCGGCCGGTGAGACCTTGAGCATGCGGGTGGCGGTGGCCTGCCACAGTGTTCCGTCCGGGGCGATCATGCCGGTGAGCTGCATCGGCTGGTCGAACGGCAGGATGCCGACCGGGGTGCGGGAGGTCTCGCGGCCACTGTCCGCGTCGACGCCGACCACGCTCACCGTCCGGTCGTCGTCCCCGCGGGACAGCGCCCAGATGGTGCCGTCCTCCCTCGTCAGCTCCGGGAGCGTGTCCAGCGCCGTGTCGGTCTCCCACTGCCGCACGCACCGTTCGCGTCCGGAGGCGTCCTTCTGCAGGTCGACGCGGGTCAGGCCGCCGCGAAAGTCGGCGTCCTGCGGGACGGACTCGCCGTCCACGGCGAGGTCCGGGTAGTCGTAGCCGTAGGTGGAGGGGATCCACAGGGAGTCGCCGTCGGCGAGCAGGGAGTTCTCCGTGCCGGGGCCGGCCTGGTCGAACGCCGGGAGTGAGCAGACGGTGTCGCCGGTGGCGGCGTCGAGCACCAGGAGGTTGGGGGAGGCGTCGGCGTTGTCGACGATCGCCACGCGCTCGGCGCCGGTGCCGAAGAAGGTGGGCGTCGTCCCGGAACCCCACGACAGCTGCCCGGGCTTGCGCGCGCTGCCGCGGTCGTAGGTGCGCGACCAGGCGACGGTGGGGTCACCGGCCGCGTCGGCGCGGACGTCGTGGAGACCGTGGCTGGTCAGTACGCTGACCCCGTCCCGCCGTGGTGTGAGCCCGTTGGCGATGGTCTCGCCGCCCGGTGTGTCCGTGCCCAGTGCCACGGTGCGGACGGTGGGGTCGGCTCCGGTGTCGTCGAGGTATCCGGTGACGGCGTCCTCGGTGGCGAACCAGGTCCGGCCGTTCTCGTCGGGGGAGAGCCCGGCGATCGCGGCGTCGGTGCCGAGGTCGGGTAGCTCGGTACGTTTCTCGACCTGCAGCGTCCAGCGCCCGTCCTCCAGGACGTGCGCGATACGCAGGATCGCGTGCCCCTCGGCCACGACCAGGCGGTCCTCGCCGTCCAGATACCCGTAGACCCCGCCGAGAAGCCCCGTCTTCCTCAGTTCCAACGACGCCACGGGCCGGGCGGTCGCCGGGTCGAAGAGGACGACGGACGGTGCGACCGGTGTCAGCCCGTGCTCGGTGCCGAGGTACCTGGTGCACAGTGCGACCGGCATGCCGTCGGCGCCCTGGAAGACCGTCGAGCAGGCACCACCGGGCACGGAGAAGTCCACGGACGGTGACGCGCCGGGCCCTGACCAGGGGACACTGTCGGTGGAACCGAGGTCACGGTGCATGAGTGCGGTTCCGTGCCCGCGCCGCGGGGAGCCAGGATCCTCGGACCCCACGGCGGGGGCGGACGCCAGGACGCCGACCGTTGTGACGGTGACCAGCGACGACAACACCCGACGCGCGACGGATCGGGTGCCGGGGAGAGGGGGCCGGATGCTCATGTGGACGAACCGTAGACGACGTCCCGCGCCAGGCCGGCCGGTACGGATCAGGGTGAGCCGGAGGGTTTACATTCACCGGCCCGGTGGGCTCTGCGCCCGTCATGCCATCTGTGTCATTCCCCTGACGAACTCACCCATGTGCCGCGCGCCGCCAGGTGCCGTCCAACGCGTCATGGAGGCGTCCGGTGGTGGCGTCGTCGAAGAAGGTGGTGCGCAGCTGCTCGTTGAGCCCGCCCGGGGTCTCGTGGGAGCGGATCACCTCAGGCATCGGCGTCGCCGTGTCCACCAACGACGGCGCGAGGCTCGCCGCCATGCCACGGATGAACGGTTCGGCCACGTCCTGCGGCAGCCCACGTCCCACGGTCCAGTCCACCAGTGAGGAGATGTACTGCAGCAGTCCGGTGCACGCGCCGGTGGTGGCGGAGAGCACGGCCATCTGCGACTCATCCGGAACCACGAGCGCCCCGCCGATGCGGTCGAACAGTTCGACGGCGGCGGGGACGTCCGGGGTGACGGGCACCTCGATGCCGTGCTCGGCGACCGGCGGGAGCGGGATCGCGCGGGCGACCGGGATGTCGTCGCGTCCGACGGCGCGGCGCACTGCCTCGATGCTCACCCCGGCGAGCACGCTGACCACGGTCTGACCGTCGCGGAAGGGGGCCTCGGCCAGGGCCTCGTCGAGCTGGTCGGGGCGCACGGCCACGACGACAACGTCGGACTGGTCGACGACCTCGGCGTTGGATGCTGCGACGCTGGCCTGCGGGAACCGCTCGCGCAGCCGGGCGACGTTGGCGGAGCCCCGCGGGGACAGGACGACGGGTGTGGAGTCGTCACCGGCACCGGAGCTGCGCAGGAGCCCCTCGACCATCGAGACGGCGATGGACCCGACGCCGACGAATCCCACGGTGCCGAGCGTGCTGTTCATGGAGTTGTTCATGATGCTCACCGTGCCAGGAACCCGTCGTCGGCGCCACATGTCATCTGACTCATGCCCCAGGGCAGAAAACCGCCGGAAATTGCCCTGGGGCATGACTCAGATTGCATCGCCAGCCTGCCAGCCCAACCCAATCCACCCGCCGGGTGCCACAATGGGCCCATGTCTTCGAGCCCCTCCAGAATCACCGTCATCGGTGCCGGCGTCACCGGCCTGTCCTGCGCGCATGAACTCGCCGACGCCGGCCACGAGGTCACGGTCCTCGCCGACCACGGCCCGGGCGACACCGTCTCCGCCCTGGCCGGGGCGTTGTGGTTCCCGTACAGCACCGGGGTGTCGGACGAGGTGCTGGAGCGTTCGCTGGTGCGTTTCGCCGAGCTCGCGGCCCTCGGCGACCTCGGCGACGGGGAGGATGCGGATCCCGACGCACCGGAGGACTTCGACGACGACGTCCCGCCGGTGCAGATGCGCACCGGCATGCTGCACGAGCGCCTCGACCCGCCGGACCGTTCCTGGGTCGCGCCGGTGGTGAAGGTGCTGGGTGAGGACGCCGTCCGCCCGGTCGACGGTGGGGTGCAGGCGACCCTGCCGATGATCATGACCTCGGCCTACCTCGCCTGGCTGATGGACGCCTGCCGCATGGCCGGGGTCACGTTCCGGTGGCGCAAGGTGGAGTCCCTGGACGAGCTGACGGACACGGCGGACGCTGTCGTCGTCGCCGGGGGACTGCGCGGCGGCGAGCTGCTCGGCGGTGACGACTCGCTCACCCCGGTGCGTGGCCAGCTGATGCTGCTGGCCAACGGCGACGGCGGGGAGGACGGCCCGCGTCTCACCGACTGGGTCGTGGACTCCGACGACCCGGACCAGCTCACCTACGTCCTCCCGCGTGAGGACGAGATCGTCGTCGGCGGGACGGCGCAGGCCGGCTCGTGGGACGAGGCCCCGGACCAGGAGACCGCCAAGGCGATCCTGGCGCGCGCGGAGGCGCTGGTCCCGGAGCTGCGGGAGCTGCCGATCCTGGGGCATGGCGTGGGGCTGCGTCCGTCACGTCCGACGGTGCGTCTGGAGCGGGTGGACGGCCTGGCACTGCCGGTCGTCGCCGCCTACGGGCACGGCGGCGCAGGCGTGACCCTGTCGTGGGGAACCGCCGAGCGCGTGGTGGAGCTCATCGCCGAGCTGTAGTCGGCCTGCAGCGCCGTCCTACAGCGCCGGGGTGAACCCGCCCGCCGCCGCCGAGCGCACCATGCCCTCGTCCGCCATCCGGTTGACCTCGGCGTAGTCGGCGCCGGCCGGCGACTCGGCAGAGGAGTCCCACACCACCTCGCCGCCGACGTACACCTGCCGCAGGTGACGCAGCCCGCAGGCCAGCACGTAGGTCGCCACCGGGTCCCACACCGGCCCGGTCGCCGGGTCGCGGGGGTCCACCACGACGAGGTCGGCGAACTTGCCGACCTCCAGCGAGCCCACCTTGTCGCCCACGCCCATGGAGCGCGCGGAGCCGAGGGTGTGCAGGCGCAGGACGTCGTCCACCGCCATGATCGATGCATCGGAATGCACGGCACGCTGGGTGAACAGGCCGGTGCGCATGTTCTCGAAGGGGTCGGAGGTGTCGGTGCAGGACTGGTCGTCCACGCCCATGCCCACGGTCACGTCGCGCCCCAGAAGCGTCACGATGTCGGCGATGCCGGAGCCCAGGCGGCCGTTGGACATGGCCTGCCACACCACGGAGGTGCCGGACTCGACGACGCGCTCGACCATCTTCTCGGTGGGGTGCACGAAGTGGCCGAAGGCGAAGTCGTCGCCGAGCACACCGGCGGCGTCGTACCAGTCGAACTTGGACTGCTGGATGTCGATCTGTTCGGCGGTCTCCACGAAGTGCGCCTGGTTGGTGACGCCCCACTTCTCCATGAGGGTCTTCTCGCGTTCGGCGGTGACCGCGTCGGACGCCCACTGCACCGCGCCGTACACCGAACCGCCCAGGTCGAGGCCGGGTGCGACGCTGTCGAGGTGTGTCATGGCGACCCCGAAGGCGTCGAAGGCGTCCTGCTCGGGGAGTTGTTCGTCGTCGACGCGCACGGAGGTGACGAAGCGGATACCGGCATCGGCGACACCGTCGATCTGGCGGGTCACGAAGTCCGGCTCGTGCACCTTCACGGCCTTGAGGGTGGAGGTGTCGTAGTCGAAGCGGCAGATCACGCGCGACTGGGTGAAGTTGTAGACCGACGTGATGCCGGACGCCAGGTGGTCCAGCCCGCCGGCACGCGAGAGCCAGTACATGGTCTCCGGGTCGGCGTTGGCGAGCATCGCACTGTTCTGCGTGACCCACTTGTACAGCGGCGATGAGTGCTCCACCCCGCGCATGCCGCCGGTGTAGATGTGGCTGTGCGCGGAGATGAAGCCGGGGGCGAGGAAGGCGCCGTCGAGGTCGACGACACGCACCGCGTCGGACGCTGCGCTCGCCGCGTCCTCCGGCGGGGTGCCTTCGCCGAGGCCGCTGATGCGTCCGGTGTCGTCGACGCTGAGCCAACCGGTGAACCAGCGGGGGCTGTCGGGGTCGGCGCTGACGGGCAGGATGACGGCGTTGGTGAACAGTGTGGGCATGACGGGGTGGAACCTCCTGGTCCGGCTGGGCTGTGGTCAGTCGGCGGTGTGCAGGAATGCTCTCTTGTGCCGCGCGGGGACGTCACAGTGACGCTCGCCCGCGCGGCAACGGTCGTGCACCGCGGAACGGCCCTGAGTCTAGGGCGCGGGTGTTTCCGCGGTGTTGCTTCGGCGAGTCCGCGCGGCGCGGGGGTGTGCGCGGCAGGCGAGTCGCTGCTCGCGGTCCGCGGTTCCCAGAACCCCACGCGATTGTTGGTCTGGTTGGGGCAGACCAACAACAGCGTGGGGTTTCAGGACCGGGCTATCCGGCGGGGCGGTTCATCCGGGCAGGACCTCGCGGGCCCAGCCATCTTCACCGCCCGATTCGCCCACTTCAGTCTCACTAGCTGCACCGCCCGCACCCACCGCACCCACCCTACCCACGCCAGTGGTACGGGTGTACCGCACGCGGCGGGACGGTCCGGCGTCGTCGGCGGTCCAGAACAGGTACTCGCGCGGCACCACGGCGAAACCGGCCCACGTGTCCGGCGGGCCGGAGGCCAGGTCGGGGTGCGCGGCGTCGAACTCGGCCCACACGCGGCGCCGTTCCCCGACATCCGACACCGCCAGACCCCCGTCGTTCAGCCAGGCCAGCAGCTGCAGGTACCGCGAACGCCGGGCGAAGGCCTCACGTGAGCCGGCGGCGGTGTCGGCCACCACGTCGCCGACCACGGTGACCTGCCGTCGCCGGTCGAGGGTCAGCACGGTCAGCGAGGCCTTCGGGCACCCCTCCACGTCCCGTACCTTCTGTGAGCGTGAGTCGGTGTGGAAGCGCACGCGCCCGTCGGCGCCGACACCGGACACCATCACGGTGCGGGTGCGCGGGTAGCCGTCGGCGCCGACGGTGGCCAGCGTCATCAACGTCGGCGGTTCGGGCGGAGGCGTCAGGTGCTCGAGGAACAGACGCGCCGGGGTCACCGTCGGCCTCCCGGGAGGAAGGTGGCGATCTCCGGCAGGGCTGCCACGATCTCGGCGACGCGTGCCTCGAACAGGTCGCGTCCGGCCTCGGCGGTGGCCCCGGTGGGGTCGCCCACCACCCCGGACTCCGCCAGGTCGGTGGACAGCCACCCGAAGGTCGCCGGACGCCCGGGTGCGCCGAAGCCCACGTGGGAGCAGTCGGCCACACCGTCGGCGACCTGCGGGCCCAGCTCGGCGGCGGCGGACATGTCCACCAGCTCCGGGGCGACGTGCAGCATCATGGAGGTCTCCGCCCATCCGGCGTGCACCCCGATGCCGCGTTCGGTCTCCCCGGGCAGCGCCGGCCCGGACACCAGGAAGGTGTGCAGGTCGAAGCGTCGGCGCAGTTCGCGCAGGGCCACGCCGAGCAGCGCGGAGTTGCCGCCGTGGCAGTTCACGAGCAGCAGCCGCTTCGCCGGGGTGGCGGCGATGGAGCGTCCCAGGTCCACCACGGTCTGCAGGAACGTCTCGGGACGCAGCCACATGGTGCCGGGCAGCAGGGCGTGCTCGTCGGACTTGGTGTACGCCAGCGACGGCAGCAGCCACACGTCGGTGCCCGCGGTGGCGGCCTGTGTCACCGCCGCACCGGCCACGGCCTCGGCCATGGTCAGGTCGGTGGACAGCGGCAGGTGCGGGCCGTGGGGTTCGATCGCCCCGGTGGGCAGCACCAGCACACTGTCCTTGGACAGTGCGGAGCCCACCTCCGCGGTGGTCAGGTCGGCGAACCGCCGGGACGCGCCGATCACATCCACCTCCCGGGGTTGAGGATGCCGGTCGGGTCGGTCCGCGCGGCAAGGGCGCGCACCCGCTCGGGCTCCAGGTCCACGTACCACTGGTGCGGGGAGTGCACGCCCACGCCCAGGGCCGTGAGTTCGGGCACCCCGGCGAGGATGCGGGCGCGCAGTTCGTCGATCGTCTCGTGCTCACCGATCGGCCCGTTGAGCATGCCGAACATCATGTTGTTGCCGACCTCGAGGTGGAACAGGCCGCCACCGAACACCGCCTCGACCTCCTCGAGCCGTTCCACGACCGCGTTGCCCTGGCACTCCAGGTGGAACCAGTGGCCGGGCTGGCGGCGTTGCAGCCACCAGGTGGGGTGGTTGTAGGAGATCGTGGACAGCCGCACGGACTGCGCCGCGCCCTCGCGCACGTCCTCGACGTGCCCGCCGTAGGACGCCACGAGCGCCGTGACATCCCCCACCTCGTCGGCGTCGACGATGCCGCGCAGGCTGGCGCGCCCGCGCACCAGCGCCGGGTCGTCCGGCAGGGCGGCGACGACCTCGGGGCCGTCGGCGGACATCAGGCGGGGACGCAGCCCGGCCTCCATCACCGCACGCGCGGCGTCGAAGGCTCCGCGGGTGGTGGGGAAGGACGCGTACAGGCAACGCCAGTCCTGCAACGGTTCCACGCGCACGGTGGCGCGCACGATGACGCCGGCCACGCCGTAGGTGTGCACGAACGGCTGAGCCGCCTCGCCCTCCAGGTGGATGATCTCGGCGTCGGCGGTGGCGGGGACCACGTCCACGGCGGTGACGAAACCCTGGTGGTTGCGGCCGTGCACGATGGTGCCGGTGCCGGCCGAACCGCCGCCGAGGAACCCGCCGAGGGAGGACTGCACGGTGGAGGGGTACATCCACAGCTGGTGGTCGTGTTCCCAGGCGTACTGCTCGAGGGTGAGCATGCGCGCCCCGGCGTCGGCGGTGATCTCGCCGGTGGCGGGGTCGAGGCCGTGGATCGTGGTCAGCGAGGTCATGTCCAGCACCAGGCCGCCGAAGCGGGGAAGCACCTGGCCGTAGTTGCCGGTGCCCTTGCCGCGGGTGGTGACCGGGACGCCGTGGCGCACCGCGGCGCGCACGATCTGCGGGACCTCCTCGACGTGGCGCGGGTAGCAGACCACGTCGGGGGTGCCGAGTTCACCGGCGGCGAGCTGGGCCGAGAGCACCGGGCTCATGCCGGAGCCGCCGCGAGAGGCCCGCCCGATCGCGCGGGGCAGCTGGCTCACGCCGCGGGGGCCGAGGACGCCGATGAGGTCGTCGACCAGGGCGTCGACGTCGTCCGCGGTGAAGTCGGGGCGGGTGTCCTGCGTGGCGGTGGCGAAGACGTGGTCGACGTCGGTGTCCACGCGCACGCCGAGCTGCTGTGCAGGTGGCCGGGCAGGAGTGGCAGGTGCGGCCGTCACAGCGCGACGCTCTCGTCGAGGAACTCGTTGGTGGCGAGCTCGTCGGTGGCCACGCCGTCCTTCACCGGGGTGTTCTGCTCGGCGAAGATGGGGGTCACGATGTCGAGGACCTCGCTGACGCGTGCCTCGTCGAAGGAGCCGAGCACACCGTCGGAACCGTTGGCGACGAGCTCCTCGTCGCGCATCCGGGCGTGGCCGAACTCGGCGTTGCCGTCGCCGTAGACCCAGCCGGCGTTGAAGTCCTCGACGGCCTGCACGATCAGCTCATTGGCCGCCGACGGGTCCTCCATGTAGTCCTTCTCGCCGCGCTGCAGCACCGGGACCAGCTCGGACAGGCAGTCGGTGGTCGCACTGTCCTCGAGGTCCCCGCTCCGGGCGGCCAGCGCGGACTTGTAGGTGGGGAAGCCGGCGTCGTGGATGAGCTGGTAGTCCACCGGCTTCATCCAGCCCTGGACCTCGTTCTCGTAGTTGTACGGTTCGGAGGAGGAGTAGCCCTGCTGGGCGTTCGCGCCGCCGGCGGCGACGAAGGTGGACGGTGAGCCGTCGTAGCTCTCGTCGATCTGCGACTGGTCGAGGATGCCGGCACCGGTGAGGTACTTGATGTAGGACATGTCGGAGAAGGTCAGCACGGTGGCGTCCTCGTCCTTGAGGTCGGCGATCTCGTGGACGTCGGGGTAGGTCTCGGGGTCCCACATGATCATCTGCGGGCTCTTGTCCAGGGTGGACAGCACGCCGGTGGTGGGCATGGAGTCGGAGTTCTGGATGGACTGGTCGGTGTCGACGTAGCCGAGGAGGATGTCGGGGTCCTGGTACAGCTGGGAGGTCACGTTCTGGTTGCCGATCGCCGGGCCGCCGGAGCGGATCTCCAGGTCAACACCGGTGTAGCCGTTGTCGCCGTCGAACAGGGGGCCGCTGACGACCTTGCCGTCGGCGTCGATGCTCACCGCGTCGCGCCCCTCCCCGTCGTAGTCGAGTTGTTCGTAGAGGTGGCCGTGCTCTGCCTCCGGGAACCAGTCGGTCTGCACGACCACGGTCTCCGGGCAGACCGACGAGAGGTCGGTGGAGCCGATGTCGCCGTCGTAGTCGGACGCCGCAGCGCCGCCGTTACCGTCGCCACAGGCGGCGAGGGCGAGGAGGGTGGCCAGGGAGGTGGACGCGGCGAGAACGGTGCGGGCGGTGCGGGCGGTGCGGTTGGTGCTGTTCATGGGGTTCTCCGGGGTGGTGTGTAGGTGAGAGGAAGTGGATCAGGCGTTGTACCAGCGGCCGACGACGCGCCTGCCGATCCAGCCGAAGATCAGGAACACGACCACGCCCAGCAGGGAGGCGAGGATGATCGCGGCGAAGAGTTCGGGGGACTGCAGGCGGGAACGGTAGTTGTCGAGCAGCACGCCGATGCCGGGGGTTCCCTGCTTGAAGAAGAAGTCGCCGACGATCGCGCCGACCACGGACAGTCCGGCGGAGGTGCGCAGGCCGACGAAGATGGACGGCATCGCCGCGGGCAGTTCGAGCTTTCGCAGCACGGTCAGCCGGGAGGGCTTGTGCAGTGCGAAGAGGTCGCGCATGCCCGGGTCCACGGACTTCAGGCCGAACAGGGTGTTGGACACCAGGGGAAACAGGGCGATGAGCACGCAGACGAAGACGCGGGCGGAGAAGCCGAAGCCGAACCAGAAGCCCACGAGCGGCACCAGGGCCAGCACGGGGATGCACTGCAGGAACACGGCGTAGGGGAACAGGGCGGCCTCGGCCCGCTTTGACTGGGACATCACGATCGCCCAGGTGATGCCGACGACCGCGGCGATGGCCAGGCCCGTCAGCGCCACGGTGGTGGTCTGCATGAGTCCCTGCCACATCTCCGGGGCGGAGGCGCCGAGCAGTCCGTCGGTGATGACCTCGTGTGGCGGGGGCATGAGGAAGCGGCGCGACTCGTCGAGCAGCAGGTAGCTCACGGCGTACCAGGCGGCGATGACCGCGCCGAACACGAGGAGGGGCAGGACGACGCCGGCGAAGGGAATGCCTCGCCGCGTCCTGCGCGCCGGGGAGGACGTGCCGGACGCTGCGACGGGCGCTGCGCTACCGGAGGTACCGGACGTGCCGGACGGCCCGGCGACCGTCGCCGCGGCGGCGCCCGTGGCGTCCTGCGCGGTGGTCTTCCCGGTGCTCTTCTTGGCGGTGGTCGGTGCGGTCATGAGTGGGCCTCCATCAGTGAGGTCGAGACGCGTTCGGTCAGGGCGGTGAACTCCGGGGAGAACCGCAGCTTCGGGTCGCGGGGGAAGGGGAAGGGGACGTCGACCTCGTCGACGACGGTGCCGGGGCGCCCGGACATCACCGACACGGTGGTGGACAGGAACACCGCCTCGGTGACGGAGTGGGTGATGAACAGGCCGCCGAAGCGTTTCTCGGCGAAGAGTTCGGTGAGTTCCACGCCGAGGCGTTCGCGGGTGATCTCGTCGAGGGCGGCGAAGGGTTCGTCGAACAGGAAGAGCTCCGGTTCGATGGTCAGGGCGCGCGCCAGGGAGACGCGCATGCGCATGCCGCCGGACAGCTGGTGGGGGAGGTGGTCCTCGAAGCCGTCGAGACCGACGGTGGCCAGGGAGTCGGCGCAGCGGGCCTGCCGGTCGGCCTTGGACAGGCCGTCGAGTTCGCCGAGGAGCATCACGTTCTCCCGCACGGTGCGCCACGGCAGCAGCGTGGCGTCCTGGAAGACGTAGGCGATGCGGTCGGTGGAGGTGCTCATCGTGCCCTCGGTGGAGGTCTCCAGGCCGGAGGCCAGGCGCAGCAGGGTGGACTTGCCGCAGCCGGACGGGCCGACGACGCTGATGAACTCGCCCGGTTCGACGTCGAAGGACACGCCGTGCAGGGCGGTGGTGGCGCCGTCGGTGCCGGTGTTGAAGGTCATGCCGGTGTCGTTGAAGCTCACCAGCGGAGTGGTGGTAGGTGCAGTCGGTGAAGTCGGTGCAGTGGTGGTCACGGTGTTCTCCGGAGGTGGGGGAAGGTTGTCGTGGACGTGGTACGCGCGACGAGGCGGCCGGCGGTGATGACGACGCGGTCGCACGGTGCGGCGGCGATGAGGGAGGTGGTGGTTGGTGTGGCGGTGGGTGCGGTGGGGTTCCGGACGCAGAGCAGGTCGGCGACCGCTCCGGTGGTGGGTCCGGCCGGTGGTAGGCCCATGACGTTTCTGGCGTCGCTGGTGACCAGGTCGAGGGCTTCGGTGGGGGTCTGGTGGGCGGCGGTGACGAGCAGCGCCGCGGTCTCCAGGGCGTCGCCGCGTCCGGTGGGGTTGAACGGGTCGGCGACGTTGTCGCCGCCGGCGGCGACGCGCACACCCTTCGCCCGCAGGACGGAGAGGGGAGCGATCGCGCGTGAGGTGGCGTCCTGCAGGTAGAGGTTGGTGGCGGGCAGGGCGATGACCGGCATGTTCGCGGCGAGCAGCTCGTCGGTGGTGGCGGCGAGTTCACTCGGGTCGGCGAGTTCTGCGAGGTCGGCGAGGTGGCAGCAGTGCCCGGCGGCGCGGTCGCGCCCGGCGGGCCAGCCGGTGACCCGCGCGGCGTAGCGGTGGATCGTTGAGGTGCGGTGGTGGGTCCCGGTGTACTCGTCGATGTGCAGGTCGCAGCCGACGTGGTGGGTCTCGGCGGCGTCGACGAGCGCGTCGGTCTGCGCCAGCGGATCCCCGGCGAGGTGCGGGGCACCGCCGACGAGGTCCGCCCCGGCGTCGAGCGCCCCGGCGACCAGGGTGCCGACGGCCGTGACCGGGGTGGACGGTGCGACGAGCGCGACGATCTGCAGCGTCATCACGCCGGAGAGTTCCCAGCGCAGACGGTGCAGTGCCCGCACGCCCCGGAAGGCGTCCGGTGTGGTGCCGGTCGGGCCGGCGCTGCCCGATGTGGTGTCGGGGTAGACGTCGACGTGGGTGCGTACGGCGGTGGTGCCGGCGGCGAGCATGCTCAGGGCGGTGTCGCGTGCGCGGGCGAGGATGTCGTCCTCGGTGAAGCCGGACGCCGCGGCCGCCCACGCCGCCACCGCGCCGGGCAGATCGCCGACCGGCGGGTCGACGAGGTCCCAGGAACGGGACTTGTCCAGGTGGGCGTGCGGGTCGGCGGTGGCGGGCAGGACCGTGTAGCCACGCAGGTCGACGTGGCCCACCGGGACGGTGCCGTCCTGGTGGGGGCGGACGTCGTCGACCAGGGGGCCGTCGAAGGTGATGTCGACGGGAGCGCCGTCGAGCAGCACGCCGGCGATGCCGGCGGTCTGCGTCTTCATCGTCGTCATCTTCGTCGTCGTCTTCGTCACGGTCATCTGGAGCCTCCTCTCTCTTCGTCAGGGTCGTGACCGCTGCGTGAGGGATGTCATCGCCGGCGCGCAGCAGTCTGGTGTGTCCCCAGAGTGCGGGGACAGGGGAACTGTCGGTCGGCGGTGTGCAGGAGTGCTCTCTTGTGTTCCGTTCCGAGGGGAGTACCTCGCCGGGCTGGGGCCAGGTGGGGGATCGGGACATCGGTCGTGCACCGCGGGTATTCAGGGTTTTCGTCGTGCACCAATGGAGATTATGGGCCGGGTGTTTCGCCGCTGTTTCTCCCCAGGATCACTTCGGTGACGCCTCACGCCCCGGCGGAGCCCCGGGGTACGGGCATGTTTCGGGCCGGTGAAAGATCGTGTGAATTCCCGCGTTCCGCCCCGCCGGACGCTGCGCGTGGGCTCGGCGGTGCACTACGATGGTCCGCGTACGCGCCGGGCTGGGGTACGTCACGACGGAGGTATCCCCGCATGATGAATAAATTGACCGTGGTCGCCCGGCGGTCCCTGACCCCGCGGGTCGACGAGTTCACCCTGGCACTGCCCGACGGCGCGCCGTTGCCCGGCTGGACGCCCGGGTCGCACGTGGACGTCAGCGTCCCGGGCTCCGGGCTGACCCGCCAGTACTCCCTGTGCTCCCGGCCGTCCGACCCGTCGAGCTACACCGTCGCCGTCGACCGGCAGGACGTCAACCGTGGCGGCCGCGGCGGTTCGTCGGGCCTGCACCGCGACGCGGGCGCCGGCACACCGGTGCTGGTCGGCGCGCCACGTAACCACTTCCCGCTGACCCGCGCGCTGAACTACGTCTTCGTCGCCGGCGGTGTCGGCGTCACGCCGATGGTGTCGCTCGTCGCCGAGGCGCAGCGTACGGGACGCCCGTGGCGCATGCTGTGCCTGGCGCGCACCGAGGCGGACATGCCGTACCTCGCGCAGCTGCGTGACGAATACGGCTCCGCAGCTGCCGGGCGCATCAACTTCCACGGTTCGGCGCAGGCCGGACGCGTCGACCTCGCGGCGGCGCTGGCCGACCTGCCCCGTGGTACGGCCGTATACGTGTGCGGGCCGGGCCACCTGGCCGACGACGTCGCCACGGCGGTGGCCGACCAGCCGGCCGTCGACGTCTTCGCCGAGCAGTTCACCGCCCCCGACCTGTCGGACGACACCGCGGCGTCCTTCGACGTCACCCTCGCCACCAGCGGCGAGACCGTCACCGTCGCGCCGGACGCCTCGCTGCTCGACACCCTCGAGGCCCACGGGACGCTGCTGGCGTCGTCCTGCCGCGAGGGTGTGTGCGGCACCTGCGAGGTCGGCGTGGTTTCCGGGGAGGTCGACCACCGCGACAACGTGCTGACCCCGGAGGAACGCTCCGAGAACGAGTCGATGATGGTGTGCGTCTCACGCTGCCGCTCCGGGCGTCTGGTGCTCGACCTGTGAGCGCCACGCTGCTGAGCGGTGCCCTGGCGGGGCCGGACGTCCTGGTGGTCGACGGCGTGATCGCCGAAACCGCCGAAACCGCCGAAACCGCCGAAACCGCCGAAACCGCCGAAACCGCCGAGCCTGCCGAGCGTGCCGCGCCGGCACCAGAGAGCGTCGACGTCTCCGGCTGCCTGGTCACCCCGGGCCTGGTCAACGCCCACCACCACCTGCTGCAGTCGGCGTTCCGCACCCTGCCCGGCACCCGCGACGTGCCCATGGCCCGCTGGCTGCAGGTCATGGCCACGGCCTACCGCGACTACGACGTCGACCCCGACCTCACCCACAAGGCGGCCTCGGTGGGCCTGGCGGAGTCCCTGCTCTGCGGGGTGACCACCGTCGCCGACCACCACCTGACCTGGCCCGCCGGTGTCGACCCGGTCGAGATGGCGCTGGCCACCGCCCGCGCCGCCGACGACCTCGGCGCCCGGCTGTGCTTCGTGCGCGGCACCGCCGGGGACTCCCCGGACGCCGCCGCCGACTCCGTGCGCGCGATCCACCGCGCGTTCAGTGCGTCCGGTGCGTCCGGCGCCTACGGGGAAGGACGCCTGCAGCTCGCCGTCGGACCGTCCGGCGTGCACGCCGACGGCCCCGAGACCTTCGCCGCCCTCGCCGAGGTCGCCCGTGACCTCGGCCTGCGGCGGCGCACCCAGGCCAATGAGCAGGTCGACGTCGCCGTCGCCGCGCAGAAGTACGGCCGCCGGCCCCTCGAGCTGCTCGCCGAGTGGGGCTGGCTGGAACCCGGCGTGACCGTGGCGCACCTCTGCGACGTCACCGCCGACGAGATCGCCGCGGTCATCGCCTCCGGGGCGGCCGTGACCCACGCACCCGGCTGCGACGTGCCCATGGGCTGGGGCGTCGCCCCCGTCGCCGAGCTGCTGGCCGGCGGGGTCGACGTCGGGCTCGGGACGTCCGGCGGCGGCAGCAACGACGGCGGCCACCTGCTCGCCGACGCCCGCCTCGCCGTCCAGGTCTCGGGGCTGGTTGGTGCGCCCGTCACCGCGTCCGACGCGGTCACCATGGCCACCGCCGGTTCCGCCGCCGGCCTGGGGCGTCCCGAACTCGGCACGCTGGTCCCCGGCACACCCGCGGACCTGTGCGTCTGGGACATGGGCGACGTCGCCGACGCCGGCGTCCACGACCCGCAGGGCGGGCTGATCTGGGCCTCTCCTGGACGACGCCCCCGCGACGTGATGGTCGCCGGACGCTGGGTCGTGCGCGACGGCGTGCTGCTCACCGCCGACTCCCGCGGCCTCGCCACCGAGCTCACCGACACACTCACCCGAAGGAGAACACCGTGAACGACCTCCACGTACCCGTCATCGACATCAGCGCATATACCGGGGCCTACACCGGGGACTCTGGGGAGGGGGAACGCGACGCGGTCGCCCGGCAGGTCGGCGCCGCCGCCCGCGACGTCGGCTTCATCCAGCTCACCGGCCACGGTATCGCCACCGACACCTGGGACGGGCTCGCCGATGCGCTCGACGCCTTCTTCCTGCGCGACCTGGAGACCAAGAAACGCGTGGTCACCCCGCCCGAGGTCAACCGCGGCTACTCGCCGCCGAAGTCCGAACGGCTGTCCTTGTCCCTCGGTGTGGAGTCCGCCACCGGCATGAACGACTTCTTCGAGGCCTTCAACATCGGCGCACAGGCCAGTGACTTCCCGTCCCTGGCGCTGCCGGAGGCGGACTACCCGCAGAACGTCTGGCCGGAGGAGACACAGGACGCCATGGCGTCCTTCCGCGGCAACCTGGAACGCTGGTTCGCCGAGGCGCAACGCGTCGCCGAGACCCTCACCGTGATCTTCGAGGACGCCCTGGACGTGCCGCGCGGCACCATCACCGGCCTCGCCGACCACTCCATCGACGTGCTGCGCACCATCAACTACGCCCTCGACCCCGGCCAGACCGTGGAACTCGACGGGGAGCTGACCGGCATGGGCGAGCACACCGACTACGGCATCGTCACCGTGCTGTGGGCCGACCGCGTGGCCGGGCTGCAGGTCCTCGGCGAGGACGGCGGCTGGCACGACGTGCTCCCGGAGCCCTGTGCGCTGCTGGTGAACCTGGGGGACGTGACCGCCCGGCTCACCAACGACCGGTGGCGCTCCACGCTGCACCGGGTGCGTCCGCCGGTGGTGGGCGGGACGATCATGCGGCGACGTTCCGCGGCGTTCTTCCACGACGGCAACGTCGACGCCGTCGTCGGCCCCCTGCCCGGCATGGTCGACGACGACCATCCGGCACGCTACGAACCGATGACCGTCGGAGAGCACGTGGCCCGCAAACTCGGCGGCTCGCGCTCCCTGGAGTCCAACTCCGCCGACACCTCGCGCGAGTCCGGGCGGGTGCTCGCGTCGCGTAGGTGAGAACCGTTGTGGGTGCCGTGGCGCCGTGATTGCTAGCATTCCCCACGTGAACTCCCCCGAATCCGACAGAGGTGGGCTACCGGTACGCCGGTAGCCCCGATGCCACCAGCTTCCGCGCATCCGAGGCGCCGGTAGTGCCGCTCCACAGCGTCCACTACCCCCTGTTCTTCGGAAGGCTCGTTCATGCCTGCCTTGTTCTATCTCCTTGCCCTGGCCGTGTTCGCCCAGGGCACCTCCGAATTCGTCCTCGCCGGGCTGTTGCCCGGCATTGCCGGTGATCTCGACGTGTCCCTCGGCCAGGCCGGCCTCCTGACCGCGGCGTTCGCGGTCGGGATGATCATCGGCGCACCCACCATGGCCGCGGTGACGCGCCGGTTGTCCCCACGTCGCACGCTCACCGGCTTCCTCCTCCTGTTCATCGTCATGCACGTCACCGCCGCGCTGACCGGTAGTTTCGCGGTGCTGCTGGTCACCAGGATCGTCGCCGCGGTGGCCAACGCCGGCTTCCTCGTGGTCACCCTGTCCACCGTCTCCCGGATCGTGGCACCCGGACGGCAGGCCCGTGCCCTGTCGGTCATCCTCGGCGGCACGACGGTCGCACTGGTCGTCGGCGTTCCCGCCGGCGCATTCGTCGGTGGTGCGGTGGGCTGGCGGGTCACCCTCGCCGCCATCGCCGTGGCGTGCCTGCCGGCGCTGGTCGCCGTGCTCCTCGCGACGCCGGTGCGTCCTGCCGGTGGCGGGGACGG
Organism: Corynebacterium sp. AOP12-C2-36; assembly: GCF_052379185.1. Lineage (NCBI taxonomy): Bacteria > Bacillati > Actinomycetota > Actinomycetes > Mycobacteriales > Corynebacteriaceae > Corynebacterium > Corynebacterium sp. AOP12-C2-36. The sequence continues at coordinate 3,386 of NZ_JBQSYJ010000007.1, read as the reverse complement.
GGAACCCGGTACGCTGCGCGCGGAGCTGGGCGTCCTACGGCATCGGCCCGTCCAGTTGTTCGCGACGTTGGCGGTGCTCGTCAACGCCGCGACCTTCTGCTCCTTCACCTACCTCGCCGTGGTCGCCGACGACTCCGCCGGGCTCAGCGGGGCTCAGGTTCCGGTGCTGCTCGCGCTCTTCGGTACCGGGGCCTTCGCCGGTGTCGCCCTCACCGGTTCCCTCGCCGACGCGCACTGGCGCCTGCTCGTCGCAGTGGCGGGCCCGTTGCTCGTGGTTGGCTGGATCGTCTTCGGTGTGGGTGCCGGCTCCCCGGCTGCCGTCTGGGTGATGGTACCGGTGATGGGCATCCTGTCGTTCACGCTGGGCAGCACGTTGATCACCCGCATCATCGCCACCGCGCAGGACGCACCGACGATGGCAGGCTCCTTCGCCACGGTCGCGCTCAACGTGGGTGCGGTGCTGGGGCCGGTGGCCGGTGGTGTGGCGGTTGACGCCGTAGGACCGCGCGGACCGTTGGTGACCAGCGCGGTGTTCGCGTTGGTGGCCGTCCTCGTGTGGGCGGCGTTCAGCCGGGGAGGACGTCGACCTGCCAGTCGGTGACGTTGGTACGGGTGTACCGCAGGCGGCGCGAGGGCCCCTCGTCGTCGCCCTCCCAGAACAGGTACTCGCGCGGCACCACCGCGAACACCGCCCAGGCGTCCGGCGGGTCCTGTCCGGCCAGGTCGGGGTGCGCGTGGTCGAACTCGGCCCACCGCAGGCGCCGCTCCTCGCGCTCCTCCAACGCCAGGCCCCGGTCGTTCAACCAGGCCAGCAGCTGCAGGTAGCGCGGCTGGCCGGCGTACACCGCGCGCTCGGTCTCCTCGTCGGCGCGCACCACGTCGCCGACAACGGTGACCTGGCGTGAGGCGTCCTGCGTGAGCACCGTCAGCGACGCCTTCTGGCGCGCGTCAAGGTCACGCACCTTGCGTGACCTGGCGTCCGTGTGGAACAGGACTCCGCCGTCGGCGCGTACGCCGTTGACGTTCACCGTGCGGGTGCGCGGGTAGCCGTCCTCGCCCACCGTGGCGAGCGTCATGAGCGTGGGCGAGTCCTCGAGATGGTCGATGAAGGTGCGGACCGGGTCAGTCATCGCCGCCCCCGACAGCGCGGACGTCGTACTTGAGCTGCACCATCCCGTTGCCGAAGCTGCGTGACGAGCGCAACGACAGGTCCATCGCGAGATCCGGCAGCATCGCCAACCCACCACCCACCGTGACCGGGCAGACCAGCATGTGGACCTGGTCGACGACGCCGAGGCGCAGCGCCTCGGCGGCCAACGTCGGACCGTCGACGGTGATGTCGCCGGCACCGTCCTTCAACGCCAGGACGTCCTGCGCGCGGAGATCGCGTTCCAGGCGGGTGCGGCTCGTCCATACGTCATCCAGGGTGGTGGAGAAGACGGCCTTCTGCGCCGCGCACCACAGCCGCGCCCACTCCGCCGAGCGCGGTGACTGCGCGGCGGCCGCCGGGTCGGTCTCCCAGACGTGCATCATCTCGTACGTTCTGCGGCCGTGGATGTAGGTGGTGACGTCCGCGGCGTCGGCGTTGATCGCGGCGAGGACCTCCTCGTCCGGCACCGCCCAGTCGAAGTTGCCGTCCCGGTCGGCGACGAAACCGTCGACGGAGACGAGCATCGAGTAGATCAGTTGTCCCATGGCGGGTCTCCCTGGTGTCTCGCGGTGGTGTCTTGAGGTGGTGTCTCGCGTGACCCCGAGCGTACGGGAGGGCGCGGCGGCCAGGCAGGGGCCGTGCCCGCGTGCCGGATACGGTCTTTTCGTGGCAGCGCAGACGCGAATCCGGCACGCGGCGCGGGGTCGGGGATACCGCAGTCGCCGCAGCCCCTACCGCGCGAGGTAGCGTTCCCAGCCGGGGGTCAGCAGGTCGAAGGCGGCGTCGGTGAGGGAGGTGGACTCGCCGGACTCGGCGTTGAGGAGCTGGACCTGCAGGACGAAGCGGCAGAAGGCGCGGATGGTGTCGTCCGGCCCGTCGAGGCCGAGGTCGGCGGTGATGGCGTCGGCGAGGGCGTCCTCGTGGCGCAGCCACATCCGCTGGGCGTACTCGCTGAGGGAGGGGGAGTCGTCGATGAGTTTGATGAAACGTTCGTGGGAGCCGGCGGGTGCGTCGTCGTGCCAGGCGTCGTCGCGGTAGAACTGCCGCAATGCGTCGGGGATGCTCGTGCCGTCCGGCCGGTCGGTGACGGCGGCGATCAGACTCTCGCGCATCTCGTCGTCCTCGTCGACGGCGATGGCCTCCTTGCAGGGGAAGTGGGCGAAGACGGTGGTGGGGGAGACGTCGGCGGCGTCGGCGATCTCGCGGACGCTGACGTTGTCGAAGCCGCGGGCGAGGAAGAGCTCCAGGGCGGCGTCGGCGATGGCGCGTCGGGTGGCGGCCTTCTTGCGCTCGCGACGGGTGGGGGCGGTACCTCTGCTGTCTTCTGGCATGGGCACCACACTAGCGCCGGAAGTGTAATTGATACAACACTGGATTGACTTCGAAACTGTACCGAGTACAGTTTCGAACCATGACAACCAATGACACCGCGGCGACCTCCCGCTGGGCCTGGCCCATGCTCGTCACCGTCACCATGCTCAACGTGATCGGCATGACCATCGTGCTGCCGATCCTCCCCTTCGTCGTGCGCGACGCCATGCCGTCCTTCGGCACCCTGGCCCTGTGGGTCGGCCTGCTCGAGGCGGTGAACGCGTTGTGCGCCTTCCTCGCCGCCCCCGTCCTCGGCGGGATATCGGACCGGTGGGGCCGACGCCCCGTCATCGTGATCGGGGCCTTCGGCGCCGCCGCCGGATTCCTCATCTTCGCCCTCGGCGGGTTCCTCGCCGGCTCACTCAGCGGGGCGATCTGGCTGCTGCTGCTCGGACGCGTGGTCCAGGGCGTCACCGCCGGTGACATGCCCGCCCTGTTCGCCTACGTCGCCGACATCACCCCGGCCGAGCAGCGGGCGAAGCGTTACGGGATGCTCGGCGCCCTCACCGGCATCGGCTTCATGATCGGGCCGGCCCTCGGCGGTCTGCTCGCCGCGCACAGTGTGGACCTGCCCGTCCTCGCCACCGCCGCGGTGGCGTTGACCGTCGGCGTGGTCACCCTCGTCGCCCTGCCCGAGAGCCACGCCCCGGAGAACAGGACGGACCGGCTCACCGTGGGGCAGATCCACCCGCTGCGCGTCTTCCGGCAGGCCTTCGCCCGTCCGTCGCTGCGAATGCTGCTGACCGGACTGCTGCTCGTGGCGATCCCGTTCAGCTTCTTCGTCAACAACTACAGCGTGCTGGCGATGGACACGGTCGACTGGTCGCCCACGCAGATCGGACTGCTGAACTCCTGCATCGGGGTG
>NZ_JBQSYJ010000006.1:0-198019 GCF_052379185.1 Corynebacterium sp. AOP12-C2-36 | reverse complement strand
CCATGACACGTGTGCGCCTGATCGGCAGCGGTATGTCGCTGGCGTGATCGATACCACGACCCCGAATTACAACATGATTTTCCATCCCTCCTATGCCGGATCGCAGTTCATGGCGTCACAGCTGGCCCGGGTGGCATAGCCACGACCTGCCGGAAGGCGGCGATGACGCCAGAATCCAGGATGGGGTCTCTGCACACGGACTGTATGCAGGAAACCCCCTCGCTGCTCGAGTAGACAGGTGCGCAGCGAGGGGGTGACCCATAGTGCCTCAGAACGTTTCCCACTTCTGAGGATTGGCCGCGTGCCGACGGCCCACGGAAACCGTATCAGTGCTGGGTACCACTACGCTGCGTTTTCCCAGGACCTTCCCTAGAAGGCCGCGACCGGGAAGGTGGGTATACCGACCTCAGCGAAGTTCTTCATGGCCCGGGGTAGGTGGTCCTGGCCGCTGATCAACACACTCGGGGTGTCCGGGATGATCCGATCCACCTCGACGCTTGCCTCGGCGGATCCCCGGCTGCGGTGAGTGTGGTGGTCGCGGTGTTCATTCCCCCAGGATACCGCCCGGCGCGATGGGGGATGGCTCAATCCGCGCGGGGCTCCGAACATGCCGAAACCCCCGCTAGGTCCCAACGGACATGGCGGGGGCTGTGGGGGTTATTCCGTCCCGAGGACGCGACCCTCGAACTCGACATCGCGGATCCGGGCCTCGGCGCTGCCGGTCGCGCGGAGGCCGGTCGCGTCGAGGTTCAGGCTCGCGGAGCCCTCAAACAACGGCTCGGGAGCCTCAGGCTCGGGATCCTGGTTCTCGGGAGCCGGCTCAGGTGCGGGCTCAGGGGCTGGCGCTTCCTCTACCGGGGCGGGGGAGGCCGCCTCGGGCAGCGGCTCCAACACATCGACCAGCCCATTGCCGTTGTTGTCGTCCGGGATCCCATCCCCATCCCGGTCCTCGAACTCGGGTGCGATAGCCGGGTTCGGCATCTCACCCGGCACGAACCCCGCGCCGGGCAGGGGCTCCGGTTCGGTCTCTGGTGCGGGTGCGGGTGCCTCGCCACCGTCCGCCGGGGCCGCGGGAGCCTCGGGCTCACCCTCCGCCGCGGCATCCTCAGCCGGTGGGGTTTCGCCACCCTCGGACGGGCTGGCTGCGGGGTCCTCGGGCGCCTGGCCCCCGTCGCCTTCCTCAACCTCGTCCGGGAGTTCCGGCAGTTCGAGACGGAAAATCCCGCTCTGCGGCGGCCGCAGCTCCAGGACATCCGCCAGCGGCACGACCTCGCCGGTCTCCAGGAGCACGGATCCGTCACCCAGGTAGAAGCCGTTTCCCTTTGTCGAGATCACCACATCGCCGGCCTTGGCCTGCGTCGGATCCTCCAGCATCTCGCCATAGGACTCCAGGGGCACGCCGGCCTCGGCGGCGGCCTCCAGGATCTCCAGCGGCTCAGCCTCGGAAGCCTCGCCCATGAGATTCATCATCTCCAACAAGCGGGGGTCGGTGACCTTCACGGGGTGCTCTTCGCCGCCCACGGTCACTGACGCCTTCACCTCTTCACCGGTCACGTTCTCCCGCGTTGCAGGCACAGAATCCTTATCGACCTTCCCATCCGAATCCTTGTCGAGAGGGCGCATGTCCGCACCGAGAGCTGTGGGCCTCGGGGTAGCCGCCCCCGGCCCCGCTGCTGGCGGGGAGGTGAGCATGGCGTCGGCGCTGCGCGCCTCAGCGGTGTAGGGCCGGATCTGGGCGGCGTCACGACCCGAGGCATTGCCCTCCCGAATCTGGCTCATGTCGCCCGCTTCGAAATCGCGTGTGAGGTGGGTCGCCGGATTCAGCAACGCCTCGTACGGATCCTCGGTCTCGACCATCCCCGCGCTAGGCGCGCTCACCGGCGCGACGGGCATCTGCTGAGCCGTGCCGGGATCCAGGTTCGGCATGGGGAAGGAGGGCATCTGGGGCATCTGCTGCGGCATCTGCGGTGCCTGGCCGCCGGGCTGCGGGGCCGCCCCGCCGCTGCTGCCGGAGAGCAGGCCTGCCAGGCGCTCGGCGGCCTCCCTGCTCGGGCCGCCCTTGCCGCCGCTGGTTTCCTCGGGGGGCCCGGAGGCTGGCGGGGAGGACGCGGGGGTGCTCCCGCCCTGCTGCGGGGCGGCGGGGGCCGGCGCAGGGGCGGGAGCCTCGCCACCGGCGGGAGGGGCGGGGGTTGAACCGCCCTGGTTCCAACTTGCGTCGTAGTCGCCGGCGGCGGGATCCAGCGCTGCACTCGCCAGCATCGTTTCTGCGCTGATGGTGCCCTCCAGCTGGTCGCGCGCGTCCTCCACAGCCTCCTCCAGCTCGGTGGTGAGGAAGGTGAGGTCGGGGCGCGGCTCGGCGGCGGGGGATCCGGAGGCATCCCACTTCTCGTGCTTCGTCGCGTATTCCCGGATCTGCGCGAAAGCATCCTGCACACCCGCCGCCATAGAGCTGGAAATGCTGTTGTAGGCGTCGCCGTTGCGCGCGAGACCCATCCCGAGGCGCTGCACCGCGCTGCCGGTCTCGGTGAGGGTGGAGAGCGTGCCGGCGACTTCCGCCATGCGCTGATCCATCGTGGGATCACCGACACCCGCCTTGTAGAGCGCCTCCAGCTCACCGCGCGCGTCCGAGAGCACCTCCGCCGCAGCCTCCCCAGCGTCCTCCGTGGCGCTCAAGTTGTGCAGGATCGGGCCCTCCAAGAAGGTGTTTTCAGGAGAATCGAGCAGGCTGTTGAAGGTCCTGAGGTGCGCGTTTTCGTAGCTCTTGATCTGCTCGTCCGCCTCGAAATCGCCCGTGCGAGGGAGAAACACCCCGTCCAGCATCGGCCGGAGACCCTCGGCGGCGATATTCGGGTCGTAGCGCTTCAACGCCGTGTCGATATCACGGCCTGAAATCAGGGGCGGCATGTCCACGCTGCCAAACTCCAGCGGCTCCTTCCCGTCGACCCAGCCGTCGCCGTCGCTGTCGGGGCCGATGGACGGCGCGCGCCGGGGAGCGCCGTCGTCCTGGTCCCCGTCCTCCTTCGCGGCACTCGGCGCGGCGGGCGCGGCCTTGGGCTCCGGGGCACCGGAGGGCACGGCGTCCTTACTCAGCGGTGCGACATCCTGGTCCGACAGTGCCCCGATCTGCTCGCCGGACTTGAAAATTCCCCAGCCTCCATCAGACAGCGGCCTGACCTCGACTCCCTCCCCGTCCTCGGGAGCGTCGCCGAACCACTCCGGCGCGACCTCGTAGCGCATGTTCTTGGCGGTGGAAACTGCCCCCGAGGTGATCTCCGTGGGTGCCCACGCGCCGCCGTCCGTGAGGCGGAGGCGGTAGCTGGAATCGGGATTGAATTCGAGAACGTCGGGCATGGTGATTGCTCCTTATTCGGGTGCTCTGATGCCCCGAATTTTACCGGCCCGGGTCACGTGGGACCTAGTGAAAGTGCAGGTAAAAGCCGCATTGGGAGGGTCCCAATGCGGCTGGCTGTTCGGCCCGTTAGATGTCGGTGATTGCGTCCGTCTCGGAGCGCACCGGGCGGCACACGTACTCGACATTCTGGGGGTCAGGGTCGAACCGCCGCATCTTCGGATCCGGCACAATCTCGCCGCGATCGTCCCTCATGTCCAAATTCACGATCGGGAGGTCTGCAAGCTCGGTGGGGGTGAAAAGTTCGAAGTCGATGTAGCCCAGGTCCGCTCCCCGCCGCTTCTCCAGCGCCACCTGTGCGGAGGGTTTACTGGTGATCCGGAACCACTTCCTCGAATAGAGATTCGGGACGGCGTCGGACACGCCGCGCTTGAAACGCTGCATGGCCTGCTGCGCTTCTGCGGGTGCTCCTTCGATGCTCTCGCCGGGCGCGTACGACAGGAAGCCCTGGTACTCCACAACCTGGGCCGACCCGGTGTCATCGTCGTAGCCGGCGATCATCCCGCGGCCCCGGACACGCGGGTCGATGCGCTCGGCCACGCGGCGGGCATCATCCTGCACAGCCTCGTCGAAACCCTGCTCCAGCGTTTTCGCGTGAGGCTTGCCCAGTGAGACTTTGAGCCCAACATTGGAAAGCCAGGGCCTCGGGATGCTCTCGGCGTAAACATCTTGCACGGCGAAACACACGTGCACGCGGAACTCGCGGCCCAGGGCCAAAACCTGGTTCATTCGCGACTCAAGGAGCTTGAATTCGGCGCTCTTCAGCTCGCTCTTCCACTTCTTCAGCACGGCCTTCATCTCGTCCAGGATGACGAAGATCGGCGCGAAGTTCTTCCACCCATCGGGGTCGGAGAGCTTGGCCTCGGCGGCACCGTCCTGCCGCGCCTGCATGATGCGGAAGCACATCTCGATGATCGCGGCGTATTCCATGCCGCGTGCCCCGGAGCCACGGCCGATAGCGACGACGTTGCTCTGACCCCGGTAGGCGGCGTAGTCGGACCCTTTGCCGTCTCCGAAGTAGATCTGCGCTCCGATTGCCCGGAACTGCTCGGCGGAACTCCTGAGGAAAACGCTCTTTCCGCCACCGGTCGAGGCGACAGCAACCATGTGCGGGAAAACTTGGGGGTCGATCCGCACCGGCCCTTGCTCCCCGGGGCCAAGCTCCAGCTGCCACCCCGTGTAGCGCGTCTTTGCCTCTGCTGCGCTGGTGACGACTGGCCAAATTTCAGGCAGGGCCAGGCGGGGAATCTCGGAGCCACGCGAGACCAGAACCTCGTCCTTGTTCGAGCGGATCTGCACATCCCACCCGGTACCCTCCATCGACCGAGTGAGTGCGGCATGCAGCTTGGCCTGGAAGGGCTCGGGGGTGAGTACCCCCGGGCGGGTGGCGGTGAGGCGGTAGCTGGTCAGCGCCCCGCCGCTGTCGAACGTGAATGAGGAAGCGTCGGGCTGGAGGTCCTTGCTCACCCCGGCGACCAGGTGCAAAAGCCGCATCACCTCAGGGCTACGGCGCGCCAGCGCATCCAGTCCTCCTACGCTGAGATATTCCAGCGGCACCACGCCGGAGGCGTCGGGGTTGTGGGCCGCCACGACCCGGCGGGCGCCGTTGTAGCGCGGCCACACCCAGGCCATGGCCACGATGCCGGCCAGGCCTACGAGAAGTGCAAGCCAGGGCCGCTGATTCTCGTAACCTACCGCTGTGAGAAAAGCGATGTTGGCTGCTCCCGTGAGGGCGCTGATGACAACGGCGAGGCTGAGCCAGATATCTCGGGTCCGTTCGATCCTTGCGAGGGTTACGGGATCCACGGCGTTCCTCCAGTTTCGTGCAGGCGGGGCATGATTTTGTTCATGCTTTGCACGCTACGGAGCGCGGGGCCGTGGGCACCAGCGATCCGGCCCCTTTTCGGGAGATTAGTTGCGTCCTCGCCACATGCGCCGGAGGTCATCCCTGCGGATACTCCAGGCGGCGGCTTCGTGGCTATTCGCATGGCCGACCAGCCACCACGCCGCCGCGACCGTCGCTAGTCCCAAGGCGGCGTGCGAAAGCAGGGAATCCCAGGCGGGAGGCTGCTGGATAAAGCGCCAGATGATCGCTGGGAGAGCGATTACAGCTCCGGCTACGACACAGCCGACCGTGGCTGGGTAGCTCACCTTCCCTCCGAGCACCGCACCTGCAATGATCACGACAAGGCCCACCACTATAAGAACCGTCGCCACGCCGTTTCCCTCCTTCGCTTCGAGCTAGCTTGCTGTGTCCAGCATGTCATGCGGAATCGGAGATCGCTGGGGAATAAGGTGAGCCTCCGCCGGGCGCGGATTCGCGGCTCCAAGGCGGGGGCTCCGGCGGGGACGAATCCCCGCCGCTGTGGCGGACAGTTTCTAGTGTACATCGGGGGCCTGCTCCGGGGGGTCGAAAAGCGGCAGCCAGGTCGTCGTCGGCGGCGAGGGTGGCGTATCTGTCGAGGGGATTTTCGTGGAGCTGGTGAACATCGAGTAGAGCCCCTTCAAAATCCGATTCCCTCCCAAAACGGCTTCCATGCCGATGGTCATCACGATGCCCGCCGCTGCGGCCCAGCCAGGCCCGGGAATGGCCGCCGCCACGGCGAGGGCCGCCGCGCGCGCCCCGAGCTTGCGTGCGCCGGTGGCGACCACCTTTTTGCCGGCCTCGACTGTGGTCTTTTTCGCCAGGTCCCGCTGCGCCTTTTTCGCGTACGTGTTGAGCGCCCTCCGAGGGGATGCTTTGCTGAGGCTGCCGACCCTCCCGCCGGTGAGCTTATCCAGCCCGAAGCCTGCGCCCGCTCCGACCGCTGCGGCCATGGCCGCAGCGCCCTTCTCAGTGCTCCCGTCCCCAGGGTCATGCTGGAGGTGCGTGAAATCCTTGCCCTCGAAAAGGACGGCCGTGGTCGGATTCTCGGTAAAGCCGCTGGTCATCGGCGTTTTATGGTCTAGTGTCATGCCCCCGATTCTATCGGCCGGACCCCACGGGATCCTAGCGTTTGTGCAGGTAAATAGGCATTTCGTGACTCAGGCACGGCTGTGGGCTCACCACGGGCCCGTTCCAGCCCCGTCCCGGCCCGCTCTGGGGTGATACAGCCCCTCCCGTCCGGGCCCCAAACCGTGCGCCAGGATGGCGACACCCGCCTCCCTGGAGGCGGTCCGGGAGCGTGACAGACCCGCGTGACAGACCCTACGCGGGTCGTGGGCGACAAAAAGCGACAGAAACCCCCTCGGTGTCTCTCCTTGGGGCGCTCACCTGCGGCCCGCGAGCTATACGTCAAAAAAGACAGAATTCCGGGCGCTGTGACAAGGTGCGTGACAGACCGCGTGACGAACCCCGTGCCAGGCTCCGTGACAACGCTTGTGACAGCGAGTGTGACGGGGTGCGTGACAGACCCGGTGTGGGAGGGCTGTGGGAGCCCCTGGAACCGTGGTGGAGGCCGACCGGGAGCCCCACGGCCTGCCCAAGAGGGCGAATCTGCTTGTTTGTGCTGTTCAGGCTTACGACAGAACAGACAAAAACCGTAGACTGGGGTATGGAGACTTCACCAAGCACCAACATGACAAATGGCAATACGGTCCCACGGGCTGTGGCCTTTGCGGCGGCGGGCTGTGGGGCCGGTATTCTTGCCGACCAGTTGCGGGAGATGTGCCCTTTTCTCCCCGAGGACGCAGCGGTTGTGCGCGCCAGCGGAGGACCGCGCGCGGCTCCTGGAGAAGGTGCTTTCGGTGCTCCCTCCAGGAGGCCGAATCGTGGTCAGTTCGCTTGCTGTTCTGGGGCCGGATCCCGCCGCTCTCGGGGTGGTCCTGGAGCGACTGGGGGATCGGGATATCGAGCTGGTTATCGCGGGCCTCCGCGTGAAGGTCCGGCCAAGCCAGGGCGGTGGGGTCGTGGGGCTTTTGCAGGCCGCCGTCGCTCTCGGCGCGGCGGCGGTGGAGCGCGCCGCTGAGGCCGCCCGCCCGACGCTGCCGCCGCGCCCGGAGGGCAGGGGCCGGCCTCGCGCGCTGGATGATGCTGACGTGCAGAAAATCGCGGACGCTCCGGCGGCAGTGTCGGCCGCCGCTCTGGCCGCCGATCTGGGGGTGAGCGCGCGCACGGTGCAGCGCTACCGCGCGGAGCTGCGGGAAGCGCCATAGGGGCCGCGAATGACGGGGAATTCTCCCCACGTGCTTTTTCATGTCCCCCCGGCCCCGCTACGGTGGCACTTATGTACCCCAAAGCTGCATCCTCGTTCGCCCGCCGCGTAGCCGGCCTGTTCGGCGCGGTCGTGCTCTCCGCCGGCCTGGTCGCCTGCGGCTCGGAGGACAACCTGGAGCCCACGGCGGGCACCGCCGATTTCCGGGCGCAGGATTGCCCGCGCGTGGAGCCCACCGATACGGACGGGATTTCCGTGGACGGCGCTGTGGGCTGGGGCGATGCCCGGCGTGGCATTCAGGAGCAGGAGCGCCGCTGCGCGTCTGAGAAGGACATGGACCAGTTCTTCGCGTCGTTCGAGGAGCCGGAGGGGGAAAGCGGGGACCCGGAGCCCACCCGCAGCCCGGGTGGGGAGAGCGGCGTCGGGGGATCGCTCCCGGGGTTCTCCGTGGCCGCCGTGGATGCAGCGGCGGACGGCAGCTTGGAGACCAAGCCGGTAGAGCGCAACGACGAGGACTTCGACCTGCCGGTAGAGACGCCAACACCCGGGATTTCGGTGGGATTCAAGGACGCAAGCGGCTGGCAGGCCTGCACGCTGAGTTTTCTCGGGGAGAAGGCCGGAAACGTGGTTGGGGTGACCGCCGGCCACTGCAACCGTGATTCCACGGACGGGCAGGCTTTCTGGAAGCCCGGCGGTGTCGGGGATCCCACAGCGCTGGGTAGCTTCCCTGCGGACTACTGCTACAGCAAGGCCACGTGCGGGGACCACACCGAGATTTCCATGACCTCCGGCGTGGGCGCGGTGGACGGGAAGATCGCCGGCCGCTACGCGATTTCCGGTGTCATGGACCCGGACGAGCTGACCCCCTCCATGGAGCTGTGCAAGTACGGCCGTGTCACTGGTGAGAGCTGCGGCAAGGTGATGGGCCGCGAGGGGCACATGGGTCGGGCCGGGATCCCGGCCCGGCCGGGTGACTCCGGCGCGCCGGTCTACGCCAAGGACGGCGACTCGGTGAAGCTGGTGGGGATCCTCAGTGGAGCGCCGGCGGGAGCCGATGGTGCGGTCACCGACTTCACTCTCGCCGCTCCCACCATCAAGGCTCTCGGCATCGACCGCGTGCTTTGACGCGCGACCCACAGCCCCCGCCGCCCTGTACCCCTCGCGTGGGGAAAATTCCCCAGCAGGTTTGGGGTGTCCGAGACCCTGGGTAAAGTTACCTGTGACAACTTTTCACAGGCCAGCAGAACCACCCAAGAAAGGAGCCGGCCGCCATGATTATCAAGACCAACCGCGTACGCCGACTCCTCGGTGTTTCCGTTGCTTCGCTCGCCCTTGTTGCCGGGCTTACCGCCTGCAGCGACGACTCGGGGGAAACTCACTCCGAGGCTATGGAGCGTATTGGGTCTGAGTCTGCTCAGGCGGATGCGATGCTGGACGACAGCCGCGAGACCTCGGATGAGGGTCGAGACCACCGTCGTAACCAGGACTCGGATCTGGATTCCTCTGATTCGCTCGAGTCCACTTCCGACGAGGTTTCGGCCATTCCCGGATTCTCTGTAGAGGCCGTCGACGCTGCTGCGGACGGTAGCCTCGAGACGAAGCCGATCGAGCGGAATGACGCCGCGTATATCCTTCCCGTGTCCTCCCCGACCCCGGAACAACAGTAGAATATGCCACAGCGGACGGGCCCCGAGTTTGTACTCTTGCATTCGTAGGAGACATGGGCGGCGACCTGGTCGGTGTAACCGCGGGACACTGCATCCGTGATGCGAGCACGAGCGCTGCTCAGTGGTACCCCGACGGCGGTTCCCAGGTTCAGGCGCTTGGAACCTTTGACTCCAGCTACTGTGTCTCTGATGAGACCTGTGGCGATTATGGCCTCATCGACATCGACGACAAGTACGGTTACGACGGGAAGATCGCTGGCAAGTACGAGATCTCTGGTGTTCTGGCCCCCAGCGATCTGACCCCCGACATGGAGCTATGTAAGTATGGGTTGAGTACGGGTGAGTCCTGCGGGAAGCTGATGATGCGCGAGGGAAACCGCGGGTGGGCAGCAATGACGTCCTACGAGGGAGATTCTGGTGCTCCCGTCTACGCGAAGAACTCCGACGGTACCGCCCAGCTGGTAGGCGTCCTCAGCGGGTCACCCCACGGTAGCAGCGGAATCGCCGTTGATCAGGTCTCCGACTTCACCTTTGCCACCGAAGCCGTCAAGGGCCTCGGCCTGGACAAGATCTACGGCTGACCCGCGGCGCGGCGGCGGGCTCACCGCCCGGGTTCGTTCATCCCCAGCGCTGCCTGGAGACCGCCCTCCACCACACGCATTGCGTTGGCGGAGAGGGCGCCCCACACCTTTCCTGTGAAGTCCTCGTCGTACAGCACGTTGATCTCGTCGCACATAACCCACCCGTTGGCGATTTCCCCGGGCGGGAGGGCGACGACCGTCGGAAGGTGCGAGAACTTCGACGTGGTGGTGATCCGAACCCCAAGGTAGGTACCCAGGGAACGGTTACGCCGATTGGGTGACACAATCAACCAGGGTTTTGGGGGGATGAAACCTCCGTTGTTGTCAGAGATATCGGCGTCGACTGAGTAGACCATCCCACGTAAAATCTCCATCCCTAGCGGTTGCCTTTCACACGGCGTCCACTACGGAGGAAGGCCCCTGTCCGAGCCGAGCGCCCACGTGACTTCTTGAGGCGTATGCCACGTGGCTGGGTCGACGGGCGCGCCGCCGGCTGTGCTGCACGCTCCTCCTGCAACTCCGCTTCGTGCAGGGCGATCTCGCGTGCCGCCAGGTGCCTGTTCCTCCGTTCCCGCTGCTGGTTGCGGTACGGTGCCTGATCAGTGGCCATTTCGGCGTAGGCGTCCTCAATCACCTGATCCTCGATGACCTGCACGCCGCGGTCGATCAGCGCCCGCAGGAGATCCGAAGTACTGTGGGCGTTCACTGCCGCCTCGGGGAGGGATTCGATGCGCTGTCGAGTGTCATCGGGGAGGGTCAGGCTGGTTCGCTGTGGGAGTGTCGCGCTCATGCACCAGATTCTAGCAGAATGTGGTGCACTGTAAAGAGCATTCCTGCACCACTGTTGTCGCGCCCACCGCGTTGCTCCACACAGCACAACACCCCCCCGGCGCCCACTCGGGCCCGGGGTGTTGTCGTTTCGGGACTCAGGCCAGCTGCGCGTGCCGTTCGACCTGGTCCATCGTCGGCTCTGCGAAGTGCGACACGGTCAGGCCGATCCCGAGGGGTTCAGCCATCTTCTGCAGTGATTCGGCAGTGAACCGATCGACCTTGCCGCAGTAGAGATCGGAGATGCGCGGCTGGGTCACCCCGAGCACCCGAGCGGCCCGGGACTGCGACCAGCCTCCGGTGAGTGGCAGGTTATTGGCACTTTATTGCCTTACTCTACCCGATTCCACTTTTTCCGTTGACGCCACAGACCCCTTTTCACCTGCGGTTATTTTCTCCGGTGATGTCACCGAATCATACAAACTAGGACATAATCAAAACCTGGAGTTCTAGGGTCCGGCGGTCTGGAACCGCCGCTTAGTCGCGGTCGCCGGGTTGCTCCGTCGGTCCCTGAAACCCCGCGCCGTCATTGGTCTTCGGGAGGTAGACCAACGACGGCGCGGGGTTTCAGTCCGTCCGGGGTAGTGGCGGGATCGGCACAGTGCCCACCTACCGGGACGGGCATCTATTACGATGGGGCGGAGTCCAGCGCTCGCGTACACGCCACAGCCCGGCCGTGACGGATCCCCGTCGAAGGCCGCATCCCAGGAGTTGAACACCCGGTGAATCAACCGCGTACCACCCGTCGTCGAGTTCCTTCCCCGGTGTCCCTGGGGCTGACCAGGCAGTCGGCTGCGGAGGACCTGACCAGGCTGGGGTGGGACGACGAGGACCACCGTGCGGTGTTGAGCGTCCTGTCGTCCACGGGGGATCCGGACCGGGCGTTGAACGCGGTGGTCCGGCTCGTCGAGACCCTCGACGAACAGGCGGATGCCCAGCACCCCTCGGCGGAACTGCTGTCGAAGATCGACACCGACCCGGACTTCCGTGTCCGGCTGCTTGCCCTGCTCGGCGGGTCGACGCTGCTCGGCGACCATGTGGTGGCCAACCCGGACATCTGGCCGGAGCTCGCCGGTGACCTGCCGGAGCGCGAGGAGATCATGGCCGCGCTCACCGATTCGGTGGGGGCCGAGCCGGTGGAGGGCCACGAGGGTGACTCCCTGCTGTTCCGCGCCACGGTGACCGGGGTGGACGCTGACCGTGCGATGCGCACGGCCTACCGCACCGTCCTCGCCCGGATCGCCGCGATCGACCTGGCGGACACCTTCAGTGGCACCGCGACCGGCCGCGAGTTCGGCCCCGAGCGCAAGAACACGGCGAAGAACGCGGCGAAGAAGAAGGCCTCGTCGGACGGCCTGTCGTTCGAGGTCCTCACCGAGCGCCTGGCGGACGCCGCGGACGCCGCACTGACCGCGGCATTGGCCGTCGCCACGGCCACGGTGTACCCCGAGGGGCCGGTGCCGGCGAAGTTGTCGGTGGTGGCGATGGGCAAGTGCGGTGCCCGGGAGCTGAACTACATCTCGGACGTGGACGTCATCTTCGTCGCCGAGCCGGCGGACGCGCAGACCACGCGCCTGGCCGGCGAGTTCATCAACATCGGTTGCCGGGTCTTCTTCGAGGTCGATGCGGCGCTGCGCCCCGAGGGCCGGCACGGTGCGTTGGTGCGCACCCTGGAGTCGCACGTGACGTACTACCGCCGGTGGGCGTCCACGTGGGAGTTCCAGGCGTTGCTGAAGGCCCGTCCGATGACCGGTGACCTGGACCTGGGCCGCGACTACGTGGAACAGTTGGCGCCGATGGTGTGGAGTGCCGCCGAGCGCGAGGACTTTGTGGCCGACGTGCAGGCGATGCGTCGTCGGGTGATCGACAACGTGCCGGACAACCTGCTTCCCCTGGAGCTCAAGCTCGGCCCCGGCGGGCTGCGGGACGTGGAGTTCGCCATCCAGCTGCTGCAGATGGTGCACGGGCGGGTGGACGAGTCGCTGCGTGTGCGCTCCACCGTCAAGGCACTCGGCGCGCTGGTGGACGGCGGGTACGTGGGCCGGGAGGACGGGCAGATCCTCATCAACTGCTACGAGTACATGCGTCTGCTGGAGCACCGGCTGCAGCTGCAACACCTGCGCCGCACGCACGCCCTGCCGGAACTCGACGACGAGGCCGGACGTCTGCGCCTGGCGCGCACGGCAGGGGTGCGCGGCGAGGGCCAGGAGAGTGCGGACGCGGCGTTGTCGGCGAAGGTGCGCAAGGTCAGCGGGCAGATCCGCCAGCTGCACAACAAGCTGTTCTACCGTCCGCTGCTGTCCTCGGTGGTGGCGATGCCGGTGGACGCGCTGCGTCTGACCCCGGAGGCCGCGCAGCGCCAGCTCGGCGCGCTGGGCTACCTGCACCCGTCGCGGGCGATGGACCACCTGTCGGCCCTGGCGTCGGGCACCACGCGCAAGGACCGGATCCAGGCGATGATCCTGCCGTCGTTGATGGAGTGGCTGTCGGACACCGTCGACCCGGACGCCGGCCTGCTGGCCTACCGTAAGCTCTCCGAGGCAGCGTTCGACCGGTCGTGGTTCCTGCGGCTGCTGCGTGACGAGAACGTGGTGGGCAAACGCCTGATGCGCATCCTCGGCACCTCCCCGTACATCGCGAACCTGTTCATCGCCTCCCCGGAGGCGGTGCGCATGCTCTCCGACGGGGCCAACGGCCCCAAACTGCTCGAGCAGGACGCCTCGATCATCAGCCACTCGCTCGTCGCCGCCGCCGGACGCCACCGCGACCCGGACGCGGCGATCGCCGTCGCCCGCTCGCTGCGTCGGGCGGAACTCGCCCGCATCGCCTCGGCGGACCTGCTCGGGCTGATCGACACCCCGGAGGTGTGCCGGTCGCTGTCGTTGATCTGGGACGCGGTGCTGGAGGCGGCGTTGCGCGCGGAGATCCGCGCGTGGGAGGACGAGAACCACGCCAACGCCCCGGCGCTGATCAGCGTGATCGGGATGGGACGTCTCGGCGGCGCGGAGCTGAGTTACGGCTCGGACGCCGACGTGATGTTCGTCTGCGAACCGGTCGAGGGGGAGAACGACCTCGATGCGGACGGCGACGGCGAGGCAGGCACCGATCAGGACGCGGTGACCTGGGCGAGCGGCATCGCCAAGCGGCTGCGCACCCGGCTGTCGCGTCCCTCCCAGGACCCGCCTCTGGAGGTCGACCTGAACCTGCGTCCGGAGGGACGCAGCGGGCCGACGGTGCGCACGCTGGAGTCCTACCGCGCCTACTACGAGCGCTGGGGTGAGACCTGGGAGTTCCAGGCGTTGCTGCGGGCCACGTGGATCGCCGGGGACAAGGACCTCGGCATCCGTTTCCTGCGTACCATCGACACCTTCCGCTACCCGGAGGGCGGAGCCGACCGCACCACGGTGCAGCAGGTGCGCCGGATGAAGGCCCGTGTGGACGGGGAGCGGCTGCCGCGCGGTGCGGACCGCTACACCCACACCAAGCTGGGCCGCGGCGGGCTGACGGACATCGAGTGGACCGTCCAGCTGCTCACCATGCAGAACTGCCACAAGATCGACAACCTGCACAACACCTCCACGTTGCAGGTCATCGAGGAGATCCGCATCGCCGGACTGCTCTCGGAGGCCGACGTCGACATCCTGCGCGACGCCTGGATCGTGGCGACCCGGGCACGGAACGCGATCATCCTCGCCGACGCCAAACGTCGTGACCAGTTGCCGGCCCCGGGCCCGCAGCTCGTCAACATCGCCGCGGCGGCGAACTGGGACCCGGAGGACTCCCAGGGCTTCCTCGACGACTACCTCAAGACCACGCGTCGGGCGCGCCGGGTGGTGGACCGGGTGTTCTGGGGCGAAGAGGTCACCGACGCCGAGTTCGGGGACTAGGGGAGACCGAGACAAGATGACAGACACTCTCGCCCGCCGCCGGGCGACGAGGTGGACCACGTTCAGTGTGCTCGTGGCCGCCCTCCTCGTCGTCGTGGTGGCAAACCTGGTGCTCGGGCAGTTCACGTTGACTCCCGGGCAGGTCTGGTCGGCGCTGGTGCACGGCCCCGGCGGGGCGTCCGGTGCGTCCGGCTCGTCGGTGGAGGACTCCCGGGCGGCCAGCGTGCTGTGGCAGATCCGTCTGCCGCGCATCGTGCTGTGCCTGTTCGTCGGCGCGGCGCTGGCGGTGGCGGGCACGTTGCTGCAGGGCCTGTTCGGCAACCCGCTGGCAGAACCCAGCGTGATCGGCGTGACCTCGGGCGCCGGGGTCGGCGCGGCCGCGGCGATCGTGCTGGACATCGCGGTGCTGGGGACGGCGACGGTGCCGCTGCTCGCCTTCGTCGCCGGTGTGCTCACCACCGTCGCGATCTACCGCCTGGCCTCGATCGACGGTGAGGTCAAGGTCCTGACCCTGATACTCACCGGCATCGCGGTCAACGCCGTCGCCGGCGCGGCGATCTCCTTCCTGATCTTCCTGGCGCCGACGTCCTCGCGCGAGCAGGTGATCTTCTGGCAGATGGGCTCGCTCAACGGGGCCCAGTGGAACCAGGTCGCCTACGTGGCGCTGCCGGTGACGCTGTGCATCGTCGCCGCCGTACTCATCGCCGGACGCCTCGACGTGCTCAGCCTCGGCGAGCGCGCCGCCGGTCACGCCGGCGTGAACGTGCCGCTGATGCGGGTGGCGGTCATCGGGTTGTCGACGGCGCTGGCGGCGCTGGCGGTCAGCTTCGCCGGCATCATCGGCTTCGTCGGGCTCATCGTGCCGCACATCCTGCGGCAGGTGACCGGCCCGGCGAACCGGTGGCTGGTGCCGTTGTCGGCGTTGGGTGGCGCGGTGCTGCTGTTGCTGGCGGACCTGGCGTCGCGCACACTGATCGCCTTCGCCGACCTGCCCATCGGCATCTTCACTGCCCTGGTCGGCGGGCCGACGTTCTTCATCCTGCTGCGCAGGATGCTCAAGCGGGGAGGTGTGGTCGGATGAGTGGCGAGGTGCTCCTGTCCGCGCAGGACGTGGTGGTGTCGCTGGGTGGCCGCGACGCCACCGAGATCCTCCACGGGGTGGACCTGGAGGTGCACGCCG
Source organism: Corynebacterium sp. AOP12-C2-36 (assembly GCF_052379185.1). Taxonomy (NCBI): domain Bacteria; kingdom Bacillati; phylum Actinomycetota; class Actinomycetes; order Mycobacteriales; family Corynebacteriaceae; genus Corynebacterium; species Corynebacterium sp. AOP12-C2-36. Next base: position 182,334 of record NZ_JBQSYJ010000006.1, on the reverse strand, counting down.
GCGAGGTCCTGGGACTGATCGGTCCGAACGGCGCCGGCAAGTCGACGCTGCTGGGGGTGCTGTCCGGTGACACCACACCGGTGTCCGGTGAGGTCCTGCTGGCCGGACGTCCCTACGCCGACTACCGCGGCCGGGAGGCCGCCCGGGTGCGTTCGGTGATGCTGCAGGACTCCCGGGTGTCCTTCGCCCACCTGGTGCGCGACGTGGTGGAGATGGGGCGCTCGGCCTGGTCAGGTGCGGCTGAGCCGGCGGAGGAGACCGCGCTGGTGGACGCGTGCCTGCAGGAGGTCGGCATGTTCGGCATGCAGGACCGGGACGTGACCACCCTGTCCGGTGGGGAGCGTGCCCGGGTGGCCTTCGCCCGCGTGATGGCGCAGCAGGCCCGGTGCATGATGCTGGACGAACCGACGGCGGCGATGGACATCGGCCACCAGGAGCGCACGATGCGTTCGGTGCGCCGGGTCGCCGCTGAAGGCGCTGCTGCAGGCGATCCCGGGGGAGTGGGTGTGATCGTGGTGCTGCACGACCTGAATCTCGCCGCCCGCTACTGCGACCGGCTGGCGTTGCTCAGCGACGGGCGGGTGGACGCCGTCGGCGCGCCGGGCGAGGTGTGCACCTCCGAGCGCTTGTCGCGGGTGTACGACTGGCCGGTCAGCGTGGACCGCGCGGGTGCGGAGCTGTGGATTAGGCCGACGGTTCCAACTTTCGGATGATCCGCGGTAAGGGTCTCCATTGTTAGCATTGCCTGTACACGTTGTTCATCGAATGCGAACGACCGAGGACAGGGACTGAACGGACACCATCATGACGACCAGCACCACCACGCTCTCCGAGCTGCTTCGCGAGGAGACCCGGCAGGCCCACGAGAACGCGGAGCACTCCGTGTTCATGGAGCGCCTGCTGGACGGGAGTCTGGGTGTCGGGGCGTTCGTGTCGTTCCAGGAGCAGGCGTACCTGTTCTACTCGGCCCTGGAGGACGCGGTGGAGGCCTGCTCGGGTGACTCCCGGCTCGGCGCCGTCGCGGACCGTCTGCTCGACCGCCGTGCGGTCCTGCAGGAGGACCTCCGTGCACTCGGAGGCACCGTGGACGCCGTCGCCCTGGAGGAGACGGCTGGGTATGTCGCCGAACTGCAGCGCATCGGCCGGGAGCGTGACGTCCCGGCACTCGTCGCCCACCACTACACCCGTTACCTGGGTGACCTGGCGGGCGGCCAGGTGATCGGCCGGCTCATGCAGCGCCACTACGGCGTGGATGGGTCGGCCCTCTCCTTCTACAGCTTCCCGCACATCGACAAGCCGAAGCGCTACCGCGACGCCTACCGCGAGGCGTTGGACGGCATGGAGCTGACCGACGCCGAGCGTGGTCACCTCCTCACTGCGGCGGGGGAGGCCTTCGCCTACAACTCGGGTGTCTTCGAGGGGCTGCGCAGGACGTTGTCCCCGCACTGGCCCGAGCACCTGGTTTAGGGTAGGCTCACGAAATATCGTTGTGATTGACCCGTCGGCCCCAGGAAGGTGAAGGACATGCAGCAGACTTCAAGTGCACGAATCGACGACCACGCGCTCGTCGGCTCGTCGGCCGCCGTCCACGCCTCCGAGGTGGCCGACCTGCTGGACGCCGCCGGTGACTCCGCGCTGGACTGCGTGGGACGTTCCTCGGTCTTCAGCCGCATGTCGGACGGCACCCTGCCGTTCGCCGGGCGCGCCGCCTACCTCGAGCAGCACTGGGAGGGTCTGCGGATCCTGCGTGCCGCACTGGGCGCCCCGGGTCTCGCCGTCGACCCGCTCGCCCTGGCTCCGATGCGTACCGCGCTGGCCGCTGTCACGGACAGTTTCGCCGTCGCCCTCGACCGCGCGCACGCCACGGCCCGCTGGCGCGACCGGCACGTGACCATGCCGTCGATGCTGCAGTTCCGCCGCCACATCGGTGAGCTGCAGGACGCCGGCGACACCCTCGGCCTGGTGGCGCACACCTACCTGCGGCTCACCCTGGCACGGGCGTGCCCCGGCCCGGCGGTCGACGAGTCCGCCGACCCCACCTCCCTGCAGGGCGTCTTCGACTCCCTGGTCGTCGACGAGGAATCGCTGGAGCTGCTGTCCGAGGAGCTCAGCGCGGCCCTGCTGCTGCTGATGCAGCACGGCTCCGACGTCTGCCGTGGCTACCACGAGCGGGACGCGGACAGCAGCTGCGCTGTCACGGTGTCCACGATCCGCCGCGCCCTGCAGTGAGCTCAGGCGGGACCACGAACGGGGACATCCGGGTCAGCGCCGTCGCCTTCGTCCGCCGCGCACCCGGTGCACCCGGTGGTCAAGAGGTCCTGACCGTCCGTAAGCAGGGCACCGACCTCCACCAGTACCCGGGCGGCAAACCCGAGCCGGGGGAGGACGCCGTCAGCGCCGCGGTCCGCGAGGTCGCCGAGGAGACCGGCATCGCCGTCGCGGCGTCCTGCCTGACACCGGTGGGCACCTTCACCGCCGAGGCGGCGAACGAGCGGGGACACTCGGTCACCGCGGACCTCTTCCTGCATGAGGGCGCACCGGGCGAGGTGGTCGACCCGGTCGTCGCCGCCGAGATCGCCGACGCCCGCTGGCTCCCGCTCGGCACCACCACGAACACACCGGACGACCCGGCCCACCGCCTCGCCCCGTTGATGTTCACCACCTTCCCGCAGCTCGCCGACACGCTGACCTTTACCAAACACAACCCGGGCCGCCCCGGTGAGTGGGAGCACGCCTGCCTGGACTGGCTCGGCGACGCCGCCGACCGCGGGGGAGTACCCGTGGCCGGGGTCGTGGGCACCGGTGGCGCGTCCGGCGAGGACCTGCTGCTGCAGCGGGTCGGGCAGGTCGCGCCGACGCCGGCGCACGCCGAGGAGTTCGGCCGCCGCCTGGCCGTGACCCACGCCTGCGGTGCGCCGTCCTTCGGCTCGGGGCCGGCCGGCTGGGACGGCCCCGGCTACCAGGGGCCCAACGACAACCTGCTCGAGCTGCCCCTGACCCCGCACGACCGGTGGGGCGCCTTCTACGCCGAGGTGGTGCTCGGGCCGCTGGAGCGTCGTGTGCCCGGCGGGATCCCCGGCACCGCGCGGCTGCTCGACCGGCTCACCGCCGGCGACTTCGACGATGATCGCCCGCCGGCCCGGCTGCACGGCGACCTGTGGTCGGGCAACGTGCTGTGGGGACGCGACGGGGCGGTGCTCATCGACCCGTCCGCCCACGGCGGCCACCCGCTGACCGACCTGGGGTTCCTCACCATGTTCGGCGCCCCGCACCTGGAGCGCGTCCTCGGCGCCTACGCGGAGGCCGCCGAGCTGGACGCCGGCTGGCGTGACCTCCTTGAGCTGCACCGCCTGCAGGTGCTCTACCTGCACGCCGCGGTCTTCGGCGGCGGCTACGTGTCGGAGGCCGCTGCAGGCGTACACCGTGCGCTGACCCTGTGACCTTGTGGGAGAATGAGGGCCATGACCACAGCCACTTCCTCCGGTGACATCACGCCGCTCTCCCCGCCCGACTCGATGAACCGGGTGGCCCCACGCTACGTGCCGGCCCGCTACGTCTGCGACCTCCCGTGGACGGTCATCCCGCTGGTCGCGGTCGTCGTCGGCGCGGTGCTCGCCTCCGACGGACTCGCCCTGACCCTGTGGATCATCGCCGCGGTCCTGGTGGCCGTCCTCTGCTGGCAGGTGTGGTTCATCCCCACCCAGGCCAGGCGGCGGCGCTGGTTGGAGACCGAGGACGAACTGCTGATCACCAAGGGACGGCTGTGGCGGACCTTCACCGTGGTGCCCTACGGGCGGATCCAGTACGTGGACGTCACCGCCGGGCCGGTCGACCGGCTCTTCGACCTGAAGAAGGTGAAGCTCAACACCGCCTCGTCCACCAGCGACTCCACCGTCGTCGGACTCACCGGTGCCGACGCCGACGCGCTGCGCGACCGGCTGTCCGTCGCCGCGCGCGAGAGGATGAGCGGACTGTGAGCACCCAGGCTGCGGTGGAAGAACCGGCGGGAGTTCCGGAGGGAGACCGCTGGCGGCGCGTCCACCCGCTGAGTCCGCTGCTGCGCATGTGGGCCGTGCTGGTGGGTATCGCCGCCGTGCTGCTGGCACAGCAGGCCGAGACCCTGGGACGGTTGCGTGACCTGCTGGCGGACACCTCACTGCCCACCGCCCTGGTCGTCCTGGTGGCGGTGGTCGCGCTGCCGGTGGTGTTCTTCGTCGGCTGGGTGGTGTCCCTGCCGTGGTGGCGCGCCACCGGCTACCGCATCACCGACGAGGAGATCGCGGTCCGTCGCGGCGTGTTGTCCCGCCAGCTGCGCACGGCACGTTTCGACCGGGTCCAGGCCGTGGACGTGGTCGAGCCGCTGGCCCCGCGACTGTTCCGTCTGGCCGGGGTGCGGGTGGAGACCGCCGGCGGGTCGGACAGTTCGGTCAACGTGGAGTACCTGCCGCGGGCCGACGCCGAGACGTTGCGCGCCGACCTGCTGCACCTGGTCAACGGGACGCCGGAGGGCGCCGACGAGTTCCCGGAGCGCCACGACGGCCCCGCAACTGCGACTGCGACTGCGTCTGCGGGGTCGGGCGAGGACACCGCCCGGACCGTGGTGCCCACGATCCCGATCACCCGCTCGGTCGTGGCCGCGGCCCTGTCCGGGTCCTCGCTGCTGGTGGTGGTCGGTGTGGTCGTCTCGGTGGCGACCCCGGCCGGCGCGGCGGTCCTGCTGCCCGCGCTGGCGGGTGCGGTGCCGTGGTTCTGGGGTGTGCTCAACGCCAGCTGGCGGTTCACCGCGAAGCTCGACGGCGACATCCTCGGCATCACCTTCGGGTTGTCGGAACGTCGCCGTCAGTCGATCCCGCTGGGCCGGGTGCATGCCGTGGAGGTGTCGCAACCCCTGGTGTGGCGGCTGTTGGGCTGGTGGAAGGTACGGGTCGACGTCGCCGGCTACGGCAACGGTGAGGGCTCGAAGGGGTCCACCACCACGGTGCTGCCGGTGGGCGAACTGCCCGTGGCGCTGCACGTGCTCGAACTCCTCAGCCCGCTGTCGACTCCGGAGATCACCGCTGTCGCGCACCCGCAGGGCCGTCCCGACGGGCTCGACGGGGCGCAGGACGCGGCGTCCGGCGCCGGGGTGCGCACCTACCTCAGCCCGCCGTCTGCGAGGTGGGTCTCGCCGGTGGACCGCACCCGCCAGAGCGTCACGCTGGTCACAGACCCGTCCAGCACCCCGTCCAGCGACACGTCCCTGCACCGGGAGGGGCAGTTGCGTGCGGTGGTGTCGCACCGCGGACGGTTGCGCCGGGTGGTGTCGGTGATCTCCCCGGCGCACATCCAGGAGCTCACGCTGCGCAGCGGTCCGGTGCAGAAGGTCCTGGGCCTGGCCGGTGTGCGATTCGACCTGGTGCCCGGTCCGGTGATGATGGCCGGACGTGACCTCACCGACGTCGACGCGACCGACCTGGTCAGCCGGCTGCGCGCGCGGAGTCTGCCGGCGCCGGAGCGTCCTCGCTCCACCCGGGGTGCCCCGCAGGCCTGAGCGCCCACCAGGCGCAGGTCGCCGTGAGTACGAGGACGACCACGTTGCGCAAGGCCAGCACCACGGTGGCGGCGAAGTCCGGCGGGTTGGCGATCAACCAGTCGTAGAACACCGGGTACACCAGGGTGGTCAGCAGCGCGGCGACGAGGATCTCCACGGCGACAATGGTGCCGATGGTGCTGGTGGTGCTGCCGCCACCGGCCCGCCGGCTGACCAGCAGGGCCACCGCGGCGATCGGTGCGATCCACGCCAGGTACTGCGGGGAGAACACCTTGTTCGTCACGATGATGAGCATGATCAGCATCATCGCGAAGGTCACCGCCCGCCCGGGCGTCCAGTCGTCGCGCAGCAGGCGGCGCAGCGCCCACCCGAGCGCCAGCAGGATGCTCGCCGCGGTCAGCAGGGTCAGCACCGTCAGCGCCACCCCCACACCGGGTCCGGCGATCTCGTAGCTCTTCGAGCTGGCGTAGCTGACCGTCCAGGGGTTGGCGGACGACGACATCAGGTCGTGCAGGCCCGCGGCGAGCATGAACGGAGTGGCACCGATCGACTCGACCTGCAGGCCCCGGTCGCCCTGGTAGGTCAGCGGGGAAAGCAGCCGGTCCGTCTCGCCGAGGGCGACGACCAGCAGACACAGCACCACCAGCGAGGCGAGGAACCAGGCCACGCGCACCCAGGTGCCCGCCCGCCGGAACCCGCCGACCAGGGCGGCGCCGAGAACCCCGGGCCACAGCTTCATCATCGTGGCCACCGCGAGCAGCACCGTGGCCAGACGCGAGTAGCGGGCGCCGGCGAAGAGCATGGCGGCGAAACCCGCGACGAGGATGCCGGGGAAGATGTCCAGCCTGGTCAGGAAGATCGGTCCGGACCCGGCGGCGAACAGGATCCAGAACCAGGCGGGCCACACCGTGCCCCGCGGTGTGCCCGCCCGCCACAGGTACACCGTGAATAACGCCGAGACCAGCAGCGACAGGACGACGAAGCCGACGACGAAGGCGTCCTGCGAGGGGGTGAGCCACTCGACGATCCGGGCCGGCCACGTGCCGACCTCGGGGTACTCGTCCATCGCGGTGGGGTCGAGACCGGCGAGGCCGGAGTGGTAGTAGCGCACGTCGCCGGTGGACGTCCCGGCCACCGCGATCCACACCACGGCGATGAGGTGGGCGAGCACCCAGCCGACGGCGGCGGTGGCCGGGCGGGACAGTCGGCGGTGCCGGGCGGCGGCCGACTCAGGAGGCGTGGGTGTCTCGGGGCGGGGTGAACTCACAGCAGGGATCTTATCGTAGGCCGCGTACGGTCCCCGGCGCCGACGGGGTGGGGCCGGTGCCGGGCGGGGGCCCCGCAAGGGTATAAATTATCCTGAATGGAACTTATCCTTCTTGTCTTCGTGGCGGTCCTCGTGGGGGCGTGCATGCAGCGGGTCTCCGGCATGGGGGTCGGACTGGTCGGTGGGCCGGTGCTCAGCATCACCCTCGGTCCGGTCGAGGGGATCATGGTGATCAACGTGATCGCCGCGGTCAACGCCGCGATGTCCACGGTCACCGTGCGCCGCGACATCGACTGGGGGAAGTTCGCCCTGATCGGCTCGGTGATGGTCGTCGGGGCCGTGCCGGGGGCCTGGCTCATCCACGTGATCTCCCCGGCGGTCCTGCAGATCGTCGTCGGTGCACTGCTGCTGGTCGCCCTGGGGATCACCACCTTCGGCAAGCGCTACATCCCGCCGATGTCCGGGAGACTGCCCGCCGCGATCTCCGGGATCGTCGGCGGGTTCAGCAACACCCTCGCCGGTGTCGCCGGCCCGGTGATCACGGTCTACGCCCAGGCGTCGCGCTGGGACCAGCGCACCTTCTCCGCCACGCTGCAGCCCCTGTTCATCGTCTCCGGGGTGGTCAGCTTCGCCATCAAGGTAGCCACCGGCGCCGGCGACATCTCCGGCACGCCGTGGGGGATCTGGCCGGCGGCGTTGGTGGCGATGGTCATCGGCATCGCCGCGGGCATGGTCTTCGCCCGGCGGATCGAGAGGGAGAAGGCCCGCGTGCTGGCCGTCACGATCGCCTCGCTGGGCGCGGCCACCGTGCTCGTCCGCGGTGTGATGGCCCTGGCCTGACGGGGGCACGGCCCCCCTCAGGGCCACGGTGGTCTAAGGTGGGCACACGTGCGCGATTCAACTGCAGAAGCAACTGTCCCGTCCGGACGGCTGAGCCGACGGGCGTTGGTTGTCTGGTTCGCCGCGGTCATCGCCTACATCCTCGCGATCACCGGGCGCACCTCCCTGGGTGTCGCCGGTGTCGAGGCCATGGACCAGTTCCACATCGACGCCTCCCGGCTGGCCGTGTTCACCTCCGTGCAGCTCGGGGTCTACGCCTGCGCCCAGATCCCGATGGGCATGCTCATCGACCGCTTCGGTGCCCGCCGCATGCTTGTCGTCGGCGCGCTGATGATGGGTCTCGGTCAGGTGCTGCTCGGGCTGACCACGTCCTATCCGGTGGCGATCGTCGCCCGGGTGATCATCGGGTCGGCGGACGCCACTGCGTTCCTGTCGGTGATGAGGATCCTGCCCGCCTGGATCCCGCCGCGTGAGGCCCCGGTGTTCACCCAGCTCACCGGTGGGCTCGGCTACATCGGCCAGTTCATGTCCGCCGTGCCGTTCTCGATGCTGCTGCACGCCTACGGCTGGTCCCCGGCGTTCCTGTCGCTGGGGGCGGGAAGTGTGCTGGTGGCGCTGCTGGCGTGGGTGGCGGTGGCGGACTCCCCGTTCCCGGACCGCACGCTCACGGACGCAGGGAAGGACCGGGGGACGGACCGGGGGCGGGACGAGCGGCGCGGGATCCGGGCCACGTTGGCCTTCGTGGTCCGCCAGCCCGCCTGCTGGCTCGGCTTCTTCATCCACTTCACGCTGATGAGCCAGGTCGTCTTCACCCTGCTGTGGGGAGTGCCCCTGATGACGTTGGGCATGGGCCTGAGCGGGTCGCAGGCCTCGGGGATCCTGGTGCTCAACATGGTCGTCAGCGTTGTCCTGGGCCCGGTGATGGGCGTGATCTCGGGGCGGGCCAGGCGCCGACGCCCCGAGGTCACCCTGGTCGCCACGCTGATCGTGGCGACGACCTGGGCGGTGTTCTTCATGTCCCCGGACCCGCGTGGTCTGGTGGCCGTCGCGGTGGTCAACGTCATCGTGCCTGGGCTGGCCCCGGTGGCGAACTACGGTTTCGACACCGTGCGTGAGGAGGTCGACCGCAGGTTCACCGCCACGGCGACGGGCCTGTCGAACATGGGCGGCTTCCTCGCGGCGATGGTCGCGGCCCAGGCCGCCGGGCTGGTGCTGGACGCGGTCTCCGACGGCGGGGACTACACCTGGGGCGACTTCCGCCTCGCCTGGTGCGCCCTCGGGGTGGTCTGGGTGTTCGGCATCGTGGGCCTGCTGGTCAGCAGGGTGAAGATGCAACGCTGGCGTGACCGGACTGCCGCAGCCACTGCCACTGCCACAGCCACAGCCGATAGCGCGGACGAGGCTGCTCAGTAGGTCGGCAGCCCCGGGTGCAGGACACGCACCCACTCCAGGACGCCGCCGTCCAGGTGCGTCACGGACTCCTCACGTCCGGCGAAGGAGGACGCCACGGCGTCCACCGCCAGTGCCGAGCGCGCCCCGGAACGGCAGTGGAAGATCACGTCCCGCCCGCCGACGCCGTCCGGCAGGGCGTCGGCACCGGCCTGCTGCAGGGCGGCCAGGGGGACGGCCCGCGCCCCGGGGATCGACACGATGTCGCGCTCCCAGTCCTCGCGCACGTCCACCAGCACCGCGCCGGACCGCAGCCGGGCGTCCAGCTCGTCGACCGACACCGTCGCAGCCACAGCGGGTCCGGGCCCGGGTGAGCACGCCTGCGTCATGTCCTGCACCGAGGTGACCAGGGGTGCCTCGGGGTCGGGGAGGACACGCAGCTCACGGAAGCTCATCGCCAGCGCATCGTGCAGCAGCACCCGTCCGTACAGTGGCTCACCGCACCCGGTGACTAGCTTCACCACCTCGGACGCCATCAACGACCCCAGCGTGCCGGGCAGTGCCCCGACAACCCCACCGGCGGCGCAACTGGGCACCGATCCGGGCGGGGGAGGGTCCGGGTGCAGGTCACGGTAGGTGATCCCGTCGTGCGAGGGGCCCGACCAGAACACCGACACCCGGCCCTCGAAGCGCAGCACCGAGCCCCACACGCACGGGGTGGAGGTCAGGGTGCAGGCGTCGGAGACCAGGTAGCGGGTGGCGAAGTTGTCGGCACCGTCGACGACGAGGTCGTAGCCGCCGACCAGCTCCACGGCTTGTGCGGCCCCCAGGCGCATTCCGTGTCGTTCCACGGTGACCAGCGGGTTGATCCCGGCCACGGCGTCGGCGGCGGAGTCGACCTTGGGTTCACCGACAGCATCGATGCGGTGCACGACCTGGCGTTGCAGGTTGCTGACCTCCACCACGTCGTCGTCCACGATGCCCAGGGTGCCCACCCCGGCGGCGGCGAGGTACTGCAGCACCGGCGAGCCCAGCCCGCCGGCGCCGACGACGAGCACCCGGGCCGCCTTGAGCCGACGCTGCCCGGTCACCCCGATCTCCGGCAGGCTCAGGTGCCGGGCGTAGCGCGCGGACTCCTGCGCGGTGAGCTGCGGACCCGGTTCGACGAGGGGATTCGGGAGAGGTTTCACAGGGGGATTCACTGCACTCCCGCCGGGTCGATCAGCCCGTCCTGCGGGGAGGACGCCACCGCGCCGCGCGCCCACGGGCGCCGTGGGATGCGTCCGGCGCCGCGGGCGAGGCGCCCGGCCTCCACGGCGTGGCGCATGGCCAGGGCCATCGCCGCCGGGTCCTGCGCGCGGGTCACCGCGCTGGCCAGCAGCACCCCGTCGCAGCCGAGCTCCATGGCCAGCGTCGCGTCGGAGGCGGTGCCCACCCCGGCGTCGAGGATCACCGGTACGGTGGCGTTTTCGCAGATCATGGCGATGTTGTGCGGGTTGAGCACCCCCAGGCCCGTGCCGATCGGCGAGCCCAGCGGCATCACCGCGACCGCCCCGGCGGACTCCAGGGTGCGGGCCACCACCGGGTCGTCGGAGGTGTAGGCGTAGACCTCGAAACCGTCGGCGGTGAGTTGTTCGGTGGCGTCGACGAGTTCCACGACGTCGGGCAGCAGGGTGCGGTCGTCGGCGAGGATCTCCAGCTTCACCCGGTTCGTGCCGAGCGCCTCTCGTCCCAGGCGGGCGGTGAGCAGGGCGTCGCGGGTGGTGTAGCAGCCGGCGGTGTTCGGCAGCACGTCGATGCCCAGGCGGGACAGCAGCCCGAACAGGGAGGTGCCGGTGGTGGGGTCGAAGCGGCGCAGGGCGACGGTGGTCATCGTCGTGCCGGACGCGGTGAGCGCGTCCTCCAGCACCTCCAGGGAGGTCGCCCCGCCGGTGCCGGTGATCAGGCGGGAGCCCAGGGTGCTCGAGCCGATGGTTAGTGCGTCGGTGTTCACGGTGCGCCTAGCCTCCCTGCATCGCGGTGATGATCTCGACCTGCGCGCCGTCGGGCGTCACGGTGCTGGCCCAGCGGCTGCGCGGCACGATGCCGGAGTCCAGGGCCACGGCCACGCCGAGCTGGTCGGAGTCCGGGTCCTGTCCGGTGACGTCGGAGACGACGTCGCTGACCGTGGTCTGCGGGTCCACGCTGCGCGGCGTGCCGTTGACGGTGATCTGGTTCATGGTTGGTCCAGGGTCCTTTCCAGGGAGGTGGTGGCGAGCAGGGAGGTGTCGGCAGGATCCGCAGAGCCGGCAGAGCCGGCAGAGTCGCTGACGAGCGCGCCGACGAGCCGGGCGCTCACCGGCGCCAGCAGCACCCCGTGACGCGAGTGGCCGGTGCACACCAGCACCCCGTCCACCGCACCGTCGTCTCCGGGCACCGGGCCCAGGTAGGGGATGTCGTCGGGGGTGCCGGGCCGGGCGCGGGCGAGCATCTCGGTGAGCTCCAGGTCGGCGGCACCGGGCACCAGGATCTGCGCGTCGCGCAGCAGCTGGTGGGCGCCCTCGAGGGAGACGCCGTCGAAGCCGTCCTCGCGTTCGGTCGCCCCGATCACCATGCCCCCGTCCTGCCGGGGCACGAGGTAGACCGGCCGGCCGTCCACGAGGCCGCGCACGGTGCGTTCCAGCAGTGCAGGACGCCCCGGGCGCAGGCGGGCGCGCAGGATGTCGCCGTGCACCGGGCGCAGCGCGACGCGTGCCGCCTCCGGCAGCCCGCCGATGTCGGACAGGGCGAGACCGGGGCTCAGCACGGTGGTGTCGGCGTGCAGGCGGGTGCCGTCGTCGAGCAGCACCCCCGTCACGGCCCCGCTACCGTCCTCACGCAGGACGGTCCGGACGCGGCCACGGTGCAGCGTTCCCGCCGGGCCCGGGACGCCGGGCGCGCCGCTCGCGTCGTTCGGCGCCGTGAGCGCCTCCAGGAGGGCGTCCACCAGCATGCGCGGGTCGACCTGGTGGTCGTCGGCGAGCAGGAACGCCCCGGCGATCCCCGGAGACAGCGCAGGCTCCAGCCGCCGGGCCTGCCGCACGGTGAGCTGCTCCACCGACATGCCCCCGGCACGCTGCACCTCGGCAAGGTCGGACAACGCCGCCACGTCACCGCGCGTGGCACCCACCCCCAGCGTGGCAGTGGCGCGGTAACCCACCGGGTGGCCCACGGCGTCCTCCAGCCCGGCGATGAACTCCGGGTAGGCGGCGGCGGAGGCGAGCATCAGCGGGCGGATCCGGTCGTGGCCGTGCACGACCTCGCTGACCGCGGCGAGCATGCCGGCGGCGGCACGGCTGGCGCCGGACCCCGGGGCGGGGTCGACGACGGTGACGGTGTGTCCGGCCTGCCGTAGCGACCAGGCCGTACTCAGCCCGATCACCCCGGCGCCGACGACAAGAATGTCGGGCATCTGCGTTCTGTTCCTCCGGCGGCATGATCCGCATCAGGTGTGAACGGTCGACCGGTGTGCCCCGGTCCTCTCAGCCCCGGCGTCGGGGGCTCCCGTCGTTCGCTTAACGACTACCATCACACCACATGGACCCGCAGCAGCGCACGAACGACCCCGCCACGACAGGCTCCCGGCGTCGCAGCCGACTGCAGGACGCCTCGCTCTACCTGTGCACCACGGCGCGCCGGGAGCAGGGCGACCTGGAGGACTTCCTGCACGCCGCCTTCGACGGGGGCGTGGACATCGTGCAGATCCGTGACCGTTCGGTCAGTACCAGCGAGGAGATTGCCGCGCTGCAGGTGCTGTCCGGCGTCGCCGCCGAGCACGACGGACTCGTCGCCGTCAACGACCGGGCGGACGTCGCGGTCCTGGTGGGGGCGGACGTACTGCACGTCGGGCAGGACGACCTGAGCGTCGCGCAGGCGCGGCGGATCGTGGGGCCCGACGTGCTGGTGGGCCTGTCGACCCACTCGGCCGAGCAGGCGAGGGCGGCGATGCGGGACGACGCACTGGACTACTTCTGCACCGGCCCGGTGTGGGAGACCCCGACGAAGCCGGGGCGGACCGCCACCGGCCTGGAACTGGTGACCCGTACCGCGGAGATGCTCGACGCGGCCGGGAGCACGAAACCCTGGTTCACCATCGGCGGGGTCAACGAGGCGACCCTGCCGGCGGTCGTCGCGGCCGGGGGACGCCGCGCGGTGGTCGTGCGTGGGGTGACCACCGCCGACGACCCGCGGGCCGCGGCGGCGGGGCTCAAGGGGATCCTGCGGGGCCCCTGAGCGGAGGTGCGGCGAGTTAGAGCTCGCTGACGGGGCGCTCGCCGTCGACGAACTCGACGGTGCGCTGACCGGACACGGTGTCGCGTCCGGCGAACTCCACCACGGCGTCGGCGACGAGTTCACGCGCGGTGTGCGAGTCGGCGCGGTCCAGGTCGGCGGTGACCGGGGCGAAGCCGCCGGCCGGCTCCTCGGTGAGCGCGGCCGGGCCGAGGATCACGTAGTCCAGGCCCTCGGTGGCGACGAGGCGGTCGTCGACGGTCTTCTTCGAGTCCGCGTAGGCGAAGAAGTCGTCGCTCTCCGGCACGGTGTGGTTGCGCGCACCGGCGTAGGAGACGTTGATGTAGCGGGGCGTGGTACCGGCGTCGCCGGAGTCACGCAGCCGCTCGAGGGAGTCGATGACGGCCAGGGCGGCGTCGCGGTCGACCGCGTAGGTCACGTCCTGACCTGCCCGGCCACCGTTGCCGGCGGTCCACACCACCACGTCGAAGCCTGCGAGTACGTCGTCCCACTGTGCCGGGGTGAGGGCGGTGACGTCCTTGACCAGGGCGGAGGCGCCGAGCGACTCGATCTCCGCGGTCTGGTCGGGGTTGCGGATGAGGGACGTGACCTCGAAGCCGTCCTTGACGAGTTTCGGTGCTGCCAGCAGTCCGACCTTGCCGTGCCCGCCGATGATGAGAATGTTCGTCATGTTGTGCCTCCTGTTGGTGTGGTGTGACGGTGCCGTCTCTGGTCGCCGTCCCTCCCCACAACAGGTGGACCGTGCGGTCTATTCCGGATGCGCCGTCTGCTTCGTCTCCGCGTGTGGTCGCGGGCGTAGTCTGGGTCACGTTCCATGAAGATCAGTGATGCAGCACATATGTGAGGAGCAGTGCCCGTGAATCTCGAGCTCTCGGAGGAGGACGTCGCCTTCCGCGACAGACTCCGCGGTATTTTCGCTGACGTGCCCGCGGAGATCCGCGACCGCATGCGCGCCGGCCACGTCACCCGCGACGACATCGTCGCCGCGCAGCGCGTCCTGAACCACCACGGTGTCGCCGTCCCGCACTGGCCGGTCGAGTACGGCGGGCAGGACTGGACCCCCGTCCAGTCCCACATCTACACCAACGAACTGCAGCGGGCCGGCATCCCTGAACCGCTGGCCTTCAACACCGGCATGGTCGGCCCCGTGATCGCCGCGTTCGGCAGCGAGGAGATCAAGGACCGGTTCCTGGCGAAGACCGCCAACCTGGACATCTGGTGGGCGCAGGGCTTCTCCGAACCCGGCGCAGGCTCCGACCTGGCGGGCCTGTCGACAACCGCCGTGCGCGACGGCGACCACTACGTGGTCAACGGGCAGAAGACCTGGACCACGCTGGGCCAGTACGGCGAGTGGATGTTCCTGCTGGCCCGTACCGACCCCTCGGCGCCGAAGAAGCAGCAGGGGATCTCCTTTCTGCTCGTCGACCTGGACACCCCGGGCATCGAGCGCCGCCCCATCCGCCTGATCGACGGGTCCGTGGAGGTCAACGAGTTCTTCTTCACCGACGTGCGCATCCCGGTGGAGAACCTCGTCGGAGAGGAGAACAAGGGCTGGACCTACGCCAAGTTCCTGCTCGGCAACGAGCGCAACGGCATCACCCAGGTCGGCACGAGCCAACGCCAGTACGCCGACGTCGTGGAGGCGGCGGCGCAGCGCACCCTCGGCGGGCGCTGCGTGATCGACGACCCCCTGTTCCGCGACCGCCTCTACGACGTGAAGCTGCGGCTCAAGGCGGTCGAGGCCACGCAGCTGCGGGTGACCGCCACGAGCACGGACGGTAAGCCCAGCCCGCTGTCCTCGATGCTGAAGATCGAGGGCAGCCGCCTGCTCCAGGAGATCAACGAGCTGGCCGTCGAGGCGCTCGGCAGCGACGCCGTCGAGATCACCGGTGACGAGCACGGGGACGAGCACGGCGATGCCGTCGTGCGCTACCTCAACAACCGCAAGGTCTCCATCTACGGGGGCACCAACGAGGTCCAGGCGAACGTCATCGCCAAGGCCATCCTCGGACTCTAGGAGCGACACGACCATGGATCTTTCCCTGACAGACGAGCAGCGCATGCTCGCCGACTCCGTCCGCAGCGTCTTCTCCGGCGCCGAGGACGACCCCACCAGTGGTGCCGACGCCCCGGACGGGGCGCTCACCTTCCGCCGGGACCTCTGGCGGCAGGCCGCGGAACTCGGGATGACGGGCCTCGTCATCGACGAGAGGTACGACGGCGCGGGGGCGGGCGTGGGCGAGGCCTACGCCGCCGCCGGCGTGCTCGGCGACCTCGTCGTCCCCGAACCGGTCACCGACCTGGCGCACGTCCCGGCGTGGCTGCTGCAGGACCTCGGCTCAGAGGACCAGAAGTCGACATGGTTGCCGGGCATCGCCACCGGTGAGCGGCTCGTGGCGCTCGCCCACGCCGAAGCGGGCACGGGCTGGTCCGACCCGCGTGGCGCCACCGTCGTCGACGGTCGGCTCAGCGGCACCAAGCGGGCGGTCGCCGCCCCCGGCGACGTGGACGCCTTCCTCGTCACCGCGGTGCAGGACGGTGCCCTCGGCGTCTACCTCGTCACCGCCGACGACGGCGTGACGGTGAGCGTCCACCGTGACGCGCAGTGGGCCCCGGTCGGGAGTGTGGAGTTCCGCGACGCCCCGGCCGAGCGGCTCGACGGCGACGGCTCGGAGCAGGCACCGGAACAGGCGCCGGAACAGGCTCTGCGCCGTGCCGTCGCACTGGCGCGTGTCGTCGAGGGCGGTCGGGCGGCGGGGCTGATGGGCGCGGCGATGACGCGGACCGTGGAGTACCTGAAGGTCCGCAAGCAGTTCGGCGTGACCCTCAACAACTTCCAGGTGCTGACACACAGGGCCGCCCAGCTGTACTCGGACGTGGAGCTGGCCCGTTCCACCGCCCTGTGGGCTGCGGCCATGGCGGAGACGGCAGAGGCGGCAGACAACGGCGAAATTGGTCTTGAGGAGCTCGAGGCCGCGGCGTTGGACAGCTACGTCTTCCTCGCCCGGCAGGCCCGGGTGGTGGCCGAGGAGTCGATCCAGCTGCACGGTGGCATCGGCGTGACCTACGAGACCGCGGTCAGCCACTACGCGGCGGCGTTGACCGGCTTCCGGCAGCTCTACGGCGGCGTACTCGAGGCCAGGGGAGAGGGTGTGGCGTCCAAGGGGCTGGTGGATACGCCGAGTGCGCTGCTGAACAACCAACTGTTCACCTACGGCTAGGACGGGGCACCACACGGAGCACCCCGCGCCGCGTGCCGGATTCGGTCTTCGCGTGCCGGCGGAGGGACGGATCCGGCACGTGACGCGGGGGCGTCGTCCGGGCGACCGGCAGGGCGTCCGGCAGACATACGGGAGAACCCCCGCCACAAGAACGTGTGGCGGGGGTTCGGCTCCGTGCCGTCGAGGTGTACCGGACTAGCAGTCGTAGTACAGCTCGAACTCGTGCGGGGTCGGGCGCAGACGGGCCGGGGAGATCTCATTCTCGTACTTGTACGCGATGTAGGTCTCCAGCAGGTCGTCGGTGAAGACGCCACCCTCGGTGAGGAACTCGTTGTCGTCCTCCAGGGCCTTCAGCGCGGCCTCGAGGGAGGTCGGCGCGGTCGGGATGGTGGCGGCCTCCTCCGGGGGAAGCTCGTAGAGGTCCTTGTCGACCGGGGCGTGCGGCTCGATGCGGTTCTTGATGCCGTCGAGGCCGGCGAGCATCATCGCTGCCATACCCAGGTAGGGGTTGCCCGAGGGGTCCGGCGCGCGGAACTCGAGGCGCTTGGCCTTCGGGTTGGAGCCGGTGATCGGGATACGCACCGCGGCGGAGCGGTTACGCTGCGAGTAGACCAGGTTGATGGGGGCCTCGAAGCCCGGCACCAGACGGTGGTAGGAGTTCAGCGTGGGGTTGGTGAACGCCAGGACCGCACCGGCGTGGTGCAGGATGCCGCCGATGTAGTAGCGGGCCAGGTCGGACAGGCCGGCGTAGCCTGCCTCGTCGTGGAACAGCGGCTTGCCGTCCTTCCACAGCGACTGGTGGGCGTGCATGCCCGAACCGTTGTCACCGGCCAGCGGCTTCGGCATGAACGTCGCCGACTTGCCGTGGGCGGCGGCGGTGTTCTTGATGATGTACTTGAACGACTGCAGGTCGTCGGCGGCGTGCAGCAGGGTGTTGAACTTGTAGTTGATCTCCTGCTGTCCACCGGTGCCCACCTCGTGGTGGAAGCGCTCGAGGTCGTAACCGGAGGCCGCGAGGTTCTTCACCATCTCGTCGCGCACGTCCACGGTCTGGTCGTACGGCGGGACCGGGAAGTAACCGCCCTTGACGCGGGTCTTGTAGCCGGTGTTCGGGGTGCCGTCGGTGTTGGTGTCCTTACCGCGGTTCCACCAGCCCTCGTTGGAGTCGACCTCGTAGAACGCGGAGTTCTGGTCGGCGGAGTAGCGCACCTTGTCGAAGAGGTAGAACTCGGCCTCCAGGCCGAAGTTGCAGGTGTCGGCGATGCCGGTGGACGCGAGGTATTCCTCGGCCTTGCGGGCGACGTTGCGCGGGTCCCGGGAGAAGGGCTCACGGGTGAACGGGTCGTGGACGAAGAACTTCACGTTCAGGGTCTTGGTCTTGCGGAACGGGTCGACCTTCGCCGTCGCCAGGTCGGGCAGCAGGTTCATGTCCGACTCGTCGATGGTGGTGAAGCCGCGGACCGAGGAGCCGTCGAAGGCCAGGCCGGTCTCGATGGCGTCCTCGTCGAAGGCGGCCGCGGGAATGGTGAAGTGCTGCTCC
This sequence comes from Corynebacterium sp. AOP12-C2-36, assembly GCF_052379185.1. Taxonomy (NCBI): domain Bacteria; kingdom Bacillati; phylum Actinomycetota; class Actinomycetes; order Mycobacteriales; family Corynebacteriaceae; genus Corynebacterium; species Corynebacterium sp. AOP12-C2-36. The sequence goes on along the minus strand of NZ_JBQSYJ010000006.1, from coordinate 164,278 downwards.
ACGCCGGGGACGTCAGTGAATCGGACGTCGACGAACTCGATGTCGTTGTCCGCGATGTACTTCGTGACCTCTTCGGCCGTCTTAAATGCCACTTCTGGACTCCTTGCAGTCATGTTCGACCCAACTCGTTGTCTCGTTGTCTCACGATGGGATTTCACCCTGCCGGGTGCGTCGGGAGCGATTCTATTGTGGGGTTGTTGCCCTAATGTCAATCCAATGTTACCGGCGTGTAACTGGTCGTCACTGCCGGTGGGACGAAAGGGGTTGCGCTCCGGGGCCGAAATGGTCGTCCCCGGCCGGGGCGTGACCTCAAGGATACGGGCAGTGGCATTCGGGTGTGCACAGTCGGGGTGTACCACCGCAGAATTGGGGGGCCGTCACAGGGCCGGTACGCTTGAGCATCATGGCGAAACGGCAGAACAGCAGTGGTACCGGTGATGAGCGTCGTCAGCGTCGCAAAGGCATGCGGGAGGACCGTGCCCGGCAACCGAGTTGGCTGGAGGGGCCCCAGGTCCCCGGCAAGTACGAGGACCCCCACGACCTGAGCTCCTACCCGGGCAAACTGCTCGGACTGCCTGCGTCCGGGCCGGGCTCGGTCTCCCCGATCTTCCCGCGCACGCTGGCTCTTCTGGTGGACTGGCTGATCTGCTACGGCATCGCCTTCTTCATCACCCAGATGACCGACGCGCTGGGCGGGGTGTCCACCGTGGTGCTGATGGTCTGGGTCGTGTGGCGGGTCGTCACGGTGTGGCTGTTCGGGCAGTCACCGGGCCACGCACTGCTCGGCATCGGCGTCGCCCGCGTGGACGACCCGGACGCCCGTGTCGGCTTCGTGCGCGCGGTGGTGCGCACCGTGCTGACCATCTTCCTGTTCCCGCCGCTGATCCAGGACACCGACAGTCGCGGCATGCACGACCGGGCGACGGGTACCGCGGTGATCCGCACCCGCTGACCGTCGCGGACCTCGCACACGAAACCCCGCGCGGATGGTGGTCCTGACCCCTCAGACCGACATCCGCGCGGGGTTTCGTGCACTGCGGCGCGACGTACGAGGAACCCCCGGGAACCGTCCACGTGTCGGACGGTCCCCGGGGGTTCTTCAGGCCCTCTGGGAGAGGGGTCAGCCCTTCTTGTTGCGCTGGGCGGCGCGACGGGCACGGCGGTTCACGCCGGCCGGGTTCGCGGCGTTGCGCGGCATCGGACCCTTCGGGAGCATCGACTCACGCGAGTGCAGGCGGGCGATCGACTCCACCTTGCTGTTGAGGCCGTCGACCTCGTTCTTCTTGATGTTGCGCGGCAGACGGACCAGGTGGTTCTGCAGCTTGCGGATCTGGACCTCGTCCTCACCCTCGCCGACGTACACGTCGTAGATCGGGGTGTTGCCGAGGATGCGGGCCAGACGCTTGCGCTCCTGGGCCATCATCGGCTTCAGACGGTGCCGGCTTCCCTCGCCGACGAGCACCACACCGGGCACGCCGACCACGCGGTGGATGGCGTCCATGTGGGTGTTCGAGGCCACGGCGGTCTCGGTGATCCACTTGACGCCGACACCGTCACGCAGGTTCTGCAGCGCCCAACCGGCGGCACCTGCCTCGCCCTCGATCTGGTCGTACACACCGGCCTGCAGACGGCGGGAGAAGACCCAGAAGCCCACCATCACACCGATGGCGATACCCACGATGAGGTTCAGCCACCACCAGCCGAAGAAGTAGCTGAGCCCCAGCATGACCAGCACCGGGACAAGGAACCCCAGCAGCATGTAGGGGATGAGCTTCTTGTCCTTCTTGCGCTGCATCTGGAAGGCCTGCCACATCTGGCCTCGCGTCTGCTTGCGACGTGACTTCTTGGCGGCCTTCTCGAGCCGCTTGTTTTCTTTCTCCCGGGGATCCTTCGCCATACCGCCTACCTTAGAACATCGGAGCCCCAGGACCGACAACGGCCATCCGCCGGGGCGGGGAACAACTTACCGGGCGGACGAGACCGGGGTCTCGACCGACGGGCCGTACTTGTCCAGCAGGGTGCTGGCCTCCTGGCTGGTGGTGGACCCCAGGGTCTCGCCGAGGTGGGTGAGGTTGTCCGGAAGCGACTCGCCGCGGGCGGCCTTGGCCTCGGCGTAGAGACGCCCGGAACGGTAGGACGAACGGACCAACGGGCCGGACATGACCGCACCGAAGCCGAGCTCCTTGGCGAACTCGGAGTGCTCCATGAACTCCTCCGGCTTCACCCACCGCTCGATCGGGTGGTGCATCGAGGTCGGGCGCAGGTACTGGGTGATGGTGATGATGTCGCAGCCGGCGTCCTTCAGGTCGGTCAGGGAGGACTGCACCTCCTCGGCCGTCTCACCCATGCCCAGGATCAGGTTCGACTTCGTCACCAGGCCGAAGTCACGGGCGGCACGGATGACCTCCAGGGACCGGTCGTAGCGGAAGGCCGGACGGATGCGCTTGAAGATGCGCGGCACGGTCTCCAGGTTGTGGGCGAAGACCTCGGGGCGTGCCTCGAAGACCTCGGCCAGCAGGTCGGGCTTCGCGGAGAAGTCCGGGGTGAGGTTCTCCACGCCGGTGTGCGGGTTGACCTCGTGGACCTTGCGCACGATCTCGGCGTACAGCCACGCGCCCTCGTCGTCGAGGTCGTCGCGGGTCACGCCGGTGATGGTGGCGTAGCGCAGGTCCATCTCGCGGATGTTCTCCGCCACGCGGCGCGGCTCGTCACGGTCCAGCGGGGTGGGCTTGCCGGACTTGATCTGGCAGAAGTCACATCGACGAGAACAGGTGTCGCCACCGATGAGGAAGGACGCCTCGCGTTCCTCCCAGCACTCGTGGATGTTGGGGCAGCCGGCCTCCTGGCACACCGTGTGCAGCCCGGCACCGGCGACCCGGGACTTCATGTCACGGTATTCCGGGCCCATCTTGGCCTGCGTGCGGATCCACCGCGGCTTCTGCTCGATGGGGGTCTGGGAGTTCTTCGCCTCGATGCGGAGAAGTCGTCGTCCGTCTGATGTAACAGTCACGGCCCCCACCCTACGCTGCATCGTTCAGTGACGCTAACTGACTCCCATCGTCGAAAGCAGACCAAAAAGCCTGTTCAGGACGGTACGGCGCCGTGTGCGAGCTCCTCCGGGACGTCCACCTCCGACATCTCGAGCGCCCCGTCCAGTGCGTCGAGCAGGTGTCCGGTGAAGATCCCGGTGACGTCGGCGACGGTCACGTCGCGGCCCAGTTCCTCCGACAGGGTGGTCACCCCGGTGTCCGCCAGGCCGCAGGGCACGATGTGGTCGTAGTACTCCAGGGTGTTGTCGCAGTTCAGTGCCACACCGTGCATCGTGACCCCGCGGGTGACGCGGATGCCGACGGCGGCGACCTTCCGGGCGGGGACGAGCTCGCCGCGGCGCAGCCCGGCGGGCAGCCACACGCCGGAGCGTCCGGGGACGCGTCCGGCGTTCTCCAGCCCGACCTCACGGCACGTCGCGAGGACGGCCTCCTCGATCCGACGGACGTAGTCGACCACGTCGATCGGGTCGGCGAGCTTCACGATCGGGTAGGCGACGAGCTGCCCCGGCCCGTGCCAGGTGATCCGGCCACCGCGGTCCACGTCGACGACGGGCAGGCCGTTGGTGGGCAGGTCCTCGGGCTGGGTGCGTTTGCCGGCGGTGTAGGTCGGCGGGTGCTGGAGCAGGAGCACGGTGTCGTCGATCTCGCCGTCGGCACGGCGGCGGGCGAGTTCGGCCTGACGGTCCCAGGTGGACAGGTAGTCCACCGTCCCGAGGTCGTCGACGGTGACCGGAGAGTCCGACAGCCGGATGGATCCGTGTTGATATCCCATGACTAACGACTCTACCCCGCCGCCGCACAAGTGCGGGGACGGGGTAGGACGGGGTCAGGAGCGGACTCCGATCTCCAGGTCGGAGCTGAAGTCGATGTTCTCCAGGCGGTCGCGGACGGTGGTCAGGAACCGTCCGGCGTCAGCACCGTCGACGACCTGGTGGTCGTAGGTCATCGGCAGGTAGACCATGCTGCGGATGGCGATGCTGTCCGAGCCGTCCTCGGTGATGACGACCGGGCGCTTGCGGATCGCGCCGGTGCCGATCATCGCGGCCTGCGGCGGGACCAGGATCGGGGTGTCGGTCAGCGCGCCCTCGGAGCCGATGTTGGTGATGGTGAAGGTGCCACCGGTGACGTCGTTCGGCTTGAGCTTCTTGTTGCGGGCCCGGTCGGCGATGTCGGCGATGGCCTGGGCCAGCTCCGGCAGGGACATGTCCTGCGCGTCGTGGATGACCGGGGACAGCAGGCCGTCCTTGGTGTCCACGGCGATGCCGAGGTTCACCTTGCCGTGGTAGGTCATCTCCTGGGTGTCGGCGTTGTAGGACGCGTTCACGTTCGGGTGGGCGACCAGCGCCTCCACGATGGCCTTGGCGAAGAACGGCAGGAACGTGAGGTTCAGGCCGTGCTTGTCCTGGAAGGCGGCCTTGGACGCCTTGCGCAGCTCGGCGACGTGGGTCATGTCGACCTCGTGGACCTGCGTGAGCTGGGCCGCACCGTGCAGGGACTCCAGCGTGGTCTTCGCGGTGATCGCACGGATGCGGTTGACCTTCTGGGTGGTGCCGCGCAGCGACGCCTTCTCCGGGTCGACGCCCTTGGCGGGAGCCTTCTCGGCCTTCTTGGTGGAGCCACCCTCGGCGACGGCGAGGACGTCCTGCTTACGGATGCGTCCACCGACACCGGTGCCCTCCACGGAGGAGAGGTCCACGCCGTGCTTCTCGGCGAGCTTGCGCACCAGCGGGGTCACGTAGGGCAGGTTGCCGTCGGAGGGCTCGCCGGCGTCGGACGCGGGAGCCTTCTCCTCCTTGGGCTCCTCCTTCTTCGGGGCCTCCTTCTTGGGCTCCGGTGCCGACTCCTTGGCGGGCTCGGCCTTCTTCTCCGGCTCCTTCTCGGGCTCCGGGGCCGGCTCCTTGGCGGGCTCCTCGGCCGGTGCGGCGGAGGCGTCGCCCACGCGGGCGATCACACCGCCGACGTCGATGGTGTCGTCCTCCTCGGCGAGGATCTCCAGCAGCGTACCCGCGACCGGGGACGGAACCTCGGTGTCGACCTTGTCGGTGGAGACCTCCAGGAGGGGCTCGTCGACCTCGACCTCGTCGCCGACCTTCTTCAGCCACTGGGTGATGGTGCCCTCGGTGACGGACTCGCCGAGCTCCGGCATCGTCACGTCGGTGCCCGCGCCACCGCCGTTGGACGCTGCGGGCTTGGACTCCGCGGCCGGCTCTGCAGCCGGCTCCTCGGCCGGTTCGTCGGCAGGCTCCTCGGCCGGCTCCTCGTCAGCGGAGTCAGCGGAGTCGGCGGAACCTGCGGTCTCGCCCTCCTCACCGATCTCGGCGATGACGGCACCGACGTCAACGGTGTCGTCCTCGTCGGCGATGATCTTCAGCAGAACACCGGAGGCGGGGGAGGGGATCTCCGTGTCGACCTTGTCCGTGGAGACCTCGAGCAGGGGTTCGTCGACCTCCACGGTGTCGCCGACCTTCTTCAGCCACTGGGTGACAGTGCCTTCTGTGACGGATTCGCCCAGCTCGGGCATTTCGACGGAGTGCGCCATGGTGTTGAAGCTCCTAGTTAACGACGGGGTACAGATGTGGAGTACGTGGATCGGTCCGCGGTACCCAGAGAAGTACGCAGAGAAAAACAGAGAAGTGGTCTCTGACCGAATACTATATATGGTACCGCTGCTGGAGTCGTTCTGCTGGCACGGGGTTCCCACAACCGGGGGCCTGACCCGTCCCAGGCCGGCTCTGAGTCGACCTGAGCCGGGGCCGTGGTCGGGATGTACGGAGTTCACCTAGTATCGGTGACGTGTTCAACATCTTTGGCCGATCACGTCGTTCCGGACCCCGCCCGCCCCGGGCCCCGGGTGGTAAGGCACGGCAACACGACCTCGACTACCTGCGCCACTGGGCTGCGCAGCGCCAGGGGGTGGAGGGGTTCGTGGAGCCTGAGACGCTGGTCAACGAGATGTCCGTGGTGCGCGTGGACGCCACCGGGGAGTGGACGCGCCGGCGTATCGGCGGTCCCCGCGGCGTGGACGAGGTGGCCGACGTCACCGGTGTCCGGTTGTTCGACGCGGAGAAGACCGGCTACCCGCAGCGCATGCGCGACCGGATCGAACGCGACCGGATCATCCGCAAGCGTCTCGAGCAGCAGGAGCGCCGGGCGCGCTTCGAGGAGCGCCGCGCGGACGGGGAGTGAGTCAGGCGGGGTCGTCGGCCGTCGTCGCGGAGAGCTCCTCCAGGAGCGCGATGATCGTGCGGACCGGCACACCGGTCCCGCGCCGCGGCGTGTACCCGTGGGCGCCGGCGGTGTTGTACGACGGCCCGGCCACGTCGATGTGCACCCACGGCAGACCGTCCGGCACGAACGCCGCCAGGTAGTGGCCGGCGGCGGCCATGCCGCCCCAGGGCTTCTTGCCGGTGTTGCGCAGGTCCGCCACGTCGGAGCGGATGTCGCGGGCGATCTCCGCGGGCAGGGGCATCGGCCAGGCGTCCTCGCCGGTGGCCCGTGAGACGGCGGACACCCGGTCGCGGAACACCGGTGAGCCCATGACCGCCGGCACGCGGTCGCCGAGGGAGCGGACCTGGGCACCGGTGAGCGTGGAGGTCTCCACGAGGAAGTCGGGGTCGTCCTCGGCGGCGCGGGCCATGGCGTCACCGAGGATCAGGCGCCCCTCGGCGTCGGTGTTGAGGATCTCGGTCGTCGTCCCGCCGTAGTGGCGCAGGACGTCACCGGGGCGGGTGGCGGTGCCGTCGGGCATGTTCTCCGCCAGCGGCACGGTCGCGGTGACCTGCACCGGGAGCTCCAGCTCCGCCGCGGCGACCACGGCGGCGACCACCGCCGCCGAACCGCCCATGTCGGAGATCATGTTGTCCATGCGCGGCGCGGGCTTCAACGAGATCCCGCCGGTGTCGAAGGTCACACCCTTGCCGACGAGCGCGACGTGCGGCGCGGCGGGGGAGGAACCGGACACCGTGGCGTCCGGCCGGTACGACACCCGCACCAGGCGCGGCGGGTGGGTGGACCCGCGGCCCACGCCGATGATCGCCCCGAACCCCTGCTCCGCCAGGTCCTGTTCGTCGAGCACCTCGACCTCGAGCCCGGACTGTGTGGCCAGCCCGGAGATGACCTCGGCGTAGCTCTGCGGGTACAGGACGTTCGCCGGCGCGTTGACGAGGTCGCGGGCGCAGCTCACCGCCTCGATCACGACGCAGGCGTGGGAGAAGTCCTCCCGCGCGGCGTCCGCCGCCGTCGGCCCGGACGGGGCGGCGACGATGAGCCGCGCGATGCCCCCGGCGTCCAGCACGGCGTCCTGCGCAGCGTCCTGAATGCTCCTGAAGCCCGTGTAGGTGTACGCCCCGAGGCCGTGGCCCTCGGTGGCGGGCCCGGTGCCGAGGGTGCCCAGCAGGCTCAGGGCGCTGATGCCGGCGGAGCCGGGGGTCCCCGTGGAGGCCCCTGTGGGGGCGCTCGTGGCGGCCATGCGGCCGAGCGCGCGGGACGCCTCCCCGGCCGCCGTGCGTAGCCCCTCGTCGGTCAGGGCGTCGGCGTCACCGAGGCCGACGGCCAGCAGCCGACGCGCCGCGATACCCGGGACGGTGGGCAGGGGGGACGTCTCGCCGGCGCGTCCGGACGCCCCGGCTGCCACCAGCGACTTCCAGATTGCCACCTGGGTCTCCCGGTCGAAGGCGGAGGAGCCGACGGACATCTCGACACCGTTGTCCCCGGAGAAGGACGGGACGACCAGCACGTCCACGTCCGCACCGGCGACCGTCGTGGTGTCGGTGAGCAGTTCGAGTGGCGGCATGGTGCCCCGGGGCAGGCGTGCGGATGTCATCCTTCACCTCAGTGTTGGTCGGAGTGGTCGTGGGCGGTCCCCTGCGGGCATGTGTCCCGGGCTTGTGTTTCGGGAAGGAACCGACGGGTCTAAGATACAGGCCATGTCTGATTCCGCGCCCGACAACTCATCGTCCCCCGTCTTCTCCCGCACACTGACGGAGAACCCCACCGCGTCCGGCACGATCGCCGACGTACTCACCAACCCGGGGTTCGGCACGTACTTCACCGACCACATGGTCGTCGTGGACTGGACCGAGGACGCCGGTTGGCACGATGCGCGGGTCGTGCCCTACGCCCCGGTGCCGATGGACCCGGCGACGTCGGTGTTCCACTACGGGCAGGCGATCTTCGAGGGCCTCAAGACGTACCGCCAGCCGGACGGCTCGATCGCCACCTTCCGCCCCGAGAAGAACGCCGACCGGATCCGTTCTTCCGCCCGGCGCATCGCCATGCCGGAGGTCCCGGAGGACCTGTTCCTGGAGTCGCTGGCGCAGCTGACCGACGTCGACCGCGAGTGGGTCCCCGCCGCCGGCGGTGAGGCGGCGCTGTACCTGCGCCCCTTCCTGATCTCCACCGAGGTCGGCCTGGGCGTGCACCCTTCGTCGAGCTACAGCTACTACGTGATCGCCTCGCCGGCGGGCGCCTACTTCAAGGGCGGGGTCACCCCGGTCAGCGTGTGGCTGTCCACCGAGTACGTGCGCGCCGCCCCGGGAGGGACCGGCGCCGCGAAGTTCGCCGGCAACTACGCCGCCTCCCTGGCCGCGCAGGCGTACGCCGAGGAGAAGGGCTGCGACCAGGTCGTGTGGCTGGACGCCGCCACGCACACCACCGTGGAGGAGATGGGCGGCATGAACCTCGCCTTCATCTTCGGCGGTACCGACGGCGGCCCGGCAGAGCTGGTCACCCCGGAGCTCTCCGGTTCACTGCTGCCCGGTGTCACCCGCGACTCCCTGCTCCAGCTCGCCGCGGACGAGGGACTGAAGGTCACCGAGCGTCGCTTCACCGTGGAGGAGTGGCGGCGCACCGCGGCGTCCGGCGAGATGGCGGAGGCCTTCGCCTGCGGCACCGCCGCGGTGATCACCCCGGTCGGCACCGTGAAGGACCGTGACGGCGAGTTCCAGATCAACGGCGGCGAGCCGGGCGAGATCACCATGCGCCTGCGCGAGCGGCTGACCGGCATCCAGCGCGGCACTGTGGACGACACCCACGGGTGGAACCACACCCTCGTCCAGGCGTAGGACGCACGGAACAACCCCGTGAGGTCGGTGGCGCCGACCTCACGGGGTTGCTGTCTGCCTGGGGCTGGTCCTGGGCGCTAGTGCAGGGCGCTAGTTCACGGCGCAGGCCGCGGACAACAGGGGGAGCACGAGCAGGCCGGACGCCGCGGCCGGGGCGCCGAGCGCCCGGTCGATGACGGGCGTCAGGTCCAGGCGACGCAGTGCCGGCGCCGACGCCGGCTCGGTGGACGCGTCCGGAACGAGCCACCAGCGGGCAGTGCCCGGGGACACCGCGTCGGCGAGAAGTGCCGCCGCGAGACCCGTCACGCCGTCGAGGACGACCGGGGTGCGTCGCACGGCGGACTGCGACAGCAGGCCCGTGAGGAAGGCGATGTCGGGGGAGCCGATCTCGTCGAGGATCTCACGTACGGCCGTCTCGTCGACGGGACGTCGACGCCGCGACCGGGTACGGAACATCAGGTCGCGCACCGCTACGGTCTTGTGCTTCCACTGCTCGTCGGTGATCGGGGTGGGGCCGCCTCCGCGTCCCACCACCTTCACCGGCTCGACGTTGCACAGCGTGCCGATGAGCGCCGCTGCGGTCGTGGTCGCCCCGGCACCCACGGTGCCGGTGAGCAGCAGGGGGCGTCCGGAGTCGGCACGGGCGTCCGCCGTCTCGGCGCCGGCGTCCAGCCACCGGGAGTGCGGGGAATCCCCGTCGGCGGTGGAGTCGGTGGAGTCGAACTGCGTCACTGTGACGTCGACACCCGCCTGCTCGGCGAAGGCGGACAGCGGCGAGTCCCCGGACTCGATCCGGGCGGCCTCTGTCACGGCATGGCCCCAGGGCAGGGTCGACACCGGGCTCGCCGTCCCGTCAGCGGGACCAGCCGCGGCAGGGTCGGCCACGGCAGGGTCGGCGATGGCGTGGTCGGCGGCCGCGACGAGCAGTTCCGGGCGGACGTCCCGTTCCCGGAGTGCCTCGGCGCAGCCGGTCGACCCCGCCCACCCGGCGAGGTGCTGGAGTACCGGCTGGTCGGTCATCAGACCGCGTCGCCGATATTCACCTGGGGGGCGGGTGTGCGCATCTTGCGGATCATGGTGGCACGGGTGAAGGCGTAGAAGCCGATCGACCACTTGCCGAAGGAGTTGTCGGCGAAGCGTTCATTGACCAGCTTGTTGACCTTGCGGCCCAGGAAGAGGCCCTCGACGATGAGCACGATGATGATCACCATCATGAACAGGCTGAGGTACTGCGCGAGTACGGGCAGACGGGTGCCGAGGATCATCACGACGACCACGATCAGCGCCAGGGGGAGGAAGTAGTTCATCAGGTAACGGTGGGAGTCCACGTAGTTACGGACGAACAGCTTCTCCTTGCCCTGGTCGCGGGCCAGCAGGTAGTTCGGGTCACCTGCCATCATGCGCTCGTTGGCCTTGCGGCGGGACTCGGCGGCCTCGTCGCGCTGCTTGCGCTTGGCCTCCTTGTACTCGTCCTTGGACATCGAGCTCTTGTAGTCCTTCTTGCGCTGACGGGCCTCCTTGGGCGTCATCGGGGCGTCGTAGTGGACGCGCCGTACGCCGGTGGAGCGCTCGACCTCGTTGCGCTTCGGGGTCGGGCGTCCCTTCTTGGGGGTGTAGCCCTTCGGGGTCTGGGCGGCGTCGTCCGCTGCGCCGTCGATGCCGTCCAGGGTGGCGTCACCGGCCGCCACCTCGCTGTCGTCGTCTTTCTTCCACGGAAGTTTCACACCTCACAGGCTAGAGCACGGGAGGTTCACCCGACCAACGAGGGTGATGATCCGGGCGGGGCTGGTGGGCCGGTGTGCGGCCGGGTGCGGGAATAGATCACTGGATTTCATGGTTGATGGATAGTAGTTTGGGCATATCCGCATTACCGAGGAGGAAATTCATGACCGCTCCCGAGAAGACCGCCGAGAAGTCCACCGGTGTCGAGCTGACCAGCGCCGCCGCAGGTAAGGCCGCCGGCCTGCTGGCCCAGGAGGGTCGCGACGACCTTGCCCTGCGTATCGCGGTGCAGCCTGGTGGCTGCGCCGGGCTGCGTTACCAGCTCTTCTTCGACGACCGCACCCTGGACGGAGACCTCGTCGACGAGGTCGAGGGCGTCCGGCTGATCGTGGACAAGATGTCGGCGCCGTACCTGACCGGTGCGAAGATCGACTTCTCCGACACGATCGAGTCCCAGGGGTTCACCATCGACAACCCGAACGCCGGCGGGTCCTGCGCCTGCGGCGACTCGTTCAGCTAGACCTCACGGTCTGGCCCCGGACGGCCGAACTCCCCGCCCCAGTGACCTGGGTGCGGGGAGTTTCGTCTTTCCCGGGGAGACTGCGGCGGGGACCGCCGCGGGGGACTAGAGCTGGACCGGGTAGTCCTGCTCGTCGATGTCCGGGTGGATGCGGTCCTCGACGAAGATGCCGTGCCAGATCATGAACGCGATGACCGTCCACAGGCGCCGGGAGTGGTCGGGGCCCGAACCGGTGGTCATCGACACGCGGTGCTCGTCCAGCATCGCCAGGACCTGCGCCTTGTCGAAGATGTGGTCGGTGTTGGACTCCTCGATGTTGCGCTTGGCCCAGTCGTAGAGCTCGTCGCCGGCGAGCCAGTGGCGCAGCGGGACCGGGAAGCCGAGCTTCTTCCGGTTGATCACGTGCTCGGGGACGATGAGCTCCAGGGCGCGGCGCAGGGCGTACTTCGTGGTCCCGTTGCCGACCTTGAGCTCGTGGGGGATCGTCTGCGCCACGTCGAAGACCACACGGTCCAGGAAGGGCACGCGCAGCTCCAGCGAGTTGGCCATGGTGATCTTGTCCGCCTTGACCAGGATGTCGCCGCGCAGCCAGGTGAACATGTCGAGGTGCTGCATCCGGGCGACCGGGTCCATGTCCTTCGACTTGGCGTAGATCGGGGCGGTGACCTCGCGGTGGTCCCATTCCGGGCGGGCGATGCGCAGCACCCGTTCGAGCTGCTCGTAGTTGAAGGAGCGGGCGTTGCCGTAGTAACGCTCCTCCATCGGCGTGGTGCCGCGCTGCAGCAGCGACTTGCCGCGCATCCCGTCCGGCAGGGCGTCGCCGAGGGTGCGCAGGACCTTCTTGATCGGGGAGGGGACCTTCTCGAACGGAGCGAGGGAGAGCGGCTCCTTGTAGATGGTGTAGCCACCGAAGAGTTCGTCGGCGCCCTCACCGGACAGCACGACCTTGACGTGCTTGCGTGCCTCCGCGGCCACGAAGTACAGGGGCACCAGGGCGGGGTCGGCCACCGGGTCGTCGAGGTACCAGATGATCTTCGGGACGGCGGCGGCGAACTCCTCGGGGGAGACGACCTTGACGATGTGCTCCACGCCGATCGCCGCGGCGGACTCGGCGGCCACGTCGACCTCGGAGTAGCCCTCGCGCTCGAACCCGGTGGTGAAGGTCAACAGGTCGGGGTTGTGTTGCTTGGCCAGTGAGGCGATGGCGGTGGAGTCGATGCCGCCGGAGAGGAAGGACCCCACGGTGACGTCGGCACGCATGTGCTTGGCCACGGAGTCCTGCAGGGCGTCGGCGATCTTCGTGTACAGCGCCTGCTCCGAACCCGCGGGAACCGGGGTGACGGGGAACGTCGGCTCGAAGTAGCGCACTGCCTTGACCTCGCCTCCCGGGGTGAGGGTGGCGTGGCAGCCGGACTCCAGGCGGCGGATCCCGGCGTGCAGCGTCTCCGGCTCCGGAACGTACTGCAGGTCGGTGTAGTGCGTGATCGCACGGTCATCAAGGTCGAGGCCTAGACCGATGGACTCGGCCATCGCCAGGATCGACTTCTTCTCGCTGCTGAAGGCGGTTCCTGCCGGGGTGGTGGCGTAGAACATCGGCTTGATGCCGAAGGGGTCGCGTGCGAGGAACATCGTGCGGTCCACGGCGTCCCACACGGCGAAGGCGAACATTCCGCGCAGGTGGTTGACCACGTCGGCCCCCCAGTGGTGGAAGCCGACGACGATGGTCTCCGAGTCGCCGGAGGTCTCGAACTCGTAGCCCTCGGCCTGCAGCTCCTCGCGGAGCTCGAGGTAGTTGTAGATCTCACCGTTGAAGGTCATCGAGTAGCGGGCGGGCTGGTCGGCCGGCCCCCACTGCAGAGGCTGGTGGGAGTGCTCGAGGTCGATGATCGACAGGCGGTTGAAGCCGAAGACCACGTCGTCGTCGTTCCAGGTGCCGTCCTCGTCCGGGCCGCGGTGCCGCATGCAGGGGAGGGCGTGGGCGGTGGTGTCCACGTAGTCGGGGGCGTCACCCTGTGCCGTCAGAAATCCAAGAAGTCCACACATGAGGTCTGGGGGTCATCTCCGTAAGTGTCGTCGGTGGCCGACGTCGCGGTGCCGGACGGATCCCTGCGCCGATTCATCGGTGGGGGATGCGGTCGGCGGACGTCAGCCTCGTGCGCGTGCGTAAGCCCTTTAGGATACTACCCGGCGCTGGCCTGGCACAGACGGGACATGCGGGACACCCGGGTGGGCTTCCAGCTGACCCCCAGCAACCCCGAATAGGGCCGACAGAAAATCACAATGGTGTGCATGATGCAGGGGCAGCCCCCTCCATGCACTATTGTCGGATCATGACACGGGACCCGAGTCCGTCCTCTGCAGGCGACGGACACCGGCGTTCCGATGAACACGACGTGTGATTGAGGAAGGCATACTCGCGTGGTACAGCGAAAAGTTCACGGAAGAGGTCGCAAGCTCGGCCTCGCCGGCGTGCTGGGACTCGGATCCCTTGCCCTGGTCGGCTGCGATGTCGCACCCCCCGACAACGGTTTCTTCCATGCCCTGCGCATGGGTTGGCCCGACGGAATCACCCCGGAGGCCCAGTCCATGGGTAACTTCTGGGTGTGGACCTGGGTCGTAGCCTGGATCATCGGAATCATCATGTGGGCTCTCATGTTCCTCGTGATCTTCCGGGACAGCGACAAGCGCGCTGCCAAGAAGGGCAAGCCGGAGTTCCCGAGGCAGACGGCCTACAACGTTCCGCTGGAGTTGACGTTGACCGTCATCCCGGTGCTGATCGTCATGGGCCTGTTCTTCTTCACCGTGCAGACCCAGGACAAGGTCACCGCACTGGACAAGGACCCGCAGGTGACCGTTGACGTGACGGCCTACCAGTGGAACTGGAAGTTCGGTTACGGCGAGGTGAGCGGAGACCTGACCGAGGACGGGCAGGAGTACGTGGGCCAGGACCAGGACCGTGCGGACGCGGCCGAGGCTAACGCCGCCGTGCCGCAGGACGACCGTGACGAGCACGGCCAGTCCGTGGGCCCGATCCACGGTAAGTCCGCCGAGGACTTCACCTACCTGCACTACAACCAGATCGAGACCCTGGGTACCTCCGAGGAGGTCCCGGTGCTCGTCCTGCCGACGAACACCCCGATCGAGTTCAACCTCGCGTCCTCCGACGTGATCCACTCCTTCTGGGTTCCGGAGTTCCTGTTCAAGCGCGACGTGTTCCCGCACCCCGAGGCGAACCAGTCCGAGCGACGGTTCCAGATCGAGAGCATCGACAGCGAAGGCGCCTTCGTGGGCCGTTGCGCCGAGATGTGCGGTACCTACCACGCGATGATGAACTTCGAGGTGCGTGCTGTGAGCCCGGAGAACTTCGCGGCCTACATCGCCTACCGCGAGGCCAACCCCGAGGCCACCAATGCTGAGGCGCTGGCGGAGATCGGCGAGGACCCCTACGCCACCTCGACCCAGCCTTTCCTCCCCGGCCGTGAGGCTACCCGGGGTGTCGAGGGCGACAACTACATCGACCGTTCCGCCTAGTCGGCGACGAGACACTAGGAGACAACAATGCGGCAGACAGCCAAGTTGATGTACGGACTCTCACTGTTCCTGACGGTGATGGCGGTCGTGTACTTCTACGCGACGTCGCAGCTGAACGACGGCGCAAACGTCCAGGGTATCGAGTGGGCGGGTGGAACCGGGCTTGTCCTGGCGACCCTGCTGACCCTGTTCCTGGGTGTGTACTTCCACCTGAGCAACTCCAAGGCCGACATCGAGCCGAAGGACTGGGAGGAGGCCGAGATCGAGGACGGCGCCGGCGTGCTGGGCTTCTTCTCCCCGCACTCGGGCTGGCCCTTCCTGATGTCCCTGGCCATCGTGATGATGGCCTACGGCATCGCCTTCTTCCTCATCTGGCTGATCCTGCTCGGCGCGGTCATGCTGGTCTGGTCCACCACGATGCTGAACCTCCAGTACGGCCTCCCGCCGGAGAAGGAGTAACGACACCTGCGCCCCGTTGACGACGGGGTACACGTGACAAGGAGCACCCGCATCTTCCTCGCGGGTGCTCCTTTCGGCATGTCCGGGGGATGGCCCCCGGATCAGGCTCAGAGGTTGATGATGTCGTTCATCTTCTTCTCCGCGGCGCCGGACTCCAACGCCTCACGGGCGACGGCGAGCTGCTCGGCGAGGGCCGACTTCAGGTCGCCGTCCCAGCCGTGCACGGCGGTCAGGGCGGCGGCTGCGTTGATCAGGACAGCATCCTTGACTGCGCCGGTGATCTCCCCGGCCATCAGTCGGCGTGCGATGTCGGCGTTGTACTCCGGGTCGCCGCCCTTGAGCGCGTCGTCGTCGTAGACGTCGAGGCCGAAGGTGCGCGGGTTGATCGTGAATTCGCCGGTGCGGCCGTCCTCGTCGACGGTGACGACCTCGGTGGGGGCGCACACGCTGATCTCGTCCATCCCGTCGAGCCCCCGCACGATCAGGGCGCGTACACCCTGGTGGGCGAAGGCGCCGCCCATGATCGGCATCATGTCGCGGAACGCGCAGCCGATGAGGCCGAACTTCGGGCCGGCGGGGTTGGTCATGGGGCCGAGGAGGTTGAACAGCGTCGGTACGGCGAGTTCGGAACGCACCGGGCCGGCGAAGCGCATCGCCGGGTGGTAGGTCTTGGCGAACATGAACGCGAAACCTGTCTTGAGGGCGTCCTCGTGGATGGTGTCGGGGGAGCGGTCGATGTCCAGGCCCAGCACCTCCAGGACGTCCGCCCCGCCGCACTTTGAGGACGCCGCACGGTTGCCGTGCTTGACGACCGGCGCGCCGGTCGCGGCGACGACGAAGGACGCCATCGTCGAGATGTTGACGGTGTGGTGGCCGTCGCCGCCCGTGCCGACGATGTCGACGGCGTCGGGGATGTCACTGAAGTCGACCGGTGTGGCGAAGGAGCGCATGGCGGAGGCCGCGGCGGAGAGCTCGGCGGCGGTGATGCCCTTGACGCGCAGGCCGAAGGCGAAGGCGGCGAGCTGGGCGTCCGTCGCGCCTCCCTCCATCACCTGGCTGACGGCCCAGGTGATCTGCGACTCGCTGAGCTCCTCGTGGCGTCCGATGCGGTCCAGGACCCCGGGCCAGGTGAAGTAGCTCCCGGGGAGACGGTCGGAGCCCAGGGGCGTGACGTGGTCGGGAGATTTCGGGGTCAGGTCGTCCGGCATCGGTGCCGTCCTCTCGGTGGGTCTGGTCGTTGGCTGTGTCCGCCTGGGGACGTTGCCATCCTATTACGTGCAGCGGCGCCGGGGCCGT
The DNA here is from genome assembly GCF_052379185.1 of Corynebacterium sp. AOP12-C2-36. NCBI lineage: Bacteria > Bacillati > Actinomycetota > Actinomycetes > Mycobacteriales > Corynebacteriaceae > Corynebacterium > Corynebacterium sp. AOP12-C2-36. Next base: position 147,638 of record NZ_JBQSYJ010000006.1, on the reverse strand, counting down.
TCAGGACGGCGCAGGACGCGGCACGTGGTCCGGCGTGGTTCAGGGGCGGGGGAGAGGGGCCGCTGATTGGGTCGTCGCAGCGTGTCTTGGGTAGACTTCCCGGAATGGATCGGCCTCTACGGCCCAGGTGATCTGCCGGTCTCTGACGGGTCAGGTTCCTGGCAGTTCCCAACCCCCCGGTACGGGGGTGTCGGAGAGGGGCGCGACGGAGGGCGGGGATGCGTCGGGGGACGGCGCGACAGACGGTCAACCTGCGGTGATGCGGGTGCGTCGTAAATGATCGGCAAGAGTTCCCGGCTAACCCCGTTTGTGGTGAGTTGCCAGGAAACGTGAAGCCACTACCAGCGGTTTTGCAGAAACCCCTGAACTCGCCGGGGTTGCGAATCGACTAGGGGGCCGGGGTCGGTCATACTTGTACGCGTGACGAGCGCAGTTGGAAACCAAAGCATGGCAGCACCGCAGCGTGCCGTGACGCTGAACCGACCGAACATGGTCAGCGTCGGCACGATTGTGTTCCTGTCCCAGGAATTGATGTTCTTCGCGGGCCTGTTCGCGATGTACTTCGTCTCGAAGGCGAACTCGAACGGAAACTGGCCCTCCGAGCCTACCGAGCTCAACGTCCCGTTCGCTCTGGCGATCACCGTGATTCTGGTGTCGTCGTCGTTCACCGCCCAGTGGGGGGTGTTCGCCGCGGAGCGCGGGGACGTGTTCGGTCTGCGGAAGTGGTACGCACTCACGGTTGTCCTGGGGTTGATCTTCCTCTCCGGGCAGGCGTACGAGTACATCCACCTCGTGCAGCACGGCACCACGATCTCAAGCAGCGTCTACGGGTCGGTGTTCTACATCACCACCGGCTTCCACGGCGCACACGTCCTCGCCGGCGTGCTTGCCTTCGTGGTCGTGCTGCTCCGCACGGTGAAGTCGAAGTTCACTCCAGCCCAGGCCACCGCCGCCGTCGTCGTGTCGTACTACTGGCACTTCGTCGACGTCGTGTGGATCGGACTGTGGATCACCATTTACTTCATCCAGTAGGCCGGACGGGCCGATGTGTGACGCTCGGCCGTTAAGCCCATCGCCTTCCAAATGACGAGTTAAGGGAACAAGATGGATACGAACAATCCAACTCCCGAGGGGGAGACCCCGGTGGCGGCCTCCGCCCCGGCATCCACAACACGCAAGAAGCGTCGTACCCGGCGTAAACTGCGCCGGACCATGGCTGGAGCGCTGGCGCTCGTGCTCGGTCTGACCGGCGCAGGTCTGGTCGCCCAGGCCTTCACCCCGGACCCGCAGTCCGCGACCGCGCAGCAGGACGCGCAGTCGATGATCACCCAGGGCCAGGAGATCTACGAGGTCGCCTGCATCACCTGCCATGGCGCCAACCTCCAGGGCGTCCAGGACCGCGGTCCGTCCCTGGTCGGCGTCGGCGAAGGTGCCGTGTACTTCCAGGTGCACTCCGGCCGCATGCCGATGAAGCGCAACGAGGCCCAGGCCGACCGTAAGGACGCGCGCTTCAACGAGGCGCAGACGCTGGCTCTCGCGGCCTACGTCAACGCCAACGGCGGCGGCCCCGGAATCGTCAAGGACGAGGACGGGACCATCGCCATGGAGTCCCTGCGCGGATCCCACAACAACGACGGCGAGATCGACCCCTCGGACGTCTCGCGTGGTTCCGACCTCTTCCGCCTGAACTGCGCTTCCTGCCACAACTTCACCGGTCGTGGCGGAGCCCTGTCCGGCGGTAAGTACGCCCCGGACCTCGACGCGGCCAACGAGCAGGAGATCTACCAGGCCATGCTCACCGGCCCGCAGAACATGCCGAAGTTCTCCGACCGTCAGCTGACCGCTGACGAGAAGAAGGACATCATCGCGTACATCAAGTCCTCCAAGGAGACCCCCAACCCCGGCGGCCTCGGCCTCGGCGGGATCGGCCCGGTCACTGAGGGCATGTTGATGTGGATCGTCGGGATCGTCGTGCTGATCGGCACGGCCATGTGGATTGGAACCCGGTCATGAGTGAGATCAAGAGCACCTACTCTGAAGAAGAGATCAAGGGCATGAGCGACGAGGAGCTCGCCCGCCTCGGTACCGAGCTCGACGACGTCACCGTTGCCTTCCGCAAGGAGCGCTTCCCGGTGGAGAACGACCCGGCCGAGAAGCGCGCCGCCCGCGGCGTCGGCTTCTGGTGGGCACTCTCCGTCGTCTTCGGCCTCGCATTCATCGCGGTCTACCTGTTCTGGCCGTGGGAGTACAAGCACCTCGAGCAGGACGGGCTGTGGGTCTACAGCCTCTACACCCCGCTGCTCGGTGTGACCTCCGGTCTGTCGATCATCACGCTGGGTATCGGCGCGGTGCAGTTCTCCAAGAAGTTCGTCCCCGAGGAGATCGCGGTCCAGAAGCGTCACGACGGCCCCTCCGACGAGGTGGACCGCCGGACGATGACCGCGCTGCTCAACGACGCGTGGAAGACCTCCACCCTCGGACGCCGCAAGGTCCTCATGGGCCTGGGTGGCGCCGGAGTGGCGCTCGCCGGTGTGGCGATCGCCCTGCCGCTGGGCGGTATCGTGAGGAACCCGTGGAAGCCCCGTGCGATGGGCATCGACGGCGACGGCACGCTGTGGACCACCGGCTGGACCCTCGTCAACGAGGGGGAGAAGGTGTACCTCGGCCGCGACACCGGTGCTATCGCCGAGGAGCACGACGGTCACTGGAGCACCGAGGGCGTCAACCGCCTGATCCGTGTCCGCCCGGAGGATCTCGACGCCGGCGGTATGGAGACGGTCTTCCCGATGACCGAGGAGATGGTCAACGACCACGACGACTTCGACGCAACCCGCGACGTGTACGAGGAGCAGATGCACTCGATCCACGGTTCGCGCAACGCCGTGATGCTCATCCGCCTCCGTCACGCCGACGCCGTCCGGGCTGTCCAGCGTGAGGGCCAGGAGGACTTCCACTACGGCGACTACTACGCCTACTCGAAGATCTGCACCCACATCGGTTGCCCGACGTCGCTCTACGAGCAGCAGACCAACCGTATTCTCTGCCCGTGCCACCAGTCGCAGTTCGATGCGCTGCACTGGGGTAAGCCGGTGTTCGGTCCGGCCGCACGCGCCCTGCCCGAGCTGTCCATCAACGTCGATGAGGACGGGTTCCTGTACGCGGACAAGAACTTCGTCGAGCCCGTCGGCCCTGCCTTCTGGGAGCGTCAGTCATGAGCACACCCACAAAGCCCTCCCGTCTCGCAGAGGCGGCCAACAACTTCGACGAGCGTTACACTGCTGCCGGCGGTCTCCGGAAGCAGATGAACAAGGTCTTCCCGAGCCACTGGTCCTTCATGCTCGGTGAGATCGCGCTCTACTCCTTCATCATCCTGCTGCTGTCGGGTGTCTACCTGACGCTGTTCTTCGATCCCTCGCTGTCGAAGGTCATCTACGACGGCGCCTACGCACCGCTCAACGGTGTGGAGATGTCGCGTGCCTACGAGACGGCCCTGAACATCTCGTTCGAGGTCCGTGGCGGTCTGTTCATCCGCCAGGTGCACCACTGGGCGGCACTGCTGTTCGCCGTGTCGATCATGGTCCACATGATGCGCATCTTCTTCACCGGTGCGTTCCGCAAGCCCCGTGAGGCGAACTGGATCATCGGCTGCGTCCTGCTGCTGCTGTCCATCGCCGAGGGCTTCATGGGCTACTCGCTGCCGGACGACCTGCTCTCCGGCGTGGGTCTGCGCATCATGTCCGCGATCATCATCGGTCTGCCGATCATCGGTACCTGGCTGCACTGGATCATGTTCGCCGGCGACTTCCCGGGCGACATCATCATCCCGCGCCTGTACATCGCCCACGTCCTGCTGATCCCCGCGATCCTGCTGGCACTGATCGCCGCCCACCTGGCGCTGGTCTGGTACCAGAAGCACACCCAGTTCCCCGGACCGGGCCGTACCGAGCGCAACGTCGTCGGTGCCCGCGTGATCCCCGTGTTCGCCGTGCACTCCTCGGCCTTCGGTCTGATCACCTTCGGCTTCGTGGCACTGCTCGCCGGTGTCTTCCAGATCAACGCGATCTGGAACCTCGGCCCGTACAACCCGTCGCAGGTCTCCGCCGGTTCCCAGCCCGACATCTACATGCTGTGGACGGACGGTGCCGCGCGAATCATGCCGGCGTGGGAGCTCTACCTCGGCAGCTACACGGTTCCCGCCGTTGTCTGGGTCGCGATCCTGCTGGGCATCCTGGTCATGCTGCTGTTCGCCTACCCGTTCATCGAGCAGCACTTCACGAAGGACAAGGCGCACCACAACCTGCTGCAGCGTCCCCGCGACGTGCCGGTGCGTACCTCCCTCGGTGTGATGGCCCTGGTCGCCTACGCGATCCTGACCATCTCGGGTGGTAACGACCACGTGGCAGTGTTCTTCCACATCTCGCTGAACGCCATGACGTGGATCGGTCGTATCGGGTTCATCATCCTGCCCCCGATCGCCTACTTCGTCACCTACCGGATCTGCCTGGGTCTCCAGCGCTCCGACCGTGAGGTGCTCGAGCACGGCATCGAGACCGGTACGATCAAGCAGCTGCCCTCCGGTGGCTTCATCGAGGTCCACCAGCCCCTCGGCCCGGTCGACGAGCACGGTCACCCGATCCCGCTCGACTACGCCGGTGCCGCGGTGCCGCGCCGCCTCAACCAGCTCGGCTTCGCCGGCCAGCCCGGCCGTGGCTCTCTGTTCTCCCCGGACCCGGAGGACATCGTGTCCCAGGTCGAGGAGATCGAGGAGGCCAACGAGCACGAGCACAAGGAGATGCTGATGCGTCTCCAGGAGGAGAACCGTCGCAAGCTCAGCGACGAGGGTCACGAGAACCCCTGAACCCTCTCCACCCCGTGAGAACCCCGCCCCGCCCACCGTGTCACCACGGTCGGCGGGGCGGGGTTCTTCGTGTCGCTCCTTACCCTCCTTACCCTCCTTAGCCCTTACCCGTGGTCCTTGCCGTCAGTCCCCGCCTGCAGCCACCGCATACAGCCTGGACAGCAGGTCGACGGTGGCGAGCACATCGTCCACGGCACGGTGGGAGGGACGGTGCTCCAGCTCCAGGACGTCCGCCAGCGTCGCCAGCTTGTACCGGCCGACCATGGAGCGGGGGAGGAGCTCACGCGCCGAGGCCGCGGTACACACGGAACGACGCGCATCCAGGACGCTCTCGCGCTCCTGGCGCCGGAACTCCGCGTCGACGAAGGCGATGTCGAAGGAGACGTTGTGCCCGACGACCAACCGGCCCCCGACCACGGAGGCAATGTCGTCGGCGATCTGGGCGAAGGTGGGGGTGTCGCTCAACGTCTCGTCGTCGATACCGGTCAGTTCGCTGATGTCGCGGTCCAGAGGGCGCCCGGGGCTCACCAGCGAGTGGTAGAGGCCCGCAGGTCGACCGTCCACCACGGAGAGCGCGGCGAACTCGATTATCTGGTCGCAGGACGGGTCCAGCCCGGTCGTCTCGCAGTCGATGACCACGCAGTCGGAGAGTGCGGCGGCGAGTTCGTGCTCGAGGGGGGTGTTCACAGGCACAGAGTCTACGGCGCGGCACGGACATGGACCGACACGGACGGATAGAGACGCACATGGAAGGTCACGACGGTGGTACGGGTGTGGTCGATGTGGCGATGGCGCCCCGCCGTGCGGCAAGTGTGACGAGGATCACAGTAGAGTTTCTTGCGGCGGTGGCGTGAGGCGGCGTCCGCAGCTTCCGGTCGGCGTGACGGCAACGTCCCTGCTGGTCATGGCGTTCAGGTTCGGCTACTTGCCTGGTTGGGGGAATCGGGTCAAGCTTTGGTCGCGATTGGATAACGGTTAAATAACGAACTGCTCACGGCTTGGTCACGGCCCGGCAGTTGGACACGGTCGCGCAGTTTTCGTAATCTTCTCGTGACCTTAAGGGGCGACGCCGTGACGTATCCGGGACGTCCCCGACAGCAATCAGAAAGGCAACATCCCTCATGGGCAAGCACCGTATGAAGAAGGACCACTCCCGCCGCAACGCCGTAGCCGTCGCTGCCGTGGGCATGGGCGCCGTCCTCGCCCTGCCTGCCACCGCTCAGGCCGTTACCGTCGAGGTTCCGAACTCCGACATCAGCGTCGACGTTCCGAACGAGGCCGTTGACTTCGCCAAGCAGCACGTGGACGTGGATCCCTTCATCGCCGCGGCCGAGCAGGCCGCACCCGCCGCCGGCTCCTCCGAGGCCCCGGCATCCTCCTCCTCCGACAGTGTCGGCCAGCAGATCGCCGACGCCGCCATGTCGAAGCAGGGCGCACCCTACTCCTGGGGCGCCGCCGGCCCGGACGCCTTCGACTGCTCCGGACTGACCAGCTGGGCCTACAGCCAGGCCGGCAAGTCCATCCCGCGCACCTCGGGCGAGCAGGCGGGCGCCGGCACCCCGGTCTCCATCGACTCCCTGCAGCCGGGAGACGTCGTCTCCTACTACTCCGGCGCCTCGCACGTCGCCATCTACATCGGCGACGGCAAGATCGTCCACGCCCTCAACGAGGGCTCCCCGGTCCAGGTCAACGACCTGAACTACATGCCGATCAACAACGCCGTCCGCTTCTAGGACGCGTTCGACGTGTTCGGCCGCAGCTCCAGCGTGGTGGGTACCCGCCGGGGTACCCCCACCTGGGGCGCCGTGCGTGTGGGACTACGTCCCTCCCGTACTGGTATGGCACTATATCGACGTTGACTTTCGTGACAAGGTGAAGAGGTTCAAGTTACTGTGAGCAGGATCCGCCCCTCGGGGGCCAAGCGTTCCACCGGTAGTGCGTCGGCCAGGGCCATCATCGGCATCGGTGCCGCTGTCGTGCTCACCGTCACCTCCACCTCCATCGTCGCCGCGGACCCGGACGCAGCCACCTCAGGCTCTGACGGTTCCGACGCCGCTGACGCGATCGACGTCTCACCCCTCCCGGACGACGCGGACGGTCTCCTCGACCGACTCGCCGAGGTCTCCCGCCAGACCCAGGAGGCCAGCGACGCGGTGCAGGAGAACACCGGTGCCCTCGACGAGACCCACGCCCAGCTCGACCGGGCCGTGCGTGCCTCCGAGCACTACTCCGAGCAGGCCACCCAGGCCCGCGAGGAGGTCGAGGCGAACCGTGGTCCCGTCACCGAGCTGTCGCAGTCGCTCTACCGTGGCGCGGTCATCGACCCGGTCTCCGCGGTCACCGGTTCTGCGAACCCGCAGGACGCCATCGACCGTCGCGCCTTCGCCACCGCGCTGAACAACGACCGCACCTCCACTCTCTCCGCTTTCCAGGAGGGGCTGTCGGAGGCGGCGGACCTGGAGTCGAAGGCGAACCGGTCGAAGGCCTCCGCCGACTTCCAGCTGAGCCAGCTGGAGTCGCGGCAGACGGCCCTGGACGAGCGCATCAGTGAGCTCGACGGTCTCAAGGACCAGATCTCCACCGCGGTGGACGGCCTCAGCCCGGAGCAGAAGCAGCGCTGGGTGGACCGCAACGGCCCGATCGACGTCGATGTCGACGAGTTCCTCGGCAGGGTCGGCAGTGCCGCCGGCGACGCCGCCGCCGCGGTCAGCGCGATCGCGGACGGCGCCGTGGGCGCCGCGATGTCCAAGCTGGGTTCCCCCTACTCCTGGGGTGCCGCAGGCCCGGACGCCTTCGACTGCTCCGGCCTGATGTACTGGGCCTACCAGCAGATCGGCACCACCGTGCCGCGCACCTCCGCCGCGCAGGTGTCCGGCGGGACCTCGGTCTCGCGGGACGCCCTGCAGCCCGGCGACATCGTCGGCTTCTACCCGGGTGTCACCCACGTGGGCATGTACATCGGCGACGGCAAGATCGTCCACGCGTCCGACTACGGCATCCCGGTGCAGGTCGTCAGCGTCGACAGCATGCCCTTCGCCGGCGCCGCCCGGTACTGAGAGCGCGCACGCCCTCGCCCGTGGCTTCCCGCGTCCTGCTGGTCACCAACGACTTCCCGCCCGCCGTCGGCGGCATCCAGAGCTACCTGCGCGACTACTGCGCGGAGCTGGAACGCCGCGACCCGGGGCGTCTGACGGTCCTGGCGTCCACGCAGGACGCCGCGGCCGCCGCGTCCCACGACGCAGGTCTGCCCTACGACGTGGTCCGCTGGCCGCGCAAGGTCATGCTGCCCACCCCGGCGACCGCCGCCCGGATGGCCGAGGTCATCCGTGAGCGCGGCATCGACACCGTGTGGTTCGGTTCCTCCACGCCCCTGGGTCTGATGGGAGGGGCGGCACGCACCGCGGGCGCGACCCGCGTGGTGGCGTCCACCCACGGCCACGAGGTCGGCTGGTCGATGGTGCCGGGCGGACGTTCCGTCCTGCGCGCCATCGGCCGCCGGACGGACTGCCTGACCTACGTCTCGCGCTACGCGCGCAGCCGGTTCGCCTCGGCCTTCGGGCCGGACGTGGCCTGGGAACCGATGCCCGGCGGCGTCGACGCCGACGTCTTCCGCCCGGACCCCGCGGGCCGGGAGACGGTGCGTACCCGGCTGGGGCTGCAGGATCGCCGCGTGATCGTGTGCGTCTCGCGGATCGTCCCGCGCAAGGGGCAGGACACCCTCGTCGAGGCGATGCCGGAGGTTCTGGCCGCCGTGCCGGACGCACACCTGCTCATCGTCGGCCCCGGCGACGACACCGGACGCCTGGCCGCACGTGCGACCACGCTGGGCGTGGCGGGCCGGGTGACGGTCACCGGCCCGGTGGACTACGGCGAACTCGTCGCCCACTACTGTGCCGGCGACGTCTTCGCCATGCCCGTGCGCACCCAGGGCGGTGGTTTCAGCGTGGAGGGGCTCGGCATCGTCTTCCTGGAGTCGCAGGCCTGCGGTGTGCCCACCATCGCCGGCGACGGCGGCGGCGCCCCGGAGACCGTGCAGGACGGGGTGACCGGCGACGTCGTCGACGGTGAGGACACCGCCGCGGTCGCCGCCTGCGTCGCCGCCCTGCTCGCCGACCCGGAACGGGCGCGACGCTACTCCGAGCAGGGGAGACGCTACGTCCGGGACGCCTGGAACTGGGACGTGCTCGGCCAGCAGCTCGTCAACGTCCTGGACGGCGGGGCGGCCCGCCCGCCGCGCCACAGTTGGAACTGGCGGATGTGACCGATACCCTGAACGGGTTGCGCCGGGACGCCGGTGCGAGACGTACAGGAGGACAAGTGACGCAACTGACCATCGGCATCGACATCGGGGGGACGAACCTGCGCGCCGCTGTGGTCGACCCGGACGGACGGGTGCTGGACGTGGAGCAGTTGCCCACCCCGTCGACGGTCGAGTCGCTCGAGACGGCGATCGCCCACGCGGTGGGCATCCTGTGTTCCCGGCACTCCGTGGGGGCGGTGGGCCTCGCCGTGGCGGGTTTCATCACCGCGGACCAGGAGCGCGTGCGCTTCGCCCCGCACCTTCCGTGGCGCGACCGTGACGTGCGTGACCGGCTGACCCGGCGCCTGGGCCTGCCCGTCGTGCTCGAGCACGACGCGAACGCCGCGGCCTGGGGCGAGCAGATCCTCGGCCCCGGACGCGACGCCGCCACCTGGGTTCTCTTCGCCGTCGGCACCGGCATCGGCGGCGCCCTGGTGACCGAGGGGCAGCTCTACCGCGGCTCCTACGGCGCAGCGCCGGAGTTCGGCCACCTCACCGTGGTTCCCGGCGGTCGGGCGTGCCCGTGCGGCAAGCGCGGCTGCCTGGAGCGTTACTGCTCGGGCAGCGCCCTGGAGACCACGGCGCTGGAGTTCATCGCCACCGGACGCCACCCCGACAGCATGCTCGCCGGGATCTTCCACTCGCGCCCGGAGGAGATCACGGGACGAAGCGTGGTGCGCCTGGCACGTGACGGCGACCCGCTGGCGATGGAGGTCATCGACGACTTCGCCCTCTGGCTGGGACGTGGCCTCTCGGCGGTCCAGGAGGTGCTGGACCCCGAGCTCATCGTGCTCGGCGGCGGGGTGTCGGCGGACGCCGACCTGTACCTTCCCGGGGCCCGCGCCGAGATGGAGGCCTCGGTGGTCGGCTCGGGTTTCCGGCCGATGGCCCGCGTCGAAGCGGCGTCCCTGGGTTCCGAGGCGGGTATGATCGGCGTGGCGCTCCTTGCCGGGCATGCTCACCTGAGTTCGTCCACGACCTGCTTGCGAAAGGGATAGATCAGTGCAGAACCGCACCTACTGGTGGTTGAAGAAGGTGGTCATCGGACCGTGGCTGTGGGTCCTGAACCGGCCGTACTCCAGTGGTCTGGACAAGATCCCCGCCGAGGGCCCGGCCATCCTGGCCTCCAACCACCTCGCGGTGATGGACTCGCTGTACTTCCCGCTGCTGGCGGAGCGTCAGCTGACCTTCCTGGCGAAGAAGGAGTACTTCACCACCCCGGGCTTCGCCGGGGCCATCCAGAAGTGGTTCTTCACCTCGGTCGGGCAGGTGCCCATCGACCGGCAGGACAAGGACTCGCAGGACGCCGCCCTGGAGACCGCCCTGCGCGTTCTGGACAAGGGCGACCCGCTGGGCATGTACCCGGAGGGAACCCGCTCACCGGACGGCAGGATGTACCGCGGCAAGACGGGCATGGCCCGTATCGCCCTGGCTTCCGGGGCGAAGATCTACCCCGTGGCGATGATCGACACCCAGAAGGCGAACGTGGCCGGCTCCTGGCTGCTGCGTCCGCACCGGGTGGGCGTCGTCGTCGGTGACCCGATCGACCCGGCCGACTTCGCCGACGCCGGGGAGGGTGTCTCCCCCGCCCGTGCCCTGACGGACTACACGATGGAGCGGATCGCCGAACTCTCCGGTCAGGAGTACGTGGAGGGTGCGTACGCCGCCGACGTCAAGGAGTCGCTGACCGCCGGTCGGGGTTATCCGGAGGGGTCTGAACCGGGTTCGGGCCGGGTGCTGGGGAGCAAGCCCCGCCCGCGATTCCTTCGTTTCCGTCTCTGAGTTCGGTTCCGGACTCCGGTGACTCCGGGGCCCCTGGGGACTCTGCAGCTCCTGGATGGACGGGCCGGAAGACCCGGGGCCACACCCCGGCCACTCCGAGCCACAGCAGTGCGGCGAGCACGTACTCCGAACCCAGCAGTTTCATCACCAGGGACCAGTCCTGCTCGGCCCCGTGGGCCGACGGCAGGTAGACGTGCACCGGGAACGCGGTGGACACCAGCACGAGCACCACACCGAGCACGGCGAGGGGGATCACGCCGGGGCCGGTACGGTGGGCCGCCACCCGTGTCCACAGCGACACCCCGACGACCAGCATCAGCGGCAGCACCCAGACCCAGTGGTGTGCCCAGGACACCGGGGACACCAGCAGGGCCAGCAGGGCGTTGGTGCACACTGCGGCGGTGTAGGCGCCCACGCTGAACAGCCGGACCATCACCACGGCGATCAGGACCACGGTCACCGCGGCGAAGACGTACCACAGGCCGGTCTGCAGGGGGTCGTCGGTGAACCGGGCGATCATGCCGCGCACCGACTGGTTGGCGGAGTAGGCGAGCCCGCCGATGCGGGAGGGGTCGCTGATGGTCTCCGTCCAGTACTGGCGTGAGTCGGCCGGCAGCACCAGCCAGGCCAGGGCGCTGGCCCCGAGGCCGGACACCACGCTGGTGACCGCCGGGCCCCACTGCCGGCGCAGCAGCAGGTACAGGCCGAAGACGGCGGGCGTGAGTTTCAGGGCGGCCGCCAGACCGATCATCATGCCTCGCGGCCAGGGCGTGCGGGGGAGCAGCAGGTCGGCGGCGACCATCAGCATGAGGATCACGTTGATCTGGCCGAACTCCAGGGTGTGGGTCACGGGCCACAGCCACACGGCGAGGGGCAGCACTAACAGGGCGGCGAGTGTGAGCTGGCGGCGGGTGACCGTGAACCCGGTGCGTCCGGCGACTTCTCCGGCCAGGGCGTTCAGCACGATCACGGTGGTCGCCAGGAGGGCGAGCACGCTCAGCACCGTGAAGACGGTGAAGCCCAGGTTGCTGGAGACCAACGCCAGCGGCGCGAAGACCAGGGCGGACAGGGGAGGGTAGGTGAAGGGCAGGGTGATGCCCTGCGCCTGGAAGCTCTGGTTGTACAGGCTCGCCCCGTCCAGGACGGCCTGCCCGCCACCGCGGTAGATGTCGTAGTCGAAGTGGTAGGTGACGGTGTCGTCGCTGATGACGAACCTGAGGACGCCGGCCACGGTGACCGCGAGGAGGACTCCGAGGTAACAGAGCACAACGCTGCGGCGACGGAGATCGGGTTTGCTGGGGTTTTCCACGGGATACGACTCTATATCAGGGCACACTCAATTGATTCTTCCGTCGGCATGGGGCAACGTGGGGTTCTGTGTCTGACCGATCCGGGACCCCTGAAACCACCACCGCAGCCACCGCCGATGCAGCCGCCGCAGCCGACACCGCGCCGCGCCCTGCCGGTGGTCGTCTGTTGTGGGCGGACTGCGCGAAGGGCCTGTCGATCATCGGCGTCTGCTACATGCACGTGGTCACCGGTGTACCCGGTGCGACCGACACGGCGTGGAACTGGTTCAACGAGTTCATGGACCCGATCCGGATGCCGTTGTTCTTCGTCATCTCCGGACTGTTCGCCCACCGCGTGATCGAACGCACCCTCGGCGACCTGTGGTACCGGCGACTGTGGTTCCTGCTCGTGCCCTACCTGGTGTTCACACCCGTGCAGGCGGCGATCCGTCTGGACATGGCCGACGACCTGAGCTGGACCTCGTTGGGCCGGGCGATCCTGCTGGGTGACCCGGGGATCTGGTTCCTCTACGTGTTGATGATCTTCAACATCCTGGCCTGCCTGCTGCGCCACCTGCCGCCGGTCTGGTCGGTGGCGGTGTCCTTCATCCCCGCGCTCGTCGTCGCGGCGGCCGGGTTGTCGTCGATCCCGGAGATCACCCACATCACCCAGTACGCGCCGGCGTTCTTCGTGGGCCTGCACTTCCGCCAGCTGTTCCTGCGGCTCGCCGCGCACGCCGGCAACCTCGCCGTCATCGCCACGGTGTTCGTGGTCTTCCTGGGGTGGGAGTGGATCTTCTCCGCGGTCGCCGACCACGTGCGTCCCGGCGGGTGGAGCACCGGGGAAGCCTCGCTGATGGGGCTGCTCGCCATGGTCCGGATCTTCACGGCCGTACCGGCGGGCATCCTGGTGGCGACGTGGCTCTCACGGACGCCGGTGGTCGCCGGCGTGTTGTCGGCCATCGGACGCAACACCCTGCCGATCTACGTCTCCCACCACGCCGCGCTACACCTGGTGATGGCCGTGGTCGTGCCTTCGCTGCTCGCCAACGACCCGGAGACGTGGGGCTTCCTGGCCGGCACCAACGCGATGGTCTACACCGGTCTGCTCACCTGCGCGGTCGCCGGTTTCGTGTTCTACCTCGTCGGCCGCACCCCGGTGCTCAAGTGGGTGCTGCACCCGCCGGCCCTGCCGCGCAGGACGTCCCGACGTACCCGCGAGGCGGCCCGGGAGAACGTCGCGGTCTAGACTGACTCCCCGTGCGATACTTCTACGACACCGAGTTCATCGAGGACGGCACCACGATCGACCTGGTGTCGATCGGGGTGGTGGCCGAGGACGGCCGGGAGTTCTACGCGATCTCCACCGAGTTCCGCGAGCGTAAGGCCGGTGACTGGGTACGCCGCAACGTCCTGCCGCTGCTGCCGCCGCGCAGCGACCCGGCCTGGATGTCGAGGGCGGAGATCCGTGCCCGGCTGTTCGCCTTCCTGGTCCCGGGGCACCGTGAGGGGGACTGGCTGCCGGCGTCGAAGCGTCCGGAGCTGTGGGCGTGGGTGGGCGCCTACGACCATGTGGCGCTGGCCCAGCTGTGGGGGGACATGACCGCGTTGCCGCAGGAACTGCCCCGGTTCACCCACGAGCTCAAGCAGCTCTGGGAGTCTGCGGGACGTCCCGAGCTGCCCGCCGCTCCCGCCCGCGCGCACGACGCGCTGGAGGACGCCCGCGCCAATGTGGTGAAGTTCCGCCTGTCAAGATAGGGCGGTTCACCATTCGGACAGCGGGTCTCGTATGATGACGCTCATGGGTTGGACAATAGACGCACCTCTCGAAGAGCTTCCTGATCTGCCGCCGCTGCCCGGCGCCCTGGAACGGGTCTTTCAGGACACCATCGCACGCGACGCTAAGCAGCAGCCGTCGTGGGACCAGGGGCACGCCGACCGCGTGCGCAAGATCCTGGAGTCCGTGCCGCCGATCGTGGTGGCACCGGAGATCCGCCGGCTGAAGGCCCAGCTCGCCGACGTGGCACTGGGCAAGGCGTTCCTGCTGCAGGGTGGTGACTGCGCCGAGACCTTCGAGTCCAACACCGAGCCGCACATCCGCGGCAACGTCAAGACGCTGCTGCAGATGGCAGTCGTGCTGACCTACGGCGCGTCCACGCCCGTGGTGAAGATGGCCCGTATCGCCGGGCAGTACTCCAAGCCGCGGTCGGCCGACCGCGACTCCAACGGCCTGCTCAACTACCGCGGCGACCTGGTCAACGGGATCGGTGCCACCGAGGAGGACCGTCGCCACGACCCGTCTCGCATGGTGCGCGCCTACGCCAACTCCGGTGCGGCGATGAACCTCATCCGCGCACTGACCAGCTCGGGAACCGCCGACCTGGCGAAGCTCCACCTGTGGAACCGTGAGTTCGTGGCGAACTCGCGCGCCGGTGCCCGCTACGAGGCCCTGGCCGGCGAGATCGAGCGCGGCCTGGAGTTCATGAGTGCCTGTGGTGTGCAGGACTCCACCCTGCAGACCGCGGACATCTACTGCTCCCACGAGGCCCTCGTGCGCGACTACGAGCGCGCCATGCTGCGCCTGGCCCACGGTGACGACGGGGAGGACGTGCTCTACAACCTCTCCGCCCACCAGATCTGGATCGGTGAGAGGACCCGTGGCCTGGAGGACTTCCACATCGCCTTCGCCGCGATGGTCGGTAACCCGGTCGGCGTGAAGATCGGGCCGACGACCACCCCGGAGGAGGCCGTCGCCTACGTCCACAAGCTCGACCCGAACAACGAGCCGGGCTCGCTGACGCTGATCACCCGCATGGGCTACGACAAGATCCGCGACGCCCTGCCCCCGATCGTGGAGGCCGTGGAGGCCACCGGGCACAAGGTCATCTGGCAGTGCGACCCGATGCACGGCAACACCTACACCTCCTCGAACGGCTACAAGACCCGCGACTTCGACCGCATCATCGACGAGGTCCAGGGCTTCTTCGAGGTGCACCGGGCCGCAGGTTCGCACCCCGGCGGTGTGCACATCGAGTTCACCGGTGAGGACGTCACCGAGGTCGTCGGCGGCGCCCAGGACATCACCGACCTGGATCTGCCGTCGCGCTACTCCACCGTGGTGGACCCCCGCCTGAACACCCAGCAGGCCCTGGAGCTGTCCTTCCTCGTAGCGGAGATGCTGCGTAAGTAGCCGCCCCGCGCGGTGCGCTACAGCGTGCGCACCGTCACCGTGTCGCCGACGGCGGCACGCGAGGTCGGTCCCGGCGACTGGGTGATGACCCGCCCGTCGGACCGTCCGTCGACCTCCATCGAGAGGCCCTCGTCCTCGAGGGCCTCTCGAGCGCTTTCCACGGAACGTCCGATGATGAAGGGGACGCGCACCATCGTCGACTCGTTCAGGGTCACCGTGGTGGACGACGAGGGATCCACCCGGGTGCCCGCGGAGGGCTCCTGGGCGGCGATGTCACCGCGGGAGACCGAGGTGTCGGCCACGCCGTCACCGGTGGTGGGGGACAGTCCCAGGTCGCGCAGCTCGGCGGCGGCCTCCTCGGCGTCCATCCCCTCGAGGTCGGGCACGGTGATCGCGTTGGAGAGCACCAGCGTCACCGAGGAGGCGCCGGGGACCTCGGTTCCGGCGTCGACGTCGGTGCCGATGGCGTCGTCACCGTCGACGTCGGCGTCGAACCGGCGGGTGACCTCGCCGACCTCCAGGCCGGCGGACTCGATGGCTCGGCGGGCCTGGCTCTCGGACATGCCGTTCACGTCAGGCACGGTGACCGGGCGGGGGCCCTTGCTGACCTGCACGGTGACCACCGTGCCGGTGTTGACCTCCTGGCCGGCCTGCGGAGAGACCTCGGCGACCATGCCTTCGGCCACGTCGTCGGAGTACACGGACTCCTCCACGTTCCAGCTCAACGTCCGGTCGGAGAGTTTCGACTGGTAGGCGCTGAGACTGTCGGTCGCCCCGGGTGTGGGGACGGTGGGACGCCCCCGGGAGACGAGCACGGCGACGTCGTCGCCGCGCACGGCGCGTTCCCCCGCGTCGGGGTCGGTTCCGGTGACGGTCTGCTGCGGCTCCTCGTCGGAGTAGACGTCGTTGACCACGGCGGTGAACCCGGCCGCCTCCACGGCCGAACGCGCACCGGTGACGTCCTGCCCCAGGACCTGGGGGATCTCGCCGTAGCGTCCGGACGTCACCCACCAGCCGGCGATGGCCACGGCGACGACCACGACGACGAGCAGGACGCCCCACACCAGGGTGGCGGCCCCGCCGCGGTTGGTCAGCGGTCGCTGGTTGCGCGGCACCGGGGCATTCTGTCCGCCCTCCTGCGGGGCGTGCTCCTCCGGGTGAGCGGCAGGGGGCTCGTCCGGCGGCTCGGGTGCGTAGGGCGCGACGAGGTTTGTCTCGGCGGTGTGGGCGGACGGGAAGTCCTGACGGGTCTCGGTGGTGCCGAAGACGCCGGTGGCCATCGCGTCGTCGTCCCAGCTCAGCCGGTCGGAGACGTGCGAGCCCTCGAGTGCGCGGTGGACGGCGCTGGCGGTCGGTGCGGGGACGAGGAAGTCCGGGAGGTTGAGTTCGCGGCGGGTGGAGCGCACCGCCTCCAGGAACCCGTTGCCGTCGGCGAAGCGGGCGGCGGGTTCGCGCCCGGTGGCGCGCAGCACCAGTTCGTCGAGTTCCGGCGGTACGCCGGCGATGTAGGACGAGGGGGCGGGGACCTCGTTGTCGAGGCGCATCAGCGCGGTCTCCTCCGGGGTCGACCCGCGGAACGGGGTGCGTCCGGTGAGGAGCTCGAACAGCAGGACGCCGGCGGAGTATACGTCGCCCTGCGGGCCCACGTGGCCACCGCGGACCTGCTCCGGGGAGAGGTAGGCGGCGGTGCCGATCACCGGTCCGCCGGTGGAGACGTCGCGGCGCGAGGCGCGCACCAGCCCGAAGTCGGCGAGTTTCACCTGGTGGTCGTCGCGGATGAGCACGTTGTCGGGTTTGACGTCGCGGTGCACCATCCCCTCGTCGTGTGCCAGGGCGAGGGCCTCGAGGACGGGACCCATCACCGCGAGTGCGGCGTGCGGCGGCATGGGGCCGCGCTCGCGCAGCAGTTCACGCAGGGTTCCGCCGCTGATCAGCTCCATGACCAGGAAGACGTGGTCGCCGTCGGGACGTCGGTCCACCCCCTGGTCGAAGACGTTGACCAGACACGGGTGGTTGAGGCGCGCCACGGCGCGGGCCTCGCGTTCGAACCGGGCGCGGAAGGCGGGCTCGCGGGCGTACCCGGGATCCAGCACCTTGGCGGCGAGGTCGCGGTCCAGTCGGGTGTCCACGCAGTGGTAGACCACCGACATTCCTCCGCGGGCGATCGTCTCGCCGATGCGGTACCGGTTGTCCAGCAGGTCACCTGGCTGTAGCTGGGGCTCCATGATGCTCGGCCCGCCTCCTTTCTTCTACGGCTACCGGGGAAGTATACGGGGAGGGCGGGCAAAGCCCGGAAAGTGCGTGGGACGGGATAGGCTGGGGACCGTGAGTGAGAAAAACGACGGCGTCGGTTCCGACGCCACCTCCGAGAACATCCCGTCCGACAACTCCACCGGCCGTCGCCTCGCCGAGGCGGTCTCGGGCCTGCCCGCAGGTACGCAGGTCCTCAACGTGCCCGAGGTCGCCGAGGTGCTCGACGTCCTGGTGACCCGCGTGATGGACGACCTGAACAGTCACCGCCTGGTCGCCGTGCACGTCGACGGCGTGCGCCAGGTCCCGGCCCGCTTCTTCACCGACGGCGGCGAGGTCAACCGCTTCGTCCCGGGGCTCGTCGCCCTGCTGGCCGACGGTGGCTACAGCGACGCGGAGATCCTGGAGTTCCTGTTCACCGAGGACGAGTCACTGCCGGGTCGTCCCGTCGACGCCCTGCACGGGCACCTCGCCCGGGAGGTCATGCGCCGCGCCCAGGCCATGGCCATCGCCTGACGTCTGCGACCTGTCCCCGCTGCTCCGGAGGCAGGAGGTCGTTGCCCACCACATCAGCAGGCCGACGACCACGAGCCACCACAGCGAGTAGAGGCGGTTGTTGCCGCCGCCGTCGAAGGTCATCGACATCACCATCGACAGCCACGCGACCACGATCACCGCGCGACGGTCTCGGACCCAGACGCCGAACAGTGCCAGCGGTGCCATGTAGTACCAGGGCAGGACGACGGCGTTGAGGACGCAGGTGACCGCGTAGGCCGCGGTCGCCCCGACCATGGCGTCCCTGGCGCCACGGCGCCACACGGCCCAGCAGACCACGAGTCCGAGAAGCATGAGGACCATGGTCACCGGACGCAGGACCGCGACGATCTCGTTGAAGTAGATCTCCTCGCTGAACAGGCTCAGCGGACGCACCAGCAACCCTGCCAACAGGGACGCCAGGGACAGCGGGTTGATCACCTTGGTGTTGCCGCTGATCTCGGCGACCCAGCCCCAGGTCTGCCCGCTGGCCCAGGTGATCGCCGCAACGGAGACCAGCATGACCGCCACCGAGCCCAGTCCGCCGAGCAGCATGCAGACCAGACGGGCAGGGGTGATGCGGGGCAGGTCACGGAGTACCTCGCGGAAGCTACGACGGGGACCGTTCGCCCCGGGGGCCTCGCCGGCACGACGTGCAACGAAGACCCACACCAGGAACGGCAGGGCGAACAGGGCGGTGGCCTTCAGCGCCACGCCTGCGCCGACCAGGGCGGAGCCGTAGACCAGCCCACGGACCGGTGCGGCCCTGAATCCCAGGTACAGGCCGGTGCACACCAGGGCCATCATCGTGACCTCGTTGTGCATTCCGCCGATGAAGTGGATGACCGCCAGCGGGTTGGCGACACCGATCCACACGGCGAGTTCCGGGGAGCTGCCGATACTGCGGGCGAGGCCGGCCACCGCCCACACCAGGACGGCGAAGCTGGCCAGCGAGAGGATCTTGTAGGCGATGATCCCGGCGGTGATGTTGTCCCCGGTGATCCGGGTGATCCCGTCGCCGATCCACAGGTGCAGGGGGCCGTAGGGCGTGGTGGTGTTACGCCAGTCGCCGCTGACCTCGAAGAACATGCGTCCGGGGTTGGCGGAGGCGCCCACCTCGTAGGCGTTGAGGCCGTCGCGGGCCAGGGTGCCCTGCATCAGGTAGGAGTAGATGTCGCGGCTCATCAGCGGGCCGGCGAAGAACAGCGGGGCGACCCACGCGACGATGGTGGAGGCGCCGAGCCTCTCGCCGAGCCGGACGATCCGTCCGCCCACGACGATCCACGAGGTGATCATCAGCAGGATCGCCACCCACATGAACACCACCACGATGCCGTAGAGGTGGCCGAACCCCAGGTTGGACCAGCCCAGTTCCTGCAGGAGGCCACCGCGGTTACGGGTGGCGCCCACGGAGTGCGAGCACAGTGCCAGCAGCACCGAGCCGACCACCCCGAGGATGACGGCCGTGCGACGGGGCATGTCCCGTAGCCGGGCCCCGGTCCGTGTCAGCACGTTCAGCTCCTCCGCTCCGTGAGTTGTTCGGCGACACCGACGAGGTCGTCGGTGACGGCGTCGCCGAGCCCGCCGGCGCGCAGCGTGGCCACGGCCCGGTCGGTGAGGGAACGGATCAGCGCGGTCGACTCGGTCGCCGCCCCGGAGTCGACGATGATCCCGCGCAGGACGTCGACCTCGTCCTCCGTGGTCACCGTCCCCATGCCGGCGCGCAGCCGGGCGGCCGCGGACGGGTCCGCGGCGTCGGCGGCGCGCAGAGCGGAGGCCACCAGGTAGGTCCGCTTGCCCGAGCGCAGGTCGTCGCCGGAGGCCTTGCCGGTGACCGAGGGGTCACCGAAGACGCCGAGATGGTCGTCCTCCAACTGGAAGGCGATGCCGATGTCGCGGCCCACCGAGCGCAGCATCCGGACGGTCTCCGCCGGCGCGTCCGCCAGAACGGCGCCGAGGTGCAGGGGACGCTCCACGGTGTAGGCGGCGGTCTTGTAGGTGTTGACCTTCCACGGCGCCTCCGGGTCCTCGGAGCCGCTGGCCTCCACCGAGATGTCGAGCATCTGCCCGGCGATGACCTCGGTGCGCATGGCACGCCACGGTTCACGCGCCCGGCGCAGCGCGGCGGCGGAGACCCCGGAGTCGGCCAGCATGTCGTCGGCCCAGGCGAACGCCAGGTCGCCGACGAGGATCGCCTGGCTGACCCCGTAGGCGCCGGCGTCGCCGAGCCATCCGTCGTGCCGGTGCCGGGCCTCGAAGGAACGGTGCACGGTGGGGCGTCCGCGGCGGGTGTCGGAGCGGTCGATGATGTCGTCGTGCACCAGGGCGCAGGCCTGGATGAACTCCAGGGAGCTGGCCGCGGCGACGAGTGAGGTGGCGTCCGTCCCCTCGTCGAGCGACCCGCCGCCACCCTCCAGGGCACAACGCACCCCGGCCCAGGTGAAGAGGGGACGCAGTCGCTTACCGCCGACGATGAACGCCGAGAGCTCGTTGATGCCCTGCTCGATGACGGGGTCGATGCCGTCGAACTCCGCGTGCCTGGCGGCCAGGAAGTCCGTGAGGGTGGCGTCGACGACCGGCGGGACGTCGGACAGCGGGCTGTCCACGTGCCAGGTCGGCGTCGGGGCGGCGTCGGCCATCGGGGGGTGCCTCCGTAACGTGAAGAAGTAGGGGACGGGGTGATTCATCCCCATAGTAGGGACCGGTGCGCGGAAAGCGGACCTCGACCTGCCCGAGACGCCGGGTGGTCTTCTAGGATGGGGCGCTATGGTCAACGAAATTCACCGCGAAACTCACCGCCCCGCCCCGGCGAGCCTGCAGGTCGCCGTCGCAGACACCCTCAAGTGGGGTACGCCCGGACGTGTGCCCTTCTCGGTGGAGTTCATGCCCCCGCGCAACGACGACGCGGAGCAACGCCTCTGGTCCGCCGCGGAGGCCTTCCACGACCTCGGCGCCAGCTTCGTGTCCGTCACCTACGGTGCCGGCGGTTCGAGCCGGGAACGAACCGAGCGCGTCGCATCCCGCCTGTCGGTCAAGCCGTTGACGACGCTGCTGCACCTCACCCTCGTGGACCACCGTGAGGAGGAGCTCCGCGACATCCTCCGCGAGTTCGCCTCCCTGGGCCTGACGAACCTGCTGGCGTTGCGCGGCGACCCGCCGGGTGACCCCACGGGTGACTGGTCGCCGGTCGACGGTGGGCTGAACTTCGCCCACGAACTGATCGAGCTCGTGCGGTCGATGCCGGAGTGCTCCGACTTCGACATCGGCATCGCGTCCTTCCCGGAGGGGCACTACCGTGCCGGGAGCCTGGAGAACGACACCCGCTACACGCTGCAGAAGCTGCAGGCGGGTGCGAGCTACTCGATCACCCAGATGTTCTTCGACGTCGACCACTACCTGCGTCTGCGGGACCGGCTGGCGGCGGCGGACCCGGTGCACGGGGCCAAGCCGATCATCCCGGGTCTGATGCCGATCACGTCGTTGCGCTCCGTGCGCCGGCAGATGGAGCTGGCGGGGGCGTCGCTGCCGGCCTTGCTGGAGGATGAGCTGACCAGGGCGGCCGCCGGTGACGAGGTGAAGAATGCCGCGGCCATCCGTGAGGCCGGCATCGACGTGACCTCGAGGATGGCGGAGCGGCTCATCGCCGAGGGCGCGCCCGACCTCCACTTCATGACGATGAACAACGTGCGCGCCACCCAGGAGGTGCTGCACAACCTGGGCATGGCACCGGCCTGGGGCCCGGAGCTCGGGCAGGACATGGTCCGCTGACGGGGTGCCGTCGGGGGCGTCAGCGCCTGGGGAGGGTGAGGATGCCGAAGGGGCGGGGGTCTGAGCCGAAACGGAAGTCACGCAGCAGGTCCCCGAAACCTGCCGCCCGGTAGAGCGACCAGGCCGCGTTGGACTCGTCGGGAACCTCCGGGGTGGAGAGCAACGCGACGGGGCTGTGGAGATGGGGGAGCAGGGCGTCCAACATCGCCCGGCCGGTGCCGTGCCCCTGGTAGTCGGGGTGGACGTGGACCTCGGAGATCTCGTCGTAGTCGCTGAGCAGGTCGTCCGCCTCATCGGGCGTGCTGCCGGCAGTCCGTAGCCCACGGTGGACCTCCCGGTACCACCAGCTGTGCAGGTCGCCGGGGAATCCGTACGCCACGCCCACCGCGCGGTGCCGCGAGCTGCCGGGGTCCGGGGTGGAGTGTGCCGGATGGGTCAGCGCGACGACGCAGCGGAACCCGGGTTTCCGGGCGTTGGCGATCCAGAGCTGACGGCGCTGGCTGAAGGTCTCCGGAGGGTAGTCCATGGCCCGCAGGTGGATGTCGACGAGCTGGTCGATCCTCCGCACGTAGTCCTGGGCGGACAGGGGGCACACACTGATACGGAGGTCGTCGTTCACCCCACCATTGTGGCAAACCAGGGGAGGAGGGACGGCGGATTCCCCGAAACTAGAACATCTGTTCGAGTATAGTTCCGGTCGCCAGTTTCGTGTCCGGGGTGCCCCGTAGTTTCAGGTGCATCATCGCAACGTGGAACGGGACGTAAGGAGGCGGTCATGGTTCAGGGAGCAGGCGACAATGTCGCGAGGATGGCGCGGTCGCGCCGGGGTGGGGCGGTCCTGCCCGAGACGTTCGTCATCGAGGCGGAACGTCTGCTGGAGCTCAGCAGGACCGACCTGGTCCGGGAGGAGCGGCTCACGTGGGCCTACCGGGCTGCACTCCGTGCGGCGGGGGCGGTCATCCAGTTCGCCCGGAAGAAGCGCCGCCGGCTGCCCCCGGGCAGTGCCTGGGAGAAGGTCCGTGCCTTGGCGGGTGACGAGGAGATGGAGCGGTGGTGCGACCGTTTCGCCCCGCACGCCCGGCTGGTCGCGCAGGTGGAGATGGGCCTGGTCCCGGACCTCGGGGAGCACACCGTGGCCGAGGTCTACCACGATGCCTGCGAGTTCCTCGACGCCGTCCGGGGCATGGTCGGATACCTCCCCGAGGTAGCGTGACAGGTCTGTGTTCACCCTGGGGTAGGCTGGTGGACATCGAGGCGGAACTTTTCTCACTCCTTGTGCGTTAACACGGTAGAGACAGAACAACCGTCAACATCTACACCCGACACCTCAGGGGAGGACGATCGTGGCACTTTCGGAACAGGAACGGCGCATGCTGCAGGAGATCGAGCAGGCGCTGATTGCCGACGACCCCAACCTCGCCCGGCAGGCAGCCGGGGACACCTCCGTCGGCGGTGGCTTCAATATCGGGATCCGCTCTGTGGGGGTTTTCCTCCTCGGCGTCTGTCTGCTGATCGCCGGTATCGCTCTCTCGCAGAACAGCCTGTGGTTCGTGGGCCTCAGTGTTGTCGGGTTCCTCGTGATGTTCGGCGGCGGGCTGCTGGCCTTCCGCGGGCCGTCCGGGTCGGGTAACGGCAAGGTGAAGGCCAACCCCTCCTCCGGCAAGCAGGGCTCCGGGTCCTCCGGCGGCGGGGTCGCCGACCGTATGGAGGACAGCTTCCGTAAGCGCTTCGAGTAGGCAGCCGCAGTAGGCCGCCGGTCAGGGGAGACCAGCAACCTGCCGCACACACCGCCAGCGGGCGGGTCCGATCATTGATCGGACCCGCCCGCTGTTGTCGTGTGTCACCACGCTTTCCCCACTTTGCTCCACCCGGCCCGGTGGGTGTCGACCCCGATGCGCCTCGGCAGGGCTCTGGCGTGCCTAAAGTCCCTCGTTCTGCCCTGTCTGCGCTCCGGCGACACGGGCCTGCGGGCGCTCCCAGTGAGTTCTACGAAAACTTCCCCCACCTTCCCCCACCATGCACCTGTTCTTATATCTGCAGTTCACGCGCCTGCAGTGTCGAGGCTATCTTCAGGTCTCCGGCATGAGATGCAACTTCTGTGGTCTTGTGTGACTGATGGGCTAGTCAGTGTGGTTGGAAGTGGGGTACTGTGGGGCGCACTGGGGCACAATGGTCCCCGGGACAACTTCACAGAGATCGCATACGGCAACAACATTTCAGATGCCCGGGATGGCCGGGGGAGGGAGCCGACATGTTCTTCGGCACCTTCACCCCGAAGCTTGACGACAAGGGTCGGCTGACCCTTCCCGCCAAGTTTCGTGAGCAGCTGTCGGACGGCCTCGTCGTCGTCAACGGTCAGGATCACAGCCTGGCCGTGCACACGAAGGCGGAGTTTCAGGTGCGCGCGTCGAAAGCCGCCGCAGCCTCCCGGTCGAATCCGCAGGCGAGGGCCTACGTCAGGAACCTGGCGGCCAGCGCCGACGAGCAGGAGCTCGACAAGCAGGGCAGGATCACCCTCTCTGCGGGGCACCGGGACTACGCGGGACTCAACAAGGACTGCGTGGTCATCGGCTCCGTCGACTTCATCGAGATCTGGGATGCCGAAGCGTGGGACGCCTACCTGGCGGAACACGAGTCGGACTTCGCCGACGGTGACGACGACTCCCTCGCCGGGATCATCTGAGCTACCGCCCGCCCTCCGCCGTATGCCCCGCGACGCCGGTGGGACTGTGTGCCGGCCCTCATCTGCGCGGACGACCTTGACTTTGATGTACTTCCCCGACATCAAACCTGGCCCGTGCAGGTGAGGCCCCGTGTACAGTCCCGGCGGCGTTGCGATGACCACGTGAAGACAACAGGACCGGACGAGCGCCCCTGAAGAAAGGACCACCCCGATGACCGTCGCCGACGACGAGAAGCAGCCACGCGTCTCTGGCGAGCACGGGCACGTCCCGGTCATGCGCGACCGCATGGTCGACCTGGTCGGCAAGGGCGTCGGCACGGGCACGGACTCCGGGCAGGCGCCCGAGACCCCCGTCATCGTCGACGGAACCCTGGGCGCGGGTGGCCACACCGAAGTCTTCCTCGAACGATTCCCGCAGGCCGTCGTCGTCGGACTCGACCGCGACCCGGCCGCCATCGCCCAGGCGGAGCAGCGCCTCGCCCGGTTCGGCGAGCGGTTCGTCGCCTACCGCACCCGGTTCGACGGGCTCGGTGACGCGATCGACACCCTGGTGGAGCAGGGGAGGATCCCCGCCACCGCCCGTGAGGTCGGGGTCTCGGGCTACCTCTTCGACCTGGGTGTGTCGTCGATGCAGCTCGACCAGGCCGGCCGCGGGTTCGCCTACTCGCAGGACGCGCCGCTGGACATGCGCATGGACCCGGACCTGCCCGTCACCGCCGCGGACATCCTCAACACCTACGCCCACGGCGACCTGGCCCGGATCCTCAAGACCTACGGGGACGAGCGCTTCGCCGGCAAGATCGCCTCGGCGGTGCTGCGCGAGCGTGAGGTCGAGCCGTTCACCACCTCGGCCCGCCTGGTCGAGCTTCTCTACCGAACGATCCCGGCGGCGTCGCGACGTACCGGTGGGCACCCGGCGAAGCGCACCTTCCAGGCGTTGCGGATCGAGGTCAACGCCGAGCTCGACTCCCTCGCGGCGGTCATCCCCGAGGCGACGGCGCGACTGCACGTCGGGGGCGTGGCGGTCTTCATGAGCTACCAGTCCCTGGAGGACCGCATCGTCAAGAAGGCGCTCGCCGACCTGACGGTGGATCACACGCCGCCGGGCCTGCCGGTGGCGCTCCCGGAGTTCGCCCCCGACTTCGAACTGGTCACACGTGGTTCAGAGAAGGCCTCCGAGGTCGAGATCGAGCAGAACCCGAGGGCCGCGCCGGTCCGTGTCAGGGCCGTCACCCGCATCCAGAACTCCCAGAACACCCACCGAGACGCACAGCGAGGAACCAGATGAGCACCGCCACCGCAGCCCGTCAGCGCACCCGCGAGCACTCCGGTTCGACCGGACGCGACGACCACGGCACTTCGGGCGCCCACGGCGCCGTCCGCACCGGTCGGTCGGGTTCGGGCCCGAGCAGCCTCGACCGCCGGCAGACGCACAGCAGTCCGGTGCGCCGCCGCGGCTCGCGCCAGCAGGTCTCCGTCCGCGGTCGGCGCGTGTCGGTGCCCACGGCGAAGGAACGTTCCGTCGTCCGGACGTGGGTCGTCCTGCTGTTGATCTTCGTCGCCGGTGTGGCGTTCGCCATGTACCTGTCCGGCAAGACCACCGAGCAGTCCTTCCAGCTGTCCGAGGCCCAGGAGCAGAGCACGTCGCTGTCCAATGAGCTCGAGTCGCTCCACCGCGACGTCGAGGACGCCTCCTCGACCCAGCGCATCGCCGCCGAGGCATCCCGCCTGGGTATGGTCGCCCCGGCGCAGGCCGGCGTGCTGAACGTCGACGGTGACGAGGTCAACGAGCTGCGCGCGGCGGACTCCGGCTCCACGCTGCCGATCACCGACATCAACGGTGAGGTCACCGCCCAGCGTCCCACCAGTGACCCCGACGCCACCGACCAGGTCCCGGGGCTCGCCCCGCAGGCGCTGGAGGACAGGAACGACGGCAACACCGGCAACAACGGTAATGACGACGGGGCTCCCGCCGATCAGAACAACGGTGCGGCCTCGACCGGAGAGCTTCCCTACTGAGACACTTCAAAGACACGCCCGGAGTCCAATGCCCCGGGTGTGGTGTCCGTGGCACGACAATGGACGGCATGCATTCGCTGCGGGTCGTCAGGGGCCCGGTCGAGACGATCTTGTGTTGAGCTTCGCGGAAGGGAGAGGTCACATTGGCCCAGGACAGGGACCGGAGTAGGCACGCCGGGCGCGACAACCGAGGTCAGCGACCCCCGCAACGCCAGTCCCGTCCGGCCCAGGGGGGTGTGCCCGGCAACTCCTGGCGGACCCTCGACATCGGTGTCGGCAGCTTCGGACGCCGCGGCGCCGTGGTGCTCATCATCGTCGTCATCCTGGTGCTCGCCCTGCTGCTGCGGCTCGTGTGGGTCCAGTTGATCAAGGGGCCGGAACTCTCGGCGATGGCCAGTGAGCAGCGCACCGCGGTGATCACCGAACCCGCCCACCGTGGAGACATCGTGGACCGCAACGGACAGCGGCTGGCCTACACCATGGAGGCACGCTCACTGTCGGTGAACCCGCACCTGCTGGAGTCCTTCATGCAGGACCGCCACGACCTCGACCCGGAGGGGGTGTCGGAGCCCGAGGAACGCATCAAGGAGATCGCCGACGGTCTGCCCGGTCTGCTGGAGGAGTCGGACGCCCAGTCCGGGGAGTCGGAGTCTGACGAGGCCTCCACCGCCTCGGAGGTGAAGTCCGACGAGATCCTCGACAAGCTCAACTCCGACTCCACCTACGAGGTGCTGGTGCGCGACGTCGACCCGGACGTCGCGGAGAAGGTCAGCGCGGAGTACCCGGAGATCACCGTGGAGCGCCAGGACATCCGTCAGTACCCGAACGGTGCGGTGGGCCAGAACGTCGTCGGCAAGATCAGCCGCGACAACGAGGGCCAGTTCGGCCTGGAGCTCGCCCAGGACTCCCGCCTGCAGGGCACGAACGGCTCGCGCACCGTGGACGTCGGCGCCAACGGTCTGGCGATCCCGGGGTCCACCCGTGACCGTCACCCGGCCGTCGACGGGGACGCCTACGAGCTCACCCTCGACCTGGAGGCGCAGACCTACATCCAGCAGCTCGTGCAGCAGGCCAAGGACAAGTCCGGGGCGGACTCCGCCTCGGCGGTGGTGCTCGACTCGGCCAGTGGCGAGGTCGTCTCGATGGCCACGTCCGACACCATCAACCCGCAGGGCAACATCGACGAGCAGCTGGAGGACGGCAAGGTCTTCGGTAACCGTGTGGTGCAGGACGCCTACGAGCCCGGTTCGGTGGCCAAGGTGATCACCGCCGCGGCGGCGATCGAGGACGGCAAGACCACCCCGGACGAGGTCCTGCAGGTACCGGGCAGTATCGACATGTCCGGTGTCACGGTGAAGGACGCCTGGGACCACGGCGTGGTGCCGTACACGACCACGGGTATCTTCGGTAAGTCCTCCAACGTCGGCACGCTGATGCTGGCCGACCGGGTGGGCGAGGAGAGTTTCTGGGACTACGTGCAGAAGTTCGGCATCGGCCAGGCCACCGACCTGGGCCTGCCGAGTGAGACCAGCGGGTACGTCCCCGACCTCTCCCAGTGGTCGGGCGGCACGTTCGCCAACCTGCCGATCGGCCAGGGCATGTCGATGAGCCTGCTCCAGATGGCCAGCATCTACCAGACCATGGCGAACGACGGTGTGCGGGTGACTCCCAGCATCATCAAGTCCGCCACGGACGCCTCCGGCAACGAGATCCCGCAGGACGAGCCGGAGTCGGTGGAGGTTGTCTCCCCGGAGACGGCACGCAGCGTGGTGGACATGTTCCGCGCGGTCAACCAGTCCGACCCCAGCGGCGTCCAGCAGGGCACCGCTCCCACCGCGGGCATCGAGGGCTACCAGACCAGCGGAAAGACCGGTACCGCCCAGCAGATCGACCCGGAGACGAGGGCCTACTCGAACTCGGACTACTGGATCACCTACGCCGGCATCGCGCCGGCGGACGACCCCCGCTTCGTCGTGGCGATTATGCTCGACGACCCTGAGCGGGGCACCGACGGCAGTGGCGGACAGTCCGCCGCCCCGTTGTTCCGGGACATCACGTCCTGGTTGCTCGACCATTACAATGTGCCGCTCTCCCCGGAGGCCGCACCTCGACTGACGTTGGAGGCGCAGTGAGCGTGAAACCACCCACCCTGTCCGCACTCGCGGAACTGACAGGAGGGCGCCTGGTGGCGCTCGGCGAGAGCGGTGACCCTGGTGACTCCAGTGCTGCCGCCGGTACCGTCGTCGCGGGCGCGGCGATCGACGCGCGCTCGGTGCCGTCCGGCGGCATGTTCATGGCCGTGCCCGGCACCCGGGCGCACGGTGCGTCCTACGCGGACCAGTCCGCAGGCGGGAGCGTGCTCACCGACGAGGCCGGCCTGGAGGTGCTGCGCGCCGACGGCGTGACCACCGACGTGCTGGTGGTCGACGACTGCCGTGCGTGGCTCGGCCCGGTGTCGGCGGAGATCAACGGCCACCCCTCCCGGTCGATGACCGTGATCGGGGTGACCGGAACCAGCGGCAAGACCACGACCTCGTACATGGTCGAGCGCATGCTGCTCGACGACCACAGCGTGGGCCTCATCGGCACCACCGGTACCCGGATCAACGGCACCGCGGTGCCCACCTCGCTGACCACCCCGGAGGCACCGACGCTGCAGGCGTTGTTCGCCCGGATGCGCGACGAGGGCGTGACGCACGTCGTCATGGAGGTGTCCTCGCACGCGCTGGTGATGGGACGGGTGCGCGGTGTCGACTTCGACGTCGCCGCCTTCACCAACCTCAGCCGCGACCACCTGGACTTCCACCCCACGATGCAGGACTACTTCGAGGCGAAGTCCCTGCTGTTCACCACCCCGCAGGATCCCGGCGCCGGGCTGCCGGCGGCGGTGGTCTGCGTGGACGACGAGTGGGGCCGCAGCCTCGCCGGCACGCTCTCGGCGAGCGGCACCTCGCCGGTCACGGTGTCGACCACCGGCGCCCACGGGCAGGACGCCGCGACCTGGTCGGTGTCCTCGGTGGAGGTCGGTACCGACGGTCTGCAGCACGTCACCGCCGTTCACGCTGGTCAGGACGTGACCTTCCCCGTCTCCCTGCCCGGCACCTTCAACGTCGCCAATGCGACGGTGGCGCTGGCCTGCGTGGCGGCCGCCGGCGGCACAGGGGAGTCGGAGGAGACCGTCGCCGCGAAGCTCGGCGACGTCCGCGTCCCGGGCCGCATGCAGTCGGTGACGGTGGAGGCAGACGGTTCGCGTTACCCCGATGACTTCCTCGTCCTGGTGGACTACGCCCACAAGCCGGGTGCCGTCGCCGCGGCCCTGTCCACCCTCGCCGACCAGATCGAGCGGGCCGGCCACGGTGGGCGGGTCGGCGTGGTGCTCGGCGCCGGTGGCAACCGTGACCACGAGAAGCGTCCGCTGATGGGCTCCGAGGCGGCGAAGGTCGCCGACCTGGTCGTCGTCACGGACGACAATCCACGCGACGAGGACCCGGCGACGATCCGTTCCGAGGTCCTCGCCGGGGCCCGCGGGGAGCTCGCGGCCCGTGGCGGAAACACGGGTGTGGACCTCCGTGAGATCGGTGACAGGGCCGACGCGATCAGGGCCTCGGTCGCCTGGGCCCGTCGGGGCGATATCGTCATTGTTGCCGGGAAGGGCCACGAGACCGGGCAGATCGTCGGGGACACCGTCCTCGAGTTCGATGACGTGGCAGTAGTTGCACAAGCACTCAGGGATAGACAGGACGGACAGGAACCGACACGATGATAGAGATGACAAGCGGCACCATCGCCGAGGTCACCGGAGGGCAGCTCGTCGACGGCGCCACCGCGGAGACCGTCGTGACGGGGCCTGTCGAGTTCGACTCCCGTCGGATCACCCCGGGCAGCGTCTTCATGGCGCTGCCGGGCCAGCGCGTCGACGGCCACGACTTCGTCCCCGGTGCCCTGCGCGACGGTGCGGCACTGGTCATGGTCGGACGCCCCGTCGGCGCCCCGTCGTTGCTCTGCACCGACGAGAGCGCCGGTGAGGGGGCGGACTCCGCCCAGCGCAACGCCGCCTACCTGGACAGCGACCCGGACGGGGTCGGGGAGCGCGTGCTCACCGCCGTCGGGCGTCTGGCCCGCTACAACACCGACACCCTCGTCGCCGAGGAAGGCCTCACCGTGGTCGGCGTGACCGGTTCGGCCGGCAAGACCTCCACGAAGGACCTGCTCGGCGCCGTGCTCACCCGTGGCGGTGAGACCGTGGCGCCCCCGGGGAGCTTCAACAACGAGATCGGGCACCCCTACACCGCCCTCAAGGCGGGACGAGACACCCGTTTCCTCGTGGCCGAGATGTCCGCACGCGGCCAGGGGCACATCGCCCACCTGGCGCGTATCGCCCCGCCGCGGGTCGGTGTCGTGCTCAACGTCGGCACCGCCCACCTCGGCGAGTTCGGCTCGCGTGAGGCGATCGCCCGCGCCAAGGGTGAGCTCGTCGAGTCGCTGCCCTCGGCGGCGGACGGCGGCCTGGCCGTGCTCAACGCCGACGACGACTTCGTCTCGGCGATGCGCTCGCGCACCGACGCCCGCATCGTCCGGTTCTCCATGCACGGCAACGAGGCGGACTACAGCGCCTCCGACATCACCCTCGACGAGGTGGCACGTGCTTCGTTCACGATGCACCACCCGCACGGCGAGCCCGTGCAGGTCACCCTGGGCGTCTTCGGCGCCCACCAGGTGTCCAACGCGCTGGCCGCCGCCGCGGTCGGGATGGAGAGCGGCCTGGACGCCGCCACCGTCGCCGGCGCGCTGAACAGCCACGTCGCCGCCAGCGAGAACCGGATGGACGTGCGCACCCGCGCCGACGGCGTCACGGTGATCAACGACACCTACAACGCCAACCCGGACTCCATGCGCGCCGGCGTCGACGCCCTGGCCTACACCGCCACGGGACGTCCCGACGCGCAGAGCTGGGCCGTCCTCGGACAGATGGGTGAACTCGGCGACGGGGCCCGCGAGGAGCACGCCCTGCTCGGAGAGGTGCTGGCACAGCGCCGCATCGGCAATGCCGTCGTCGTCGGCAACGGTGTCAACCAGAACGCGTTGGCCGAGTCCGCGGAGGCCCACGGGGTCTCCGTGCGCCAGGTCGAGAACGCCGACGCCGCGGTGAACTTCCTGGACCTCAACGTCGGTGCCAACGACGTGGTCCTGGTCAAGGCGTCCTACGCCGACGGCCTGTGGAGTGTCGCCGAAGGCCTTTTCGTCGGTGAAGAAGAGAGCAGGTAACCGCAGCCATGACACAGATCATCGTCGCCGCACTCGCGGCGTTCTTCGTCTCGATCTTCCTGACCCCGGTCCTGATCCGGCGGTTCTCCGCCGAGGGCATCGGCCAGGAGATCCGCGAGGAGGGGCTGAAGTCCCACCTGCGTAAGCGCGGTACGCCCACCATGGGCGGTATCGCCATCCTCGCCGGCATCACCGTCGGCTACCTCGCCGCCGTGCTCGTGGGTCTGCTGACCAACGGCACCGGCCCCGGTGTCTCCGGCTGGCTGGTGCTGGGACTGACCCTGGCACTCGGCGGGCTCGGCTTCGCCGACGACTACATCAAGGTCATCAAGGGCCGGAACCTCGGGCTGAACGCCAAGGCCAAGCTCGCCGGCCAGCTGGTCACCGCCCTGATCTTCGGTTTCCTGGTACTGCAGTTCCCCAACGCCGACGGTCTCAAGCCGGCGTCGACGAAGCTGTCGTTCACCCGCGACATCAACACCCTCGACCTCGCCGTGGGCGGTGCTGTCGTGGGCACGATCCTGTTCCTGATCTTCATCTACCTCGTCATCTCGGCGTGGTCGAACGCGGTGAACCTCACCGACGGGCTGGACGGACTGGCCTCGGGCGTGACCGCGATGGTGCTGTCGGCCTACGTGGTCATCACCTTCTGGCAGTTCCGCAACTCCTGCTCCGGCGCCGCCGAGGCCGGCTGCTACGCGGTGCGTGACCCGCTGGACCTGTCGATGCTCGCGGCCGCCGGCCTCGGTGGCTGCGTGGGCTTCCTGTGGTGGAACGCCGCACCGGCGAAGATCTTCATGGGTGACACCGGTTCGCTGGCCCTCGGTGGCCTGGTCGCCGGGCTGTCGATCGCCTCGCGTACCGAACTCCTGATGATCATCGTCGGCCTGCTGTTCGTGATGGAGGCCGCCAGCGTGGTCATCCAGGTGGTGTCCTTCAAGTCCGCGGGTCGCCGTGTGTTCCGCATGGCACCCTTCCACCACCACTTCGAGGCCGGGGGGTGGGCGGAGACCACGGTCACCGTGCGCTTCTGGCTGCTGTCGGCGTTGTTCGCCGTCGTCGGTGTGGCGGTGTTCTACTCGGAGTGGTTGAGCAACTCGCCACTGTAAGATGCATTCAGGACAGGAGAGCGATCACACATGGTGAACCAGACCGTCGAGGCGATACGTAACGGGGACGTCCTCGTGGCCGGTGCCGGCGTGGCCGGTGCCGGTGTCGCCCGCATGCTCGGGTGCCTCGGGCGCCTCGGTGCGCCCGACCGTGCGGTCACGATCGCCGACGACAACGTCGCCGCCGGCGGCCGACTCGCCGAGGAGACCGGTGCCCGCGCCGTCACCGTCGTCGACGCTGTCCAACTGCTTTCCGACGGGGCGTTCGCCCTCGTCATCACCTCGCCGGGGTGGCGTCCGGACGGACCCGTCGCCGTGGCGGCGGGAGAGGCCGGCGTGCCCGTCATCGGCGACGTCGAGGCGGCCTGGCTGGCCGACCGTGCCGGACTGTTCGGCGCGCCGAGGACCTGGCTGGCGGTCACCGGGACGAACGGAAAGACCACGACCACGGCCATGCTGGACGCGATCCTGCGCGCCGACGGACGCAGCTCGCTCGCCGTCGGCAACATCGGCACGCCCCCCGGTGAGGCGCTGCTCGCCGAACCGCGGGTGGACGTGCTGGCCGCGGAGGTCTCCAGCTTCCAGCTCCACTGGGCGCCGGACTTCGCACCGGACGCCGGGTGCGTGCTCAACCTCGCTGAGGACCACCTCGACTGGCACGGCTCCTTCGACAACTACGCCGCGGACAAGATGCGTGCCTTGACCGGTGACGTCGCCGTGGTCGCCGCCGACGACGCCCGCGTGGTCGCCGGTGCTTCGGGCGGCTCCGGTGTCACGGGGGAGCGCCGCGCGTTCACCACCGGGGACCCCGCCGAAGTCGCCGACCCCGCCTCGACGGTCACCGGCGTGCGCGACGGCCGGCTCGTCGAACTCGACACCTCCACGGGTACGCTCACCGACCTGGCGGACACCGAGGGCATCTCGCCTCCCGGGCCCGCCGGGGTGGCCGACGCCGCCGCGGCCGCGGCCCTGTCCCGCAGCATCGGGGTGTCCACCTCCGCGGTGGCCGCGGCGCTGGCGGACTTCCGGGTGCAGGCCCACCGTGGCCAGGTCGTCGCCGAGACCGAGGGCGCGCGCTGGATCGACAACTCCAAGGCCACGAACCCGCACGCCGCCACCGCCGCACTGCGCGGGCTGACGGACGTCGTCTGGGTCGCCGGTGGTCAGCTCAAGGGTGCCGCCGTCGACGAGATGGTCGCCGAGGTGGCCCCGGGCCTGCGCGGCGTGGTGCTGCTCGGCGTGGACCGCGCGGTCCTCGCCGACGCCCTGGCGCTCGCCGCCCCGGACGTGCCGGTGCGGGTGGTCGACGAGACCGACCCGGTCGCGGCGATGAGCGAGGCGGTCGACGCCGCACGCGACCTCGCGGCGTCCTGCCACTCTGCGGTGTCCGTCGTCCTGGCGCCGGCGGCGGCGTCGCTGGACATGTACGACGGGATGTCCCACCGCGGTGACCTCTTCGCCGCGGCGGCACGGAAGGACGGCGAGCCATGAGCGTGAAGGACCAGCCCACCCGCACGGAGTCGCCGTGGCAGGGCATCCGGGAGCGCGGTCGCCGCGTCCTGGCGACCCCGCAGTTCAACTACAAGGTCATCATGAGCGTGACCGCCATCCTCGTGCTCATCGGGCTCACGATGGTGCTCTCCTCCTCGATGGTCACCTCCATCGACAGCGATACCGGCGTCTTCGGCGAGTTCATGAAGCAGGCCGTGGTCGTCGCCGCGGGTCTGGTCGGCATGTGGTTCTTCCTGCGGATCACCCCGTCCACGGTGCGCAACCTGTCGGTGGTCTTCCTCGGGATCTCCGTGGTGCTGCTGATCCTGGTGCTGATCCCCGGCATCGGTGTCGGCGGTACCGAGGTCGGCTCGAACTCGTGGATCCGTTTCGCCGGTGTGGGCATCCAGCCCTCCGAGGTGGCGAAGTTCTCCCTGGCGGTCTGGGGCGCGGCCGTGGTCGCCGCCCGCTCGCGGGTGAGCAACTCCGCCCGCTTCGTGCTGAACCCCTTCTTCGTGGTGGCGGCGGTGATCCTGGGCCTGGTGCTGCTGCAGGACGACCTGGGCATGATGCTCTCGTTGGCAGCCGTGGTCGCCGCGATGCTGTTCTTCGCCGGCGTGAGCACCGTGGCACTGCTGTCCGTGCTGGCGGTGGCGGCGGTGCTCGGCGTGATCTTCAGCCTCCAGCACGCCTTCCGCAGCGCCCGGTTCAGTTCCTGGACCGAGACCTTCACCCTGAGCTTCAACGACGCCACCTCCCGTGGCGCGACGTTCCAGTCCAGGCAGGGCATCCTGTCGCTCTCCGACGGAGGGTTGCTCGGCCAGGGGCTGGGCCAGTCGCGGGCCAAGTGGCTCTACCTTCCCGAGGCGGCGAACGACTTCGTCTTCGCCATCCTCGGTGAGGAGCTCGGCCTGCTCGGCGCAGGCCTGGTCGTCATCCTCTTCGGTGTGCTGGCCTGGTTCGGCATCCGTACCGCCACGGCCCAGACCGACCCCTTCCTGCGGCTGCTGGCCGCGGCGCTGACGATGGGTATCACCGTCCAGGCGTTCTACAACATGGGGTACGTGGTCGGTCTGTTCCCGATGACCGGTGTGCAGCTGCCGTTGATCTCCGCCGGCGGTTCCTCGGCGGTGGTGACCCTGGCCTCACTGGGCCTGCTGGCCAACATCGCCCGGCACGAACCGGCGACGGTGTCGTCGATGCAGCACGAGGGCAGGCCGCTGATCGACCGGATCCTGTTCCTCCCGGAGCCCGAACCGTACCGTCCGGGCCAGGAGCGTCGGGAGCGTGTCCGGGAGCAGCCGAAGCGGTACGGTGAACCGGTGACGCGTCGGCGTCGACCGCCGCCCGGTGAACCGTCCGGAGCAGCCGGCGAGCCGCGCTACCGTGGCGAGCGGGAACCCCTCCCGGAGCCCCGGAGTTCCCGGAGCACCCGAAGTTCCAGAAGCACCAACCACACAAGTCAGCAGTACAACCGCAGGAGGCGTTGAGCCGTGTCCCCCTCTTCCCGTCC
Source organism: Corynebacterium sp. AOP12-C2-36 (assembly GCF_052379185.1). Lineage (NCBI taxonomy): Bacteria > Bacillati > Actinomycetota > Actinomycetes > Mycobacteriales > Corynebacteriaceae > Corynebacterium > Corynebacterium sp. AOP12-C2-36. The sequence goes on along the minus strand of NZ_JBQSYJ010000006.1, from coordinate 111,587 downwards.
GTTGTCCGTCGTCCTCGCGGGCGGCGGGACGGCCGGGCACATCGAACCCGCACTCGCCGTGGGCGACGCCGTCCGGCGCGCCCGTCCGGACGCCCGGGTCACCGCCCTGGGCACCACCCGCGGGCTGGAGACGACCCTGGTCCCGGACCGCGGTTTCGACCTGGAGCTCATACCGGCGGTGCCGGTGCCGAGGAAGGTGAACAAGGACCTGTTCACCCTGCCGTTCCGGCTCGTCGGGGCGTTGCGGCAGACCCGTCGCACGCTGCGCGAGGTGGGTGCGGACGTCGTCGTCGGTTTCGGCGGCTACGTGTCCGCCCCGGCGTACCTGGCGGCGAAGTCGCTGCGTCTGCCCGTGGTGGTGCACGAGGCCAATGCGCGTGCCGGCATGTCCAACAAGCTCGGCGTGCGTCTCGGCGCCCGTGCGTTGGCGGCCTCCGGGGATTCCGGTCTCGGCGGCAAGTCGGGGGAGGCCGAGGTCGTCGGCATCCCGGTGCGTGAGTCCCTGCTGTCGCTGGACCGCGCGGCGTTGCGCGCGCAGGCCCGCGAGTTCTTCGGGCTGGACCCCGAGCGTCCCGTCCTGCTCGTCACCGGAGGCAGCCAGGGGGCGGCGTCGATCAACTCCGCCGTCGCCGCGGCGTCCGGCACCTTCGCCGACGCCGGGATCGACGTCCTGCACGCCTACGGCCGGAAGAACGACGCGCCGGACGTGGCTGCGCACGGTGGCGCGTCGTACGTCGCCGTGCCCTACATCGACCGCATGGACCTCGCCCTCGCGGCGGCGGACATGGTGCTGTGCCGCTCGGGCGCGATGACCGTGGCGGAGATCTCCGCCTGCGGTCTGCCCGCGGTGTACGTGCCGCTGCCGCACGGCAACGGTGAGCAGGAGCTCAACGCCCGCCCCGTCGTCGCCGCCGGTGGCGGGGTGATCGTGCCGGACGCCGAGCTGGACGCCGGACGCGTGGCGCGCGAGGTCGTCCCGCTGCTGCGTGACCGCACCCGGTTGCAGGCCGCCGGCGATGCCGCCGCGGCCGCCGGGCACCGCGACGCGGCGGACCGCATCGCCCAGATCGTGATCAGTGAGGCAGGGGAGAAGAAGTGAGCGACAAGTACAACCTCGGTGACCTCCACCGCGTGCACATGGTCGGCATCGGTGGTGCCGGCATGTCCGGCATCGCCAGGATCCTGCTGGACCGTGGCGTGCAGGTCAGCGGGTCGGACATGAAGGAGTCCCGGGTCGTCCTGGCCCTGCGTGCCGCCGGCGCCGAGGTGGCCGTGGGCCACCGGGCGGAGAACCTCACGCTGGCCGGCGACGGCGTCCTGCCGGACGCGGTCGTCACGTCCTTCGCGGCGATCCCGCAGGACAACCCGGAACTCGTCGCCGCCCGCGAGGCCGGCGTGCCGCTGCTGCGTCGTTCCGACGTGCTGGCCCTGCTCATGGAGGACCGCCGGGCGGTGCTCATGGCCGGCACGCACGGCAAGACCTCGACCACCTCGATGGCCGTCGTGGCCCTGCAGCACGCGGGCATGGACCCGTCGTTCGCCATCGGCGGTCAGCTCAACCGGGCGGGCACCAACGCCCACCACGGGACCGGGGACGTCTTCGTCGCCGAGGCCGACGAGTCCGACGGCTCCTTCCTGTCCTACTCGCCCGAGGTCGCCGTGGTGACCAACGTGGAGCCCGACCACCTCGACTTCTTCGGGACCGAAGAGGCCTACCGGGACGTGTTCGGCAAGTTCGCCGGACGCGTCGTCGCCGGCGGTGCCCTGGTCGTCTGCCTCGACGACGAGGGCAGCGCCCACCTCGGCGAGCAGGTCGTCGCCGGACGCGTCGAGGTGGCCGAGGGGGTGCGCGTGCTGGGTTACGGCACGTCCGACGCCGTGGCCGCGCACCCCTCGGTCCCCGTCGGCGCGGAGATCCTGTCGACCTCGACGCTGCCCGACGGCGGCACGCAGGCGCAGGTCCGGCTCGGTGGTGATTCCGCTGATGTCGCTGAAGTCTCCGTGACCGTGCGTACGCCGGGGCTGCACATGCTGTTCAACGGCGTGGCCTCCCTGCTCGCCGGTGTGCTCGTCGGCGCCTCGGCCGAGGGGATGGCCGCCGGTGTCGCCTCCTTCGACGGGGTGCGTCGCCGGTTCGAGTACCACGGCGCCGTCGGCGGGGTGGAGGTGTACGACGACTACGCCCACCACCCGACCGAGGTGCGCGCGGTGGTCACCGCGGCACGGGAGAAGGTCGTGGCACGCCAGGAGCAGACCGGTGGTGCCGGTCGTGTCGTGGCGGTCTTCCAGCCGCACCTGTACTCCCGGACGCTGGCCTTCGCCGACGAGTTCGCCGAGGCGTTGTCCCTGGCGGACGTGGCGGTGGTCCTCGACATCTTCGGCGCCCGTGAGGAGCCGGTGGAGGGTCTCGACAGCAGGATCATCACCGACCGGATCGACGGGTCCGCCGAGGTGCACTACGAAGCGCACTTCGCCGACGCCCCGGCCCTGGTCGCCGGCCTGGCGACCGACGGGGACGTGGTGCTGACCGTGGGGGCGGGCACCGTCACGATGCTCGCCGACGAGATCCTCCGCGCCCTGGGCGAGGCCTGATCGCCGATGGCAGGCAACAACCGTCGCAACCGCCGCAACCGCAGCAACCGGCGTGACCCGCGGCGTCGCCGCCGTCTGGCCGTCGTCCTGGGCGGGCTCGTCCTGGTCGTCGTCCTGGCGGTGGTGCTCGTCCTCAGTCCGTTGTTGCAGGTGCGCTCCATCGAGGTCGAGGGCACGCAGCGGCTGGCGCCGGAGGACGTGATCTCCGCGGCCGCGTCGGTGGAGGGGCAGAACCTGCTCTTCGCCGACACGGACGAGGCGGCGCGCTCGGTGTCGGCCCTGCCGTGGGTGGAGAAGGTGACCGTGTCGCGCGACTGGCCGTCCTCGGTGCGGGTGCAGGTGACCGAGTTCGAGGCCGTCGGTGTCGTCGAAGGTGACGGTGACGGTCCGCTGGTGATCAACGAGCGCGGCCGGGTCTTCCTGCGCGGCGAGAGCCCGGAGGGGGCCGTGCCGGTACGGGCGTCCGCCGACGACTCCGACGCGCTCACCGCCGCCGGCGAGGCGCTCGCCGCCCTGCCGGCGGAGCTGCGCGACCAGGTCGAGGAACTGGAGGCGTCCTCCGCCGAGGAACTCACCCTGCGCTTCCCGGAGGGCCGTGAGGTCTATTGGGGGTCGGCGGACCGTGCCGAGGAGAAGGCCGAGGCCACCCGGGTGGTCCTCACCCGCGAGGGCGACCGGTGGAACGTCTCCAACCCGGCGATGCCCTCCGTCCGGGAGTGAGAACCCTCAACCCCACATTGAGGGATACGACACGCACGAAAAATGTGCGCGGAAATCACCGCCGTGTCACACACAATTGGTCGCAGAGTTAGCAGCGACAGCACACGGGCAGACACTGGCCGAAACATCGGGAAAGAGAGCGCACACCATGACCCTCTACGACAACCACCTCGCCAAGATCACCGTCGTCGGTGTCGGTGGCGGTGGTGTCAACGCCGTGAACAGGATGATCGACGCGAACCTGCAGGGTGTGGAGTTCGTCGCGATCAACACCGACGCGCAGGCACTCCTGCTCACCGACGCGGACACCAAGCTCGACATCGGCCAGGCCGAGACCCGCGGGCTCGGCGCCGGCGCCAACCCCGAGGTCGGACGCAAGTCCGCCGAGGACCACAAGGAGCAGATCGAGGAGGTCATCGAGGGCTCCGACATGGTCTTCGTGACCTGTGGTGAGGGTGGCGGCACCGGTACCGGCGCCGCCCCGGTCGTCGCCAACATCGCCAAGAAGAAGGGCGCGCTGACCGTCGGTGTGGTCACCCGCCCGTTCACCTTCGAGGGGCAGCGTCGTTCCAAGCAGGCTCTCGAGGGCATCGAGGCCCTGCGCGACGTCTGCGACACGCTCATCGTGATCCCGAACGACAGCCTGCTCAAGATGGGCGACGCGGACCTCCAGCTCATGGACGCCTTCCGCAAGGCCGACGAGGTCCTGCACTCCGGTGTCGAGGGCATCACCCGCCTGATCACCACGCCCGGCGTGATCAACGTCGACTTCGCCGACGTGCGCTCCGTGATGACGGACGCCGGTTCCGCCCTGATGGGCATCGGCAGCTCCCGTGGGGACGACCGTGCCCGCAAGGCCACCGAGCTGGCGATCAACTCGCCGCTGCTGGAGACCACGATGCAGGGCGCCAAGGGTGTGCTGCTGTCCTTCGCCGGTGGTTCCGACCTGGGGCTGTTCGAGGTCAACGAGGCGGCCACGATCGTCCAGGACCTCGCCGACGAGGACGCCAACATCATCTTCGGCACGATCATCGACGACCAGCTCGGCGACGAGGTCCGCGTGACCGTCATCGCCACCGGTTTCGACGACTCGCCGAACGTGGTCGCCCAGCCGCGCCGCGGTCAGCACCGCGCGCCGGAGACCTCCAACAACCAGCAGGCACAGTCGGCACAGCAGTCCCAGCCGGCACAGCGTGCCCAGCAGCCCGCCGCCGAGCAGTCCCAGCCGGGGATCTTCAACGGTGAGGAGGCGCCCGCCGCCCAGCGTCAGCAGGAAGAGTCGACGAGCTTCACCCGCCGTACCCGTTCGGGTGTGCCCGGTTCCTCCGAGCCGGCGAACTCCTCGGGCCTGTTCACCTCGAACGGCGACCGTCGCGACAACCGTGACAGCCGCGATGACGGAGACGACGATCTCGATGTCCCGACCTTCCTCTGAGCCGGTGGAACGTAGCGTCCGCAAGGTCGTCACCGACCGACACGGCGGTGCGTCCACGGGAGACTTCGACTCCTTCAACCTCGCCGGCCATGTCGGCGACGACGAGGCGTCCGTCGCGGCGAACCGTGCCCGGCTCGCCGGGCTGATCGGTGTGCCCGAGTCCCGCATGGTGTACATGGAGCAGATCCACTCGCCGAACGTCACCGTGGTCACCGCGGAGATGCTCGACGAACTGGACGGCGCGCCGGTGGAGTTCACCGACGCCCTGGTGACCGCCGAGCCCGGTGTGGCCCTGGTCGTGCTGACCGCGGACTGCGTGCCGGTGCTGCTGTCCGACGAGGAGGCTGGGGTGGTCGCCGCCGTGCACGCCGGACGCATGGGCGCGCGCAACGGCGTGGTGCCCGCGACGCTGCGGCGCATGGTGGAGCTCGGCGCTGTGCCGGCGCGCATCCACGCCCTGCTCGGTGCCGCGGCCGCCGGTGTGGACTACGAGGTGCCCGAGGAGATGGCCGCCGACGTCGAGGGGCGTCTGCCGGGGTCACGCACGACGACATCACGCGGAACCCCGGGTCTGGACATCCGCGCGGGGATCACCCGTCAACTGCTCGGTGAGGGTGTCCGCTCGGTCGACGCCGACCCGCGCAGCACCGTCTCCGAGGAGAACTTCTTCTCCTACCGGAGGGAGGGGCGCACGGGCCGCCAGGCCTCCGTGATCTGGATTCCCGACGCCTGACCGGACTTCCCGGTAATTTCGACAGTAGACGATCCCCGCACGACACATCCCAGAGAAAGCGAGACAGACCATGGCAGACGGAATCACCGGGAAGGTCAAGGATTTCTTCGGCTTCGGTGACGTTGACAGCTTCGATGACCCCTACTACCGCGACGAGTTCGAGGAGGACCGCGGCGGCTACCGTTCCTCCGGTCGCTACCAGGACCGCGAGGACGACCGTGACCGGGACCGCGACTACGAGCGTCCCGACCGCACGGAGCGTGCCGAGCGCGCCGAGCGTCCTGCGCGGTCCGAGCGCTCCGACTACGACTACCGCGCCCCGCGCACGCCGCGGCGCGCGGAGACCCCGGTGGCCCCTGTGGCCCCGGTGGCCCCTGTGGCCCCGGTGTCGCCGGCGCAGTCGCGTGAGCCGCAGGTCGTGCGTCTCGCACTGAGCTCCTTCCAGCAGGCCGGGGAACTGGCCACGGAGTTCAAGGCGGGGGACATCGTGGTCCTCAACCTCTCTGCGATGGAGAAGTCGGAGGCGAGCCGCGTCCTGGACTTCTCCGTTGGTCTCGCGAAGGGGCTCGACGGTACGCTGAAGAAGCTCGGCGGTATCCGCAACTTCGCGCTGATCCCCGCTTCCGTGACCCTAGACCAGAGCCAGCTCGACCAGCTGGTGGAGGACCAGTAGAACACCGTGGCTGCCACTCTCTATTTCATCGCCCTGCTCCTCCGGCTGTACTGGTTCATCCTCCTGGCGAGGGTGATCATCGAGATGATCCGGTCCTTCTCACGGCAGTGGAGGCCGTCGCGGCGTTTCGCGCTGATCGCCGAGCCGATCTTCGTGTTGACCGACTTCCTGGTCAAGCCGTTGCGTCGCATCATCCCGCCGCTGCGTCTGGGCGGGGTCGCCCTGGACGTGTCGGTCCTGGTGCTGTTCTTCGGCATCTCGATCCTCACCTCCGTGCTGCTGGGTATCGCCAACAGTGTGTGACGCGGGGTGGGGCGTTCTTGCAGGTGGGAAAACGCCTGCTGTATAACTGACCTGAAAGACTACACATGAGGTTGAACCTGAAGCCTCATGACCGTGGTCGCTGATAAGATCGTGACCGACTCACCGTCCGGCCCCACTAGGCTTGGCGGAACACATCGACTGTGAAGGGAACTACCGATGCCGTTGACTCCCGCTGACGTTCATAACGTGGCATTCAGCAAGCCGCCGATCGGCAAGCGTGGCTACAACGAGGACGAGGTTGACCAGTTCCTCGATCTCGTCGAAGACACGCTGGCCGAGCTGCAGGACGAGAACGACGACCTGCGCGGCCAGGCCGGCTCCGGTGCCGCGGCACCGGTCGCCGCCGCCGCTACCGGTTCGTCGGACGACTCGGCGCTGAGCGCCGAGCTGGACGAGGCCCGTGCCCGGGTGTCCGAGCTCGAGGCCGAGCTCGCCAAGGCGCAGGACGCCACGGCCGCCGCCGAGAAGCGCGCGAACGCCGCCGAGGACAAGGCCGCCGCCGCCGACAAGCGCGCCGAGTCGGCGCAGGCCCAGGCTGCCCAGTCCGCCAGTTCCGCACAGTCCAACCAGGCTCCGGCCGCCGCCCAGGCCCAGGCCCCGGTGGACACCGCCACGGCCGCCGGTACCGCCAACGCGGACACCCACATGCAGGCCGCCCGCGTGCTGAGCATGGCCCAGGAGATGGCGGACCGTCTCACCGGCGACGCCAAGACCGAGTCGCAGGGCATGCTGGACGACGCCCGCAACGAGGCCAACCGCACCCTCGAGGACGCCAACACGAAGGCGAGCTCGCAGCTCTCCGACGCGCAGAAGCGTTCCGAGAAGCAGCTGGCCGACGCCGACCAGCAGGCCCGCAAGTCGGTGGCCGAGGCGCAGCAGAAGGCTGACACCCTCGTCGCCGACGCGACGCAGAAGTCCGAGACCCTGATCTCGGACGCCACGGCACAGTCCGAGGCGCAGGTCCGCGCGGCGCAGGAGAAGGCCGACGCGCTGCAGAAGGACGCGGAGCGCAAGCACACCGAGATCATGACCACGGTGAAGAAGCAGCAGTCCGCGCTGGAGAGCCGCATCGAGGAGCTTCGTACCTACGAGCGGGAGTACCGTACCCGCCTGAAGACCTTCCTCGAGTCGCAGCTGGAGGAGCTCAACAGCCGCAGCACCGCGGCCCCGAACTCCAACATCGACTTCGGCGAGAAGTAAGGCCCTTCCCGGGTCTGACGACGACGGACGAGGACGGACGGCAACCGAGATGCTCGCACTGTCCCTGCTGATGTCCCTCCTGGGGTTCCTGGCTCTGCTGGTGGCCCTGTACGTGGGATCCACGTTCTGGGCGTGGGTTTGCATCGGGGTCGCCGTCGTCGGCCTGGCCGTCTTCGTGGTGGACCTGATTCTCCGCCGCAGACAGTGACACGTATACTTCATTGATGACCGGCCCCGCACCGCCGTGCGGGGCCTTTCATTCGCACTGATCCGGCCATCACCGGGGAGCGATCCGGAAGAAAGGCGTTCAACCACCCCGGTTGCGCCGAGTAGAGCCGGACGTGGTCGCGGCACGTCACAGCCGTAGGAACAAGTGGGATTCCCCGGTCCGGCGGTGTCGTCGGGGAGCCCAAGCGGGGTGGTACCGCGTGGTCCGGTCGTTGTGCCGGGCTCTCGTCCCCGCGGACCGTGAGAAGCACACCAACTTACGAGGAGTCCGCGATGAGCACCCCCGCAGGCGGAGCGTACCCGCACACCGACATGTCGGACGGCACCAGTTCCTTCCCCACGATGGAGGAGAACGTCCTGGACTACTGGGGTCGGGACGACACCTTCCAGGCGTCCCTCGACAACCGTGAGGGCGCCCCCGAGTACATCTTCTACGACGGCCCCCCGTTCGCCAACGGTCTGCCGCACTACGGTCACCTGCTGACCGGCTACGTCAAGGACATCGTCCCGCGCTACAAGACGATGCGCGGCTACCGCGTGCCGCGGGTGTTCGGCTGGGACACCCACGGCCTTCCGGCGGAGCTGGAGGCGGAGAAGCAGCTCGGCATCACCGACAAGGGCGACATCCAGAAGATGGGCCTGGCGAAGTTCAACGAGTACTGCGCGACGTCGGTGCTGCGCTACGCCGACGAGTGGAAGGACTACGTCACCCGGCAGGCCCGGTGGGTGGACTTCGACAACGGCTACAAGACCATGGACATCACCTACATGGAGTCGGTGATCTGGGCGTTCAAGGACCTCTACGACAAGGGCCTGATCTACCAGGGCTTCCGGGTGCTGCCGTACTCGTGGGCCGAGCACACCCCGCTGTCGAACCAGGAGACCCGCCTGGACGACTCCTACAAGATGCGTCAGGACCCCACGCTCACGGTGACCTTCCCGGTCACCGGTGCGCAGCCGGGCACCGCCGCGGTGGAGACGCTGGCCGCCAACCCGGCGCTCGCCGAGGCGTCCGCCCTGGCCTGGACGACGACCCCGTGGACGCTGCCGTCGAACCTCGCGCTGGCGGTCAACCCGTCGGTGTCCTACGTGCTGGTCACCGCCGCGCAGGACGGCGCGGACGCGATCGCCGGACGCAGCGTCCTGCTTGCGAAGGACCTGGCGGGTGCCTACGCCGCGGAGCTCGGCGAGGACTCCGAGGTCGTCGCGGAGTTCACCGGCGCGCAGCTGGTGGGGCTGACCTACGAGCCGGTCTTCGGCTACTTCGCCGACCGTGCGGAGCTGGGGGAGAAGCGTGCCTTCCGGATCCTGGCGGCGGACTACGTCACCACCGAGGACGGTACCGGTGTGGTCCACCAGGCGCCGGCCTTCGGTGAGGACGACATGCTGACCTGCAACGCCGAGGGCATCGACACGGTGGTCCCGGTGGACATGGACGGCAAGTTCACCTCGCTGGTGCCGGACTACGAGGGCCAGCTGGTCTTCGACGCCAACAAGGACATCATCAAGGACCTCAAGGCCGCCGGCCGGGTGGTGCGCCACCAGACCATCGAGCACTCCTACCCGCACTCCTGGCGCTCCGGTGAGCCGCTGATTTACATGGCGCTGCCGAGCTGGTTCGTGTCCGTGTCGTCCTTCCGTGACCGGATGGTGGAGCTCAACCACGAGCAGATCGAGTGGATCCCGGACCACATCCGCGACGGGCAGTTCGGCAAGTGGCTGGAGGGCGCGCGGGACTGGAACATCTCGCGCTCGCGCTACTGGGGCTCACCGATCCCGGTGTGGGTGTCCGACGACGACGCCTACCCGCGCACCGACGTCTACGGCTCCCTGGACGAGCTGGAGGCGGACTTCGGGGTGCGTCCCGAGTCGCTGCACCGCCCGTACATCGACGAGCTGACCCGCCCGAACCCCGACGACCCGACGGGCCGCTCCACGATGCGCCGCGTGCCGGACGTGCTGGACGTGTGGTTCGACTCCGGGTCGATGCCGTTCGCGCAGGTGCACTACCCGTTCGAGAACAAGGAGTGGTTCGACTCCCACTCGCCGGCGGACTTCATCGTGGAGTACATCGGCCAGACCCGTGGCTGGTTCTACCTGCTGCACGTGCTCTCGACGGCGCTGTTCGACCGTCCGGCGTTCACGAAGGTCGTCTCGCACGGCATCGTGCTCGGCGACGACGGACTGAAGATGTCCAAGTCGAAGGGCAACTACCCGGACGTCAACGAGGTGTTCGACCGTGACGGTTCGGACGCGATGCGCTGGTTCCTGATGAGCTCGCCGATCCTGCGCGGCGGCAACCTGATCGTCACCGAGCAGGGTATCCGTGAGGGTGTTCGTCAGGCGATGCTGCCGATGTGGAACGCCTACTCGTTCCTGCGGCTGTACGCGCACAACCCGGCGCAGTACGACACCTCCTCGTCGAACGTCCTGGACCGCTACATCCTGGCCAAGCTGCACGACACGGTCGAGGCGGTCACCGGTTCGCTGGACGCCACCGACATCGCTGCGGCGACCGACGAGATCCGTCAGTTCTGCGATGCGCTGACCAACTGGTACGTGCGTCGTTCGCGTGACCGGTTCTGGGCCGGCGACTCCGGCGAGGACGGCCACCCGGAGGCCTTCAACACGCTCTACACCGTGTTGGAGACGCTGTGCCGGATCGCCGCCCCGCTGCTGCCGATGACCACGGAGGTCATCTGGCGGGGTCTGACCGGTGAGCGGTCGGTGCACCTGACCGACTGGCCGTCGGCGGACGAACTGCCGGCGGACGCGGACCTGGTGGCCTCGATGGACGCCGTGCGCGGGGTCTGCTCGGCGGCGTCGTCGTTGCGCAAGTCGCACAAGCTGCGCAACCGCCTGCCCCTGCCGGGGCTGACCGTGGCCCTGCCGGAGTCCGCTGCGTTGGCGGACTTCTCGTCGATCATCCGCGACGAGGTCAACGTCAAGGAAATCTCCTTGACCGACGATGTGTCTTCCGTGGGTCGTTTCGAGGTCGTCGTCAACGCACGTGTGGCCGGCCCGCGCCTGGGCAAGAACGTCCAGACCGTGATCAAGGCCGTGAAGACCGGCAACTACACGGTCGCCGAGGACGGCACGGTCACCGCCGACGGCATCGAGCTGGTCGACGGTGAGTTCAGCCGCAAGCTGGTGGCGGTCGACCCGGACAACACCACGGAGATCCCGGGCGGCGACGGCCTGGTCGTCCTGGACACCGCCGTCACCCCCGAGCTGGAGGCCGAGGGCTGGGCCGCTGACCGCGTCCGTGGTGTGCAGGACGCACGCAAGGCGTCCGGCTTCGACGTCTCCGACCGGATCACGCTGACGCTGTCGGTGCCGGCGGACAAGCGGGAGTGGGCCGACCGGCACGCCGACGCGATCGCCGGCGAGGTGCTCGCGACCTCCGTGACCGTGGTCGTCGACGAGACGCTGAGTCACGACGTGGGCGACGGGGTCACCGCCGAGGTGGCGAAGGTGTAGTCCCGCCGCGTCGTCGACCTGCCCCGGACGGTTCGCCGTCCGGGGTTTTCGACGTCTCCGCCCCGAGACCTTGACACTCGAACACACCATCGATAATGTGTTTGCTATCGAGAGCGGTTCCATGAATCTGAGGGGAAAGACATGGTGCAGGACGGTACGGGACTGAGCGTCATCGAACGTGATTACGAGGAGCTGTGCTTCGACTGCGACGTCGAGTACGTGGAGGAGAACCTCGACGAACCCTGCTGGGCGGTCAGCGCGCAGGAGGTGATGTTCAACGCCAAGCGCGACATCAACGTCCTGGAGCTCGACATCGCCCGTGAGGCGGCACCGTCGCCGGGTATGGAGGTCTCCCGCCACGTCCGGAAGCTGTCAGTGGGGTTGGGGGTGTCGAAGGGTAAGGCCCTTGCATACTGCGACATCGGGACGATGCTGACCAGGATGCACGGGGTCGGCCTGCTGCTGAAGAACGGCGCGTTCTCCTTCGACCACCTGCGCGCGCTCGCGGATTCCGTCGCCGCCGTGGACGACGGGCACCTCGAGGAGGTCGAGCGTTCCGTGATGGGTGTGCTCACCCCGACGGTTCCGCGGCAGGCGGTACCCGGGGTGGTCACCCTGCGCCGTCTCGTCCAGGAGGTCGTCGCGGAGATCCAGCCCTCGGCGCGACCACTCGACCCGGAGGGCCACGGTGAGGTTCCGCCGCCGCAGTGCCAGCTCGACTTCTCGGTCGACACCCGTGCGGACGCGGCGACGGTCTTCCACGTCACCGTGCCCACCGACGAGGGCATCGGCGCCATCCGCATCATCGACGCCGTCGCCGCGGCCCGCGACTGCACCCGCGCCCAGGCCTTCATCGACCTGGTGCACGGTCGGGCGGGGGACGTGTCGGTGACGTTGAACTGCTACCGCAACCTGGACAGCGGCACGATGCACCTGGAGAGCACGTGGTTGCACGAGGTCGCCACGGACCGCTGGATGGAGCGGGTCACCGAGCTGTGCGTCGCCGGGCACAGCGAGGTCTCCGGCTACACGCCCTCGGCCCACCAGCGCGCCACGGACGCCGGGCGGGACGGCACGTGCCGGTTCCCCGGGTGCGACCGGCCCGCCGCGGAGTCGCAGATCGACCACGTGAGCCGCTGGACCGGTGACGAGGAGGACGGGGGAAAGTCCGCGTCCTGGGCGATGCACTCGCTGTGTCCGGGGTGCCACAGCCTCAAGACCCGCGGACTCTACGACGTGACCCTGAACCCGGACGGCTCGGACTGGTGGACCAGCGTGGAGGACGGCCACGTGTACGTGACCACCCCGACCGGCCCGTTGGCCGAGGCGGTCCTGGACTTCGACACTCGTCTGCACCGCAAGGTCCGAACCCTGGCGGCGCACAACGAGGCCAGGCTTCGTCGGATCGGCGAGGTCGTCGAGGCTGCCCGCGTCGCGGCTCAGGAGGTGCCTTTTTGACGGTGCTGGCGGTCCCCGGAACTAGACTCGGGGACATGAACTCCACGCAGCGATGGGTGGTCCACCTCGACATGGACGCGTTCTTCGCCTCCGTGGAGCAGTTGACCCGTCCGACGCTCGCCGGACGCCCCGTCCTCGTCGGCGGTGCCTCCGGCCGGGGCGTCGTGGCCGGTGCGTCCTATGAGTCGCGGGTGTACGGGGCCCGGTCGGCCATGCCGATGCAGCAGGCCGTGCGCCTGTGCCGCGGCAAGGCCGTGGTCGTGTCCCCGCGCTTCAGCGTGTACTCCACCGTCTCCGCCCAGGTCTTCGAGCTCCTCGGGCGCGAGGAGGACACCGTCGAGCAGCTCAGCGTGGACGAGGGGTTCGTGGAGCCGGAGTCGCTGGTCGGGCTGGACGCCGCGGAGGTCGAACGGTGGGCCCGCGTTCTGCAGGAGCGTGTCGACGCCGAGATCGGCCTGCCCTGCTCGATCGGTGTGGCCACCACGAAGCTGGACGCGAAGATGGCCTCCGACCTCGCCAAGCCGCACGGGGTGACGGTGGTGGGTGCCGATCGTCGCGGGGAGGTCTTCGGCCCCCGTCCGGTCGGGGAGTTGTGGGGTATCGGCCCGGTGGCCCAGGGCAAGCTGGCCGACGTCGGCGTCACCACCATCGGCGCATTCACCGCGATGGACGACGTGGACGTCAAGGGCCTGCTCGGCTCGGTGGGTCTGCAGGTCCTCGGCTACGCCCGTGGTGCGGACACCCGCCCGGTGGCACCGCGGGCGCGGTCGAAGCAGGTGTCCGCGGAGCGCACCCTGGAGGTCGACGCGGTGACCACGGTGGAGGTCGACCCGGTGCTGGTGCTGGCGGCCACCGCGGCGCGTCGTCGACTGCTCGGGGACGGTCGGGCGGCCCGTACGGTGACGGTGAAGACCCGGACCGCAGACTTCAAGGCCCACACGCGCTCGACCACGCTGGTCACCCCGACCGACGACCTCGACGAGATCCTCGCCGCGGCCCGCTCGGTGGTCCCGCGGCCCGAGGTGTCCGGCGCGGTGCGGCTGGTGGGGGTGAGCCTGTCCGGGCTGACGGAGGAACTCCAGGCCGTGCTTTTCCCGGAGCCCGGCATGGTCGCCGTGGAACCGGAGACCGAGACAGAGACCGAGCCGGCGCCCGAACCCGAGCCGGAACCTGAGGCCACCGTCACCTCCTGGCGTCCCTCTGCGGACGTGCACCACCCCGAGTTCGGCCACGGTTGGGTGCAGGGCACGGGCGCGGGGGTGGTGAGCGTGCGTTTCGAGACCCGCTCCACCGGGCCGGGCAGGGCGCGCACCTTCGCCGTCGACGACCCGGAGCTCAGTGCGGCGGACCCGCTGGACAGTCTCCGTTAGTCAGCCGGCACGGCGGACGGCCAGTTCGCACAGCAGTTCCATGCGCGCCTGCGCGGCGGTGAGTTCTCCGCCGGAGCGCACCCCGGCACGGGCGAGGGAGCGTCCTCCGCCGGCGCCGCCGTAGACCAGCTGCACCCCGCCGGACGCCACACGGCTGGCGACGACGACGGGGACGCCGGCCTCGACGGCCCGGTGGGCACCGTCGGCGAGCACCCCGATGTTGCCGGACCCGAAGGCCTGCACGACCACGCCGTGCGCCCCGGCGGACACCGCGGCGTCGATCGCGGCGGGGTCGGCGCCCTGGCAGGCGGACACGATGTCCACGCGCAGCCCGGCCAGCGGGGCCGGGGGAGCGGACGGGTCGGCCGGACGGGTGGGGCGGGTGATGCCGGCCGGGGTGTCGAAGGCGGCGTCGGCGGTGGTGTGCACTTTGCGCACACCGTAGGCGGGCGAGGTCCGCCCGCCGAGCACCACGGCGGGATGCAGGACGCGGCGCGCCGCCTCGATCGCGTCGCGCAGGTTGCCCGGGCCGTCCGGCGCCGGGTCGTCGGCGGGACGTTGCGCGCCGGTGAGCACCACCGGCCCGCCGATGAGCCGGTCGACGGCCATGGCGGTCTCCTCCATCGAGTCGGTGCCGTGGGTGACCACGACCGGCCCGCTGCGGCGCGCCCCGTGGATGTGGGTGAGCAGGACGTCGAGGTCGGCGAGGCCCATCGTGGAGGAGTCGAGGTGCAGGACGTCACGGGCGTCTCGCACGGCGGCAGCGACGGCGGCGGAGTCCGTTGCGTCGGCCAGGAGGTCGGCGATGGTCCTGGTGGGGACGAGGTCACCGCGGTCGTCGCGCGCGCAGGCGATGGTGCCGCCGGTGGCTAGCACGGTGGGGGCGAGGGTGGTCTGGTCGGTCACGGATTACAAGGCTACCGTCCCATCGGCGGTAGACTCGCTTCATTCGCCGTACATCCACGACTCGAAGGAGCGTCGTCACAGTGAGCATCACGTCCACTCTGAACCCCCTGAAGCGACCCCGCGCACTCGCCGCCGTCATCGCCCTCACCGCCGGCCTGTCGGTCACCGCCTGTTCCTCGGACGACTCCGACGACGGCTCGTCGGACACCACCGCGGCCCAGACCACCGAAACCACCCCGCTGCCCGACGCGCAGGAGCTCGGCGACATCCTCGCCCGCGCCGTGGACCCGGGTGTCCCGGCGGAGGAGAAGGCCGACACCGTGGAGAACGGTGAGGAGGCCGTGGACCTCTTCGACGTGATGATGCAGTCACAGCAGGAGTCCGGCGCAACCTTCGAGGTCGTTGACCCGATCCTCCCCGGCAACACCCCGCAGGAGGTCATGGCGACCATGAACCTCATCCAGCCGGACGCCGAGCCGGTGCGGATGGACGGCGTGAAGTTCGTCAACGACAACGGCCAGTGGAAGCTGTCCCAGGAATGGGCCTGCACGCTGGTCAGCAACGTCGCCCCCGACCAGGTCCCCGACAGCTGCGCCCCCTTCCTCGAGGAGGCCCCCGACCCCGCCGCCGAGCAGGACGCCCCGGCGGAGGATCCCGCCGCCGAGCCCGCCGCCTAGGCCGGCTCCCAGCTGGACCTCGTCCGCGAGGTCTGCACCACGGTGACCGGCGAGTCCGTCTCACCGTAGGTCACGCTCGTCGACGTCTCGATCACGCCGGAGACCGGCACGGGACGTCGCAGATCCACCGTGATGTTGCCGGTGGACTCACTGTCGGAGCCCACCACCTTCAGGTCGGAGCCCGACATCTGCTGCACCGAGGGTGTGCGCTCCACGTCGACGTCGAGCTCGATGCGTGAGCCCTCCCGCGACACCAGGGTGTAGGTCACCCCCTGGCGCATGGAGATCCCCAGGTTCGGGTCGTCGACCTGGCCGGTGACCGTCCAGCGGGCACCGGTGCCCAGGTCGTCGGCGGGGAATACCACCGGCACGTCCGTCATCTGGGTGAAGGAGCGCTCCACGTTCGACCGCGCCGCGTCCGAGGCGCCCTCGGGCGCGGTGAAGCCGCGCGTGGTGACGCGTCCGTCCTGGTTGTAGTTCTGGTTCATCGTGAACCCCTCGGCGGTGGAGAGGTCCTCGTTGCCGTCGGTGTTGTCGCCCGACGGGCTCCCGGCGACGACCTCGGCCTCCAGCTCGTCACCGTCGGTGGCGGTGGACACGGTGACCGGGACCTCCATGGTGACGTCCTCGTACGGCAGGTCGTCCTCGCTGGTCTCGTCGGAGTCACCACCCTCGATGCTCTGCCCCCACCCCTGGGTCGCCTTGTAGACGGTCTCGGTCTCCGTGTCGTCGCTGAACCACACCAGGGGCTCGCGCGGGGCGTCACCGGTGTCGTCGACGGTGACGGAGACCCCGGACACCGGGGCGTCCACCGGCTCCTCGGGCGACGCGGCGTCGTCGGAGGAGCATGCGGTGAGGACCGATCCCGCCAGCAGGGTGGTCGTCACGGTGGTCAACAGGGTCGGCAGGAGTCGTTGGGTGCGCACGTGGGTCAGCGTACCAACTGGCGGCCGGGCAACAGAGGGTCGCGGGCGGGGACATGCCGCGACGCGATAGGATCATCGCCGTGACTGTTTTCAACGTCCGACCCTGGGCGCTCCTCCCACTGGCCGGCATCGTGGCCGTCGACCAGCTCAGCAAGTGGCTCGTCGTGGAGAACCTCGAACCCGCCACGGCGTACCCGGTGGTCGGCGACGTCGCCCGGCTGTACCTGATCCGCAACTCCGGGGCCGCGTTCTCCATGGGGGAGAACGCCACCGTGGTGTTCTCCGTGATCCAGATGGTCGCCGTGGCCATCTGCGTGGTGCTGGCCTTCCGGGTGCGCAACCCGTGGTCCGTGGCTGCGGTGGCGTTGATCGGCGGCGGGGCGGCCGGCAACCTCATCGACCGGATCTTCCGCGCCCCCGGCGGGCTGCACGGCCACGTGGTGGACTTCGTGTCCGTCGGCAACTTCGCCATCTTCAACGTGGCGGACGCGGCGATCAGCGTGGGCGTGGTGGTGTACCTGGTGTACGCGCTGGTCGTGGAGCCACGGCAGGCGCGCAGGGAGAACTCAGAGAACGCAGAGAACGAGGGGAGCGCAGCGTGAACGCCCCGAGGGAGTCGCGGCTGATGCCGGTGCCGGACGGCCTGGCGGGGATGCGGGTGGACGCCGGGCTGTCGAAGTTGCTCGGGTTGTCGCGCACCGTCGTCGCCGAACTCGCCGAGGCCGGCGACGTGGTGCAGGACGGCAGGACCGCGGGCAAGTCCGACCGGCTGGTCGCCGGCGCGTGGCTGGACGTCACCCTGCCGGAGCCCGAACGCGACCTCGCCGACGAGCCCGCCGAACTCGTCGAGGGCATGGAGATCCTCTACTCCGACGACGACGTGATCGCCGTGAACAAGCCCGTCGGTGTCGCCGCGCACCCCACCATCGGCTGGGACGGGCCCACGGTGACCTCGGGTCTGGCGGCGGAGGGGTTCCGTATCTCCACCTCGGGTCCGCCAGAGCGTAAGGGCATCGTGCACCGGCTCGACGTCGGGACGTCCGGCGTGATGCTGGTCGCCGCCAGCGAGCGCGCCTACACGGTGCTCAAGCGGGCGTTCCGCGACCGGACGGTGGAGAAGACCTACCACGCGCTGGTGCAGGGCCACCCGGACCCGACGGTGGGCACCATCGACGCGCCGATCGCCCGGCACCCCGGTGCGGGGTGGAAGTTCGCGGTGCGTGAGGACGGTCGCCATGCCGTGACGCACTACCGCACGCTAGAGGCGTTCCGGCAGGCCACGATGCTGGAGGTGCACCTGGAGACCGGGCGTACCCACCAGATCCGCGTGCACTTCTCGGCGCTGCACCACCCGTGTTGCGGGGACCCGATGTACGGGTCGGACCCGGCACTCAGCGAGTTCCTCGGACTGCAACGTCAGTGGCTGCACGCGGTGCACCTGGGGTTCACACACCCGAACGGGCGGTGGATGGACATCGAGTCGCCCTACCCGGAGGACCTGGACGTGGCGTTGGAGCGACTGCGGGAGGTGAACTGATGCGTACCTCGCGGCAGATCGCGCCGGACCGCAAGGTGCGGCGCCGGCGTGAGTGGGAGGACACGCGTCGTCCCGCGTGGGTGATGTGGTTGTCGGTGCTGTGCCTGGTGGCGCTGGCCGGCACGGTGATCGCCCTGGCAGGTTCGGACCGTATGTCCCAGCCCCAGGCCATCAACGGCGACATGCTGGGCCCCGACAACAGCGAGACCCTGGACGAGTACGTCGCGCGGGCGGGGACGACGCTGCAGGACACGCCTGACACAGGTGACACAGGTGACGAGGCCCGCTGGGCGCTGGTGACCCCGGTCGAGCCGGCCGGGACGCAGGAACTCACCGAGATCTTCTCCGGCATGTCCGGCGTGCGGGTGTCGACCCTGCTGTACGCGAACTCGCGGTGGGAGATCGCCGAGCCGGCGGACGGCCACCGTCGCGAGGACGTCTTCGCCGGTGCCCGTGACCAGGTCGCGGCGAACGCGGGGGTGGGGGAGGACGACCCGGCGCTCGACGTCCTCGGCGTGCTCGTGCACGCCGCGCCGGACGACCTGGCGGCCCTGGACGACCGTGAGGACGTCCTGGCGGTCGAGGCGTTGCCGCCCGACGCGTCCTACGGGCGTTTCGGGCTGCGTCCGGTGACGGCCGAGGAACGCGAACAGGCACAGGAACAGGCGGCGGCCCGGTGATCTGGGGTGTCCTGGCCTACCTGATGTGGGGGTTCTTCCCCGCGTTCTTCCCGCTGCTGCGCCCGGCGGTGCCGATGGAGATCCTGGCGCACCGCTTCGTGTGGACGCTGGCCTTCGTCGTGGTGGTCATGGCGTGCACCACCGGTTTCCGGTGGGTGCGTCGGATCCCCGCGGGTCTGTGGCTGCGCATCACCGCGGCCGCCGTGCTCATCGCAGGCAACTGGGGGCTGTACATCTACGCGGTCAACAACGACCACGTCGCCGACGCCGCCCTGGGGTACTTCATCAACCCGCTGGTCAGCGTGCTGCTCGGCGTGGTGGTGCTGCGTGAGCGGCTGCGGACGCTGCAGTGGGTGTCCGTGGGCATCGCCGCGGTGGCGGTGGTGATCCTCACCGTGGCCTTGGGTTCGCCGCCGGTGGTGTCGCTGGGGCTGGCGTTGTCCTTCGCCGGCTACGGGCTGCTGAAGAAGCGGGTGCCGTTGACCCCGCTGCAGTCGTTGACGGCGGAGACCGCGGTGCTGGCACCGGTGGGGGTGCTCTACCTGGTGTGGCTGCAGTCCCAGGGGGAGAACACCATGGTGCAGGGAGGGCACGGTGTGGGCCATGCGCTGCTGCTGGTCACCGCCGGGGCGATCACGGCGCTGCCGTTGCTGTGTTTCGCCCGTGCGGCCCACGAACTGTCGTTGACCAGTCTGGGGATGCTGCAGTACCTGACCCCGGTGATGCAGATGCTGTGGGCGGTGCTGGTCGTCGGCGAGTACATCGAACCGGCCCGGTGGGTCGGGTTCGCGGTGATCTGGGTGGCGCTGCTGGTGTTCGTCACCGACACGCTGATCAACGCCCGGCGCACCCGGCTGCGGAAACTCGTCTAGATCCCGAAGACCCGGTCGACCATCGGGTTGCGGAACATGCCGGACGGGTCGACCTGCGCGCGCAGCTCGGCGACGTCCGCCAGGTCGGGGTGCACGGCGGCGAGGCCGTCGTGGTCGAGGGTGTGCAGCTTGCCCCAGTGCGGGCGTCCGCCGGCGGCGACGAGGACCGGCTCGACCACGGCGAAGAGTTCGCGGTAGTCGTCGCGGTGGTAACGGTGCACCGCGACGTAGCAGGACTCCCTCCCGTTCGCGGTGGACAGCGGTACGTCGTCGGCGGCGGTGCAGCGCACCTCCAGGGGGAATCCGACGGGCAGCCGGGAGGCGTCCACGGCACGGTGGACCTCGGCGAGGACCTCCGCGGCATCGGTCAGGGGTACGGCGTACTCCATCTCGTTGAAGCGCACCCGGCGCGGGGAGACGAAGACGTCGTGGGCGGTGTCGGAGTACTCGCGCTGTGCGAGGCTCGCCGCCGCCAGACGGTTCATCGCCCCGGTGGTGCGCGGCACGTGGTGCATCAGTGAGCACATCGCCGCGAAGGCGGTGTTGCTGACGAGTTCGTCGTCGACGAACGCCCGCCAGCGCGGCACGGGACCGGGCAGGTCGGCGGACGCGGCGTCCTGCAGGCTGTGGCGGGTGTTGGTCTTGACGTGCGCGCGCCCGGTGCCGGGGAACCAGTAGTACTCCATGTGGTCGACGGCGGCGGCGCGGGCGGGGAAGTCGCCGACGAGCTCCTCCAGTGGTTCGGCGCGTTCCACGGCGGACAGCACGAAGGAGTCGACGACCGCCATGGTGATGCGGGTGGTCACCCCCAGGGCGCCGAGGGAGACGCGGCCGAGGTCGTGGAGGGGGTCGCCGGGGCCGACGTCGTGCACGGAGCCGTCGGCGGTGACGGTGCGCAGTCCGCGGACCATCCCGGCGAAACCGGTCAAGCCGATGCCGGTGCCGTGGGTGCCGGTGCTCACCGCGCCGGCCAGGGACTGCGGGTCCACGTCGCCCTGGTTGGCCAGCGCCAGGCCGTGCGGGCGCAGCAACGCCGGGACGTCGCGCAGGCGGGTGCCGGCCAGGAAGGTGACCTCCATGGCGTCGCGGTCCACCGACACGAGCCCGGAGAGGTGGTCGAGGTTGACGAGGATCCCGTCGGTCACCGCCACGGGTGTGAAGGAGTGGCCCGCACCCACGGCCTTGACCCGCAGGCCCCCGCGGGCCGCCCGACGGACCAGGTCGACGACCCCGTCCTCGGTGGTGGGCTGCTCGAATGCGGCCGGGGTGGCGTGCTGCGCGCCCGACCAGTTGCGCCATCTCATGTGAAGCTCCGTCCCTCGCCCCGGTAGGTGGGCCATTCGTCGATGATGTCGCCGTCGCTGACCACCAGTACGGACTCGGCGAACTCGGCCTGTTCGCCGGCCTTGGCGTGCCGGAACCACACGTGGTCGCCGAGGTCCATCGCCGCGGCGACGTCGCCGCGCAGGGGTGTCTGCACCTCCCCGGCGCCCTCCGTGGCACTCATGCGCAGGCCGCGGGGGTAGTCGACGACCGGGACGCGGTCGGCGCCGGGAGGGCCGGACGCGATGCGCCCGCCGCCGGCGACGGTGACGATGTCGGGGGCGGGCCGGCGCACCACCGGCAGGACGAACCACTGCGCCGAGACCGGACGGAACGCGGAGTAGTGGTCGAACAGGCCCGGGCCCACGACCCCGGAGCCGGCACCGATCTCGGTGACCACCTCCTCGGCGGTGGTGGACTCGATGGAGCCGGTGCCGCCGCCGTTGACGAACTCCAGCTCGCCGTCCACCGCCTGCACGGCCTCCACGATCGCGGCCCGGCGTCCCGCCAGTTCCCGGGCGGAGACCCGCTTGACCGCGGTGACCAGCGGGGAGGTGTCGGTGGTGCCGGCGATCTGCCCCTCGTAGGCCATCAGGCCGACCAGGCGGAAACCGTCGCGGTCGCTGACGGCCTCGGCCAGGGCGCGGGCCTGCTCCACGGTGTGCACCGGCGAGCGGCGTGCACCCAGGTGCACCGGACCGAAGGACAGGGACGCGTCGACGTCGATGCACACCCGCAGCACGCCGCGTTCGGTCGGCGGGACGACGGCGTCGATGAAGTCGAGGTGCTCCACCGAGTCGACCATCACCGTGACCGACCGCAGGTAGGTCTCCCCGCACATCAGCCGGTGCAGCAGCTGCCGGTCGGCGCTGGGGTAGGCGACGAGCACGTCGTCGCACACCCCCTCGTCCACCAGCCACATGGCCTCGCCAAGGGAGTAGGACAGCAGTCCCTGCACACCGTCGAGGGCGAGGAGGCGCTCGATGAGCCCGCGGACACGCACCGACTTCGTGGCCAGCCGGATCGGGGTGCCCGCGGCACGCCGGACCATGTCCGCGGCGTTGGCCAGCGCACTGTCCAGGTCGAGGACGGAGAAGGGGGCGTCGAGGTGCGCGACGGCCTCGCGCACCGCAGGTCGTGGTGTACTCACGGGGTTGAGGATACGTCGCGAAACCCCCCGGCGTGTGCCGGTTTCGGATATCATCACCGGACATGACTGTGACGAGTGTTGAACAATTCGGGAGTCCGCTGTTGGAGCGGGTCTTCCGGGCGCCGGGGCACACCGGTCCTGAAGGCAACATCGGGCGGTGGGAGGGACTCGCCGGGGACGCCGCGTGGGTCGCCGAGATCACCCGCCTCAAGCAGGAGCGCAACGCGGTGATCCTGGCCCACAACTACGAACTCCCCGAGATCCAGGACATCGCCGACTACACCGGAGACTCCCTGGCGCTGTCGCGTATCGCCGCGCAGACCGACGCCGAGGTGATCGTCTTCTGCGGCGTGCACTTCATGGCCGAGACCGCCAAGATCCTCTCCCCGGACAAGACCGTGCTGATCCCCGACGCCGAGGCCGGCTGCTCCCTGGCGGACTCGCTGAGCGTCGAGGAACTCGCCGAGTGGAGGTCCGAGCACCCCGACGCCCTGGTCGTGAGCTACATCAACACCACCGCCGCAGTGAAGGGCCTCACCGACGTGTGCTGCACCAGCTCCAACGCCGTGGACGTGGTCGCCGGGTTGCCGGAGGACCGCGAGATCCTCTTCGGCCCGGACCAGTTCCTCGGCGCGCACGTTCGCCGGCAGACCGGGCGCGACAACATCCACGTCTGGGCCGGGGAGTGCCACGTCCACGCGGGCATCTCCGGGCCCGAACTCGCCCGCCGCGCCGAGGAGAACCCGGACGCCGACCTGTTCATCCACCCCGAGTGCGGCTGCGCCAACTCGGCGATCTACCTCGCCGGCGAAGGCGTGATCGACCCGGGGAGGGTGCACATGCTCTCCACCGGGGAGATGCTCACCAGCGCGCAGGACGCCGCGGCCGCCGGACGCGGCAAGGTCCTCGTCGCCACCGAGGTCGGCATGCTCCACCAGCTCAAGGGCGTGGCCCCCGACGTGGACTTCGCCCCCGTCAACGAACGTGCCTCCTGCCCCTACATGAAGATGATCACCCCCGCGGCCCTGCTGCGCTGCCTCGCCCTGGGCACCGACGAGGTCGACGTGGACGAGGACGTGGCCGCGCAGGCCCGCCTCGCCGTGGAGCGGATGATCTCCGTCGGCACCCCGGGAGGAGGCGAATGAGCGACGCGAGAGCACTGCTACCGACGACCGACCTCGGCACCCTCGACGGCGACCCCTCCCTGTTCTCCTCCCTGGCGTGGGCGGCACTGCAGGAGGACATCGCCGCCGGTGACGCCACCACCCTGGCCACCGTCCCGCAGGACCTGCAGGGCAGCGCACGCCTCATCGCCCGTGTCCCCGGCGTGATCTCCGGCACCGACGCCGTGCGCGCCGTGCTGGACGCCGGGGCGTCCAACCCCGTGCTCGGCGGACGCGTGGAACTGCAGGACGCCCTGGCCAACGGTGCCCGCGTGGCTCCCGGTGACGTGGTCGGCGTGCTGGAGGGACCGGTCCGGGCGATCCTGCAGCTGGAGCGCTCCGTGCTCAACGTGCTCTCCCACGCCTCCGGGGTGGCCACCCACACCGCCGCCTGGGTGGACGCCGTGGCCGCCGCCCGCGACGGGGTGGCCGTACGTGACTCGCGCAAGACCCTGCCGGGGCTGCGTCTGCTGCAGAAACGCGCCGTGGTCCACGGTGGTGGCACACCGCACCGCTATAACCTCTCCGACCAGGCCATGGTCAAGGACAACCACGTGGTCGCCGGAGGGGGAGTGGTCGCCGCCTACCGGGCGGTACGTGCCGAGGACACCGCCCTGTGGTGCGAGGTGGAGGTCGACGACCTGGAGCAGCTGCGTGAGGTGCTGGGCCTGGACCTGCCGCCGCAGCAGGTCCTGCTCGACAACTTCGACGTGCCGACCACCGTGTCCGCGGTGCGGCTGCGCGACGAGATCGCGCCGGGTGTGCTGCTGGAGTCCTCCGGCGGGCTGACCCTGGACAGGGCCGGCGACTACGCGGCCGCCGGTGTGGACTCGCTCGCCGTGGGGGCGCTGACCCACTCGGTGACGGCCCTGGACATCGGGCTGGACCTGTAGGGGTTCTCTCCGGGAGTCTCGGTGCTGTGGGGTGGTTCGAGTGCTTCGGAGTCCGGGGCCGTGAACTGCGCAGACGGTCACTGACCGTCGTTTCGTCGGATCTGTGGGGTGCAGGCGCGCCGGGAACTAGTATTGGGGTGTGTACGACATGGAGATGGAGGTGACTGCCTGATGCGCATCCGTGGAACCGGGGCGGCGACCCTGGCCACGACGGTGCTGTTGCTCGCCGCCTGCGCCTCGTCCGGGGAGGACGGGGGACAGGACGGCTCGGAGCCGTCAGGCACCGTCACGGCGACAGCCACCGTCACGGAGACCGTCGCCGAGCCTGCCACGCCCAGTGTGACTCCCACCGGGACCCCTGCCGAGGTGCCCGGCGAAGAGGTCGAGGCCTACTTCTCCACCGCCGGCCAGGAGGTCGGCGTCGCCGGCCTGGAGTCCGAGGAGGAGCCGATCATCGTGCGGGACGTCCCTTCGTCCACCGGCGCGCAGGTCGAGGAGGTCGACCGGCTCGGGGCCGTGGAACTCGCCGGCCGGGAGTGGAACAACACCCAGGACCCCGACGAGGGCTTCTGGGCGCAGGTGCGGGTGGACGGTGCCGCCGGCTGGATGCCGAGCGCACACCTCTACCATTTCGCCGCGACCACGGACGTCACCGACGACTACCGGGACGTGACCGGGGACAGTGAACAGGCCGTGGTGGAGACGGTCGGTCGGCAGGCGGCGAGCATGGCGGACCACGTCCTGCTGACCACGCCGGACTACGCCGGTGAACCGTTCTACCGGGTGGACGTCACCGGGATGAAGGACGATGCCCAGGCCGGGGAGCGACTGTTCGTGACCGTCGGGGAGAACGACGGGAGCTACGCGGCCGAGAAGGTGGAGCGCACCCTGCTGTGTCACCGTGGCGTGAGCGGCGGGCTGTGCCTGTAGGAGTCGGCCGGAATCTGTTCCCGGAGTTCTTCCTGACGGGGAGCTGCACACCGGAGCAAGGTACAGCACCGTATGGCACGTGTAGCACGGTATGGCGCCGCGGGGACGTCCGGTGCACCCCGATCTCCCGGTCGCCCGACTTGCCACCGCCGGTAGACTGACCCGCATGAAGAAGTCCTCCTTCGTCCACCTGCACAATCACACCGAGTACTCCATGCTCGACGGGATGGCGAAGGTGGACCTGCTCGCCGAAGAGGTGTCGCGGCAGGGCATGCCCGCGGTGGGCATGACCGACCACGGCAACATGTTCGGCTCCGACGCCTTCTACCGGGCGATGACCGGTGCCGGCATCAAACCCATCATCGGCATCGAGTGCTACATGGCGCCGGAGTCCCGCCTGATCAAGGACCGGGTGCGCTGGGGCGAGCCCGACCAGAAGCGCAACGACGTCGCCGGCGGCGGCTACTACCTGCACCAGACCATGATGGCGGAGAACGCCACCGGGCTGCGCAACCTCTTCCGACTGTCCTCCCTGGCCAGCTACGAGGGGCAGGTCTCGAAGTACCCGCGGATGGACGCCGAGATCGTCGCCGAGCACGCCGACGGGATCATCGCCACCACCGGCTGCCCGTCCGGCGACGTGCAGACCCGCCTGCGTCTGGGCCAGTTCGACAAGGCCCTGGAGGCCGCGGCGATGTGGCAGGACATCTACGGCCGAGACAACTACTTCCTCGAGCTGATGGACCACGGCCTGGAGATCGAGAAGCGCGTCCGCGACGAGCTCCTGGAGATCGGCCGCAAGCTGGACCTTCCGCCGCTGGTCACCAACGACTGCCACTACGTCCTGCAGAAGCAGGCCAAGCCGCACGAGGTCATGCTGTGCGTGCAGACCGGTGCCACGATGGACGAGCCGACCCTGGACGAGGGCGGGCGTCGCTTCGCCTTCTCCGGCGACGGCTACTACATCAAGCCCGCCGAGGAACTGCGCAACTACTGGGACCCGATCGTGCCCGACGGCTGCGACAACACCCTCTGGATCGCCGAGCGCGTCCAGGACTACGGCGAGCTGTGGGAGGAGCACACCCACGACCGCATGCCGAACTACGACGTCCCCGAGGGCCACACGCCCACCACCTGGCTGCGCCACGAGGTCCAGCTCGGCCTGGTCGAGCGTTTCAACGGCGGTGAGGTCCCCAAGGAGTACCTCGACCGGGCCGACTACGAGATCGACGTCATCGACATGAAGGGCTACCCGTCCTACTTCCTCGTCGTCGCCGACCTGATCAAGCACGCCCGCTCCATCGGCATCCGCGTGGGGCCGGGCCGTGGTTCCGCCGCCGGCGCCCTGGTGGCCTACGCGCTGACGATCACCAACATCGACCCCATCGACCACGGGCTGATGTTCGAGCGCTTCCTCAACCCGGAGCGTCCGTCCGCACCCGATATCGACATCGACTTCGACGACCGCCGTCGTGGCGAGATGATCCGCTACGCCGCGGACAACTGGGGCCAGGACAAGGTCGCCCAGGTGATCACCTTCGGCACGGTGAAGACCAAGCAGGCGCTGAAGGACGCCGCGCGCGCCCACCACGGCCAGCCCGGTTTCCAGATCGCCGACCGCATCACCAAGACCCTGCCCCCGGCGCAGGCGGCCAAGGACATCCCCCTGTCCGGCATCATGGACCCCAACCACGACCGCTACCAGGAGGCCGCGGAGATCCGCACCCTCATCGAGACCGACCCGGTGGTCAAGGAGATCTACGACGACGCCCTCGGTCTGGAGGGCGTGGTGCGCCAGGCCGGCGTGCACGCCTGCGCGGTGATCATGGCGTCCGTCCCGCTGCTCGACCACATCCCGATGTGGAAGCGTCAGCAGGACGGCGCGATCATCACCGGCTGGCCCTACCCGGCCTGTGAGGCCATCGGCCTACTGAAGATGGACTTCCTGGGGCTGCGCAACCTCACCGTCATCGGCGACTGCATCGAGAACATCAAGAAGAACCGGGACGAGGACCTCGACCTCGAGGGCCTGACCACCGACGACCCGCAGTCCTATGAACTGCTGGCCCGCGGCGACACCCTCGGCATCTTCCAGCTCGACTCCGGCGGCATGCAGGAGCTGCTGAAGCGTATGCGCCCGACCGGCTTCAACGACATCGTCGCCGCCCTGGCGCTCTACCGTCCGGGGCCGATGGGTGTCGGCGCGCACTGGGACTACGCCGACCGCAAGAACGGGCGCAAGCCCATCGAGCCGATCCACCCGGAGCTCGCCGAGGCGCTCCAGGACATCCTCGAGGAGACCTACGGTCTGATCGTGTACCAGGAGCAGATCATGAGGATCTCCCAGAAGGTCGCGAACTACACCGCCGGTCAGGCCGACGGGTTCCGTAAGGCCATGGGCAAGAAGAAGCCCGAGGTGCTGGCCAAGGAGTTCGAGAACTTCGAGGCCGGGATGAAGTCGAACGGCTTCTCCGACGCCGCGATCAAGACCCTGTGGGACACGATCCTGCCCTTCGCCGGCTACGCGTTCAACAAGTCGCACGCCGCCGGCTACGGCCTGGTCAGCTTCTGGACCGCCTACCTCAAGGAGCACTACACCGCCGAGTACATGGCGGCCCTGCTGACCTCGGTGGCGGACAAGAAGGACAAGTCGGCGATCTACCTCGCGGACTGCCGCCACCTGGGCATCAACGTGCTCTCGCCGGACGTCAACGAGTCCGACTACACCTTCAAGCCCGTCGGCCAGGACATCCGCTTCGGGCTGGGCGCGGTGCGCAACGTCGGTGAGGACGTCGTCGACTCGATCGTGGCGACGCGCAAGGAGAAGACCCCCTTCCAGGACTTCTCCGACTACCTCGACAAGATCGACGCCACCGCCTGCAACAAGCGTGTCACCGAGTCGTTGATCAAGGCCGGTGCCTTCGATTCGCTCGGCCACCCGCGCAAGGGCCTGATGCTGGTCTTCGAGGACGCCGTCGACTCGGTGACCTCCACGAAGAAGGCCGCCGCGCGCGGCCAGTACGACCTGTTCTCCGGGCTCGACGCGGTGGAGGACGACGCCTTCAAGGTCGACGTCCCCGACCAGCACTGGGAGCGCAAGCACGAGCTCACCCTGGAACGCGAGATGCTCGGGCTCTACGTCTCGGGCCACCCGCTGGACGGGTTCGAGGCGTCCCTGGACTCCCAGATCGACACGCCCCTGACCACGGTGATCTCCGGCGAACTGCCGGACAAGCGGGCCATCAAGGTCGGCGGCATCATCTCCAGCGTGGACCGCCGCGTGGACAAGAAGGGCAACCCCTGGGCCATCGTGACGATCGAGGACCAGCACGGTGCGCAGATCGAGCTGCTGTGCTTCTCCCGGACCTACGCGATGGTCGCCCCGATGATCGCCGAGGACAACATCATCCTCGCCCAGGCCGAGGTCAGCATCCGCGACGACCGCACCAGCCTGTTCTGCAACGACCTCAAGCCCGCAGAGCTCTCCGTCGGCGCCGGGGCCGGCGTCCCCCTGCGTCTGCGCATGCGCATCGACCAGTGCACCCCGGACAACATGGACCGCCTCAAGGGCGTGCTGCACAACAACAAGGGCGACTCGGACGTCTACCTCACCCTCTTCGACGGCACGGAGGAGCTGCAGTACATGCTGCCCGCGGACCTGCGGGTGGCGCGCACGTCCTCGCTGATGGGGGACCTGAAGGCGTCGACCTGGGCCGGCGTGCTCGGGTGAGTGCCGCCCCCACCCCGGCCTACCTGCGCCCCGGAACCGACCGGCCCGTCGCGGAGACGGAGGTCAAGCGCTCCCGCTTCATCGCCTGTGCCGCCCGCGTCACCGACGAGGCCGACGCCCGGGACTTCCTCGCCGAGGTCCGTGCGGCCTACACCGACGCCCGTCACCACTGCAGCGCCTACGTCCTGCACGTCGACGGCGCCAACCCGGTGGAACGTTCCAGCGACGACGGCGAACCCGCCGGCACCGCCGGCCAGCCGATGCTCGAGGTGCTGCGTGGTTCGGGCCTGCAGGACGTCGCCGTGGTGGTCGTGCGCTACTTCGGCGGGGTCAAGCTCGGCACCGGCGGACTGGTGCGCGCCTACCAGGACGCCACGCGCGCGGTGCTGGAGCGGGTCAGCGTGCTACGCCGGGAACCGCGCGACGTGTGGACGCTGGACGTCGACCACGCCGAGGCAGGACGCGTCGAGGCGGAGCTGCGGGCGCGGGGGCTGGACGTCGCGGCGTCCTACTCCGCGACGGTCACGCTCACGCTCACCGTCGCGGCCGGGGAGGACCCGGGCGGGATTGTCAGCGAAATTTCAGGTGGGACGCTGGAAGTTGTACGCGACGGGTCTCGCTGGGACGACGTCCAAGCCCGGTGAACGGGGGTAGACTCCAGGTATGACCATGGACAACAACTCCGACAATCCCGTTGCCCGTCGTAAGGCCGACGTCCGAAAGCGGTCGCGGTCGATCCAGGTGTCCGGGGGCATCGCGGTCGCCGGAGGGGTGCTGGCCGTGCTGACCACGGCGACCACCTTCTTCCTCGTCATCGCCATCGTCGCCCTGGTCGTGCTGGGCTGGAACGCGGTGAAGGTCCGCGAGGTGCTCAACCACAAGGACGAGTGGTGAGCGGTGGCCCGGATCGACGCGTGGGTGTGGTCCGTGAGGCTGTACAAGACCCGCTCCGCCGCCGCTGACGCCTGCCGTGCCGGGCACGTGAAGGTCAACGACGCGGCGGTGAAACCCGCGCAGACCGTCGCGGTGGGCGACACCGTGCGCGCCCGGGTGAACCACCGCGAGTACGTCGTGGAGGTCGCCGAGCTCGTGAGCAAACGCGTCGGCGCCCCACACGCCCGGCAGTGCTACGTGGACCACTCACCACCACCGCCGTCGAAGGAGGTGCTGGCGTCCATCCCGCGGCGTGACCGGGGTACCGGACGGCCCACCAAACGTGAGCGCCGCCAGATCGATCAGCTGCGCGGGCGCTGACCCATACGCTGCCACCGGTTGCCCAGCCGGCCCGGACGCGAGGACGCGTGGTCGCCGATGTGCACGGTGCGGCGGATGTGGTCACGGCCGTAGGTGTACAGCAGCAGGTCGTCGATCAGGCGTACCTGACCGGGCGGGTAGTCGTAGCCCATCGTCTCCTGGAGCCCGGCCAGTGCCTCCGGGGAACACAGGACGCTGAGTTCGCCGATGGTGGTGACACCGTTGGCCGCGAGCATGTCCACGGCGAAGCGGTAGTACTCGGCCTTCGACATCGGGTAGCCGCCGCCGACCAGCATGGTGAGCACACCGGGCAGCATCGTGGCGGTGAGTTCGGTGTCCGCGGTGTCCCCGGACTCGTCGGGGGCCTCCTCGACGCTGGTGGCGCGCGCGACGTTGTCGAACTGCTGGTCGGCCAGTTCGATCAGCCCCGCCGCCAGCGTGAACGCGCGGTGCACCTCCGGGCTGAGTTCGTGGCCGGGGTTCTTGTAGCGCACGTCGTGCTCGAACTCCGCCCACGCGTGCTGCAGCACGGTGCGCACCTGGATCTCGATCAACCTGCCGTCCAGGTCGGTGCCGTCGGTGAGGGTGGGCAGCCGCCGCCCGCTGACCCGGGCGATCACGTGGGAGGAGGCGTAGCCGAACTCGCCGCGCACCGCGGTCTGCGCCGCCTTGTCGGTGACCGAGACGACGTCGAACAGGCTTCGCATCACCTCCACCAGCAGGACGATGTCGGAGGTCGTGTACACGGTGACACGCACCCCGAGCACGTCGTACGCGGACTCGAAGTCCTGGTAGTCGGGGTGGGCGGGGTCGTGGATCTTCGCCAGGTAGCTCCCACGGTCCTTGATGCGCACCGACACCTGGTCGAAGGCCAGGCCCGCGTCCGAGAGCTCGTCGGAGAGGACCTTCTGGATGTCCGGCACCACCGTGGGGTGCCCGGCGAGCCAGGAGTCGAAGTCGTGCAGGACGGCGGAATCTTTCATGGCACCGACTCTAGCGCCTTGCAGTGTCCGGCCGAGACGTCGATCGGGCCGGTGCACGGTACCGAGGGTGTCGGTCCCGAGGAGACGAACAGGCGTTGGTCGGCGGTGACGTGGAAGGAGACCGCAGTGGAGAGGTGGTGGTCGTCCCCGCACAGGATGCGGTGCGTCGGGATCGCGAGCAGGGGGTGGGCGATCAGCCCGGCGGCGGGGAAGGGGGCGCCGATGACCGCGATCTCGCGCACGCCCCCTCCGTCGTCGCGGTGGCGCAGGGCGGTGCCGTGCACGGCGGTGAGGTCGCCCAGGACGCCGAGCATGTCCGTGGCGGCCTGCTGCCACAGCAGGGCCGCGCTGCTGCGGTGCACGCTCAGGTCGGCCACGGTGAGTGGGGTGGGCCCGTCGTGCACCACGGCGACCAGGCCGCCGCCCAGGGGGACGCTCAGCGGGGCGGTGGGGTCGAAGGGGTCGAAAGGGTCGTGCCCGGTGGTGGTGACGGTGTGGAGGTGGAGTTTCCGGCTCATACCGGTAGAGGGACTCCTAGAACGGCGCGGAGGTTCCCTTCACCTCGTCGAGATCCGGGCGCCGCGGCTTGCCCAGCGCGGAGAGGAACTCGTCGAAGCTCCACAGGGAGATCTCCTGGCCCTTGTCCTTGAGCTCGCGGGCGCGCTTCTCCTTGCTGGTCACCGAGCCCCACTCGCCGATGACCAGCAGTGTGGTCTTCTTGGTGACGTTCTTTCCGACCGTCCCGCCGGCCGCGGCGATCATGTCCCACACCTCACCCTTCTCGTAGGGGGCGAAGTCGCCGGTGACGGTCACGTTCTGGCCGAAGACGGGGCCGTTGGCGTCCGCTGAGGCATTCGCCTCCGGGACGGTGTCCGGGGTGGCGACGCGCTTCCACGTCTGCTGCGGGGCGGAAGAACTTGTCGAGCTCGTCGAGGCCGGCTTCCCGGCGGAGGTCTCGGCCGGTTTCTCGGCCGGCTTCTCCACCGGCTCGGCGGGCGTCTCGGGCACGGTCTCCAGGGGCTGGCCCGACTGCAGGTTCGTCAGCAGCTGGTGCACCGTGGCGAACTCCTCCTGCTGCCCGGGGGCGAAGACCACCACGTCGGACGCCCCGCGCGTCGCGGGGAAACCGCGCACCGGCCGCAGCGCGGCGTTCGCCGGCGCGGTCGCCAGCGAGAACTGGATCCAGCCGGGGGAACTCGCCGTCGGAGCGTGGTGGTACCAGCCGCGCAGGTCCGCCGGAGCCACGGTCAACTCGGCGAGTTCGGGCGGCAGCAGGGTCTGGCCCATCGGTGTCCTGCGGACGCGGACCCCGTCGCCGTCGACCGTGACGTCCGCCCCGTGTGCGGTGACCGTGTGCGCTGCTGCCGTGGTGCTCATGGCGTCCGATCCTAGTTGGCGACGCCGTCGAGGACGAGGTCGACCCCGGAGAGTACCTGCGACACCGGACGGGGCGAACCGCCTGCGGCCTCGGCGGTCTGCAGGTCCGTCGCCGCACCCAGCAGGTAGCGCGACAGCACCCAGCCGGTCAGCTCACAGTCCTGTGCCGGGGAACCCTGCAGTGCGGCGGCGAGGGTGTCGGCGGGGTCGTGGGCGGTGGTGCCCGCCGCCAGGGCGGCGGCGACGACCTCGGCGCCGTCGCGTACCGCCAGCAACCCTTCGAGCACACCCGCCGCGGCGGCGTAGGTGCGCGGACGCCAGCCGGACGTCGCAGCGTCCTCCCCGGCGTCCTGCGGCTGTTCGGTGCCCAGCAGGATCCGCTCCGCGATCCCGCCGAGCAACTCCTGCTTGCTGGGGTAGTGCCAGTACAGGGCACCGGGGGCGACCTCGAGGGTCTTGGCCAGTCGCCTCATCGTGAGGTCCCCGAGGCCGTACTCGGAGAGGATGTCGAAGGCGGCGGCGTGGATTCGGTCGCGGTTGAGCTGCACCCCACCCAGTGTAACGATCCGGTGTGATGATCCGGGGGAGTGCGGCTAACGTTCCGGTGACGGGCGACGTTGTAGGGTCGTAGCTGTAGTACGAGTGCGAGAAGGGAACCTTTCATGTCACCACGGGTGTCTGGCCGCCGGCCGGGAATCACCAGGGCGGTCCTCACCGGCGCCGTCGCCGTAACACTGGCGACGACGCTGGGCCTGTCCGCCTGCGGCTCGGACGACGATGCCGACGAGGCGTCAACCAGCGCGTCCGGCACGGCCAGCAGTTCGTCGAGCGCCACGAGCTCCAGCAGCGCCGCGGCCTCCTCCGAGAACCCTGAGGGGTCCGAGAGCGCCGAGGACGCCGGGGCCGAGGGCTCCGAGGACGCAGGTGCCGGGAACCAGGACGGCACCGAGCCCGCCCCGGAGGACAACCAGGACGGCGTGAACGCCCAGGGCGGCGGCAACAACGCCGCCGGTGCCCCCGCAGGTCAGGACGACGCCGCGCAGATCACCGCCGTGGCCCGGGGCCTCGGCGAGGACAAGCCCTGGGGCGAGTACCAGCGCATGGTCGTCGACACCTCGTGTGCGGCGGACCTGGAGCAGGTCGGTGGACGTGACGCCATCCTGCAGGACCTGGAGCGGCAGTCGGAGAACACCCTGGCCAGCAAGGTGATGTCCGACCAGGGCACGAGCCTGCCCGTCGTCCACGGGGTCAACGACATCCAGGTCAACGGTGACCGCGCCACCGCCAACGTCGACGCGGAGATGGCGGGCCAGCGCCAGACCTCACCCGCGGTCTACGTCCGCGAAGACGGGCAGTGGAAGACCTGCAGCACCGCATGACGTCATCCCGTCGAACACTGATCGGACAGTCGGCGAAGACCCTCACGGTCTTCCTGGCTGTCTTCAGCATTTCCGGACTTCTGTGGGGATGGTGGCGTCCCGCGGTCACCGCGGTGATCACCGACACCGGCGCGGCCGAGGTCGACCCGGCGACGTCCGGTGCCCCGTTCCTCTCCTTCGCCGTCTTCGCCGCGGCGACCGGCCTGCTCGGCGCACTGCTGGCCGGCTGGTCGTTCTGGCGCTCGCCCCGGCTGCGCGGCCCGGTGATGATGATCGCCGTGATCGTGCTCGCCTTCCTCGGCGCCGGGGTGTTCCTGCTCTTCGGCAACTGGCTGGCAGAGACCCTGCACGGCACGGAGATCACCGCCGGACTCGCCGACAGCCTCAGCCCGGGTCAGGACTTCACCATCGTGTCCCGGGTCACCGGGGCGGCCGGGTTCCTCGCCGCACCGGCGGCAGCGGCGGTCGTCTACTGGACGTGCTCGCTGTTCGCCCCGGACACCGCCTTCGAGCGGTAGGGCAGGTCAGCTGACGTCAGCTCTCGCGCAGCTGCCGTAGCTGGCGGTAGGCCTGCCAGACGGACCCCTCGTCGCCGGCATCCTGCAGGTCATATTGCGGGTCATCGTCCGGGTCAGCCTCCCCGAACCCGTCGTCCTCGACGCCGGTCTCCTCCGGCACCATCAGGAGCTCTCCGTGGGCGCGGTCCAGGGCCACGTCGCAGGAGGAGTTCTGGCCGAGTTCCAGGTGCAGCGACGCCGCGGCGACCCAGTTCATCGCCGCACTGCTGTGGTCCCGGGCGTCGGTGAAGGACCGGGCGGCACGCGTGGCGTACTCCAGGGCGAGGTCCTCGCGGCCGGCGTCCTCCCAGATCGCCGACATGTCCTCGTTCCAGTCACCCAGGTGCCAGGAGAACATCGGGTCGTCGGCGAGCCCGTCGGAGCCCTCCAGTATCCGGCGGGAGCGTTCCATCATCTCCACGGCGCGTGAGGTGTCACCGACGTTGAGGTGCTCGCGGGCGGCGGTACGCAGCGCCTGCGCCGCGGCCAACGGGCGGTCGAGTTCGCGGTAGAGCGTGCAGCTGCGCTCCAGCAGGTTCGCGGTCACCACGTGCTGCCCCGAGGTCGAGGCGGCAACGCACGCCATGGTGAGACAGGCCAGGGTGCGTTCGGTGTCGGGGGAGAACATCGACCAGTCGGCCGTCGCCACGGCCAGGGCGAGTCCCTCCTCCAGGTTGCCCACGCCGATCGCGGCGCGGGCGCGCACGGCACGCAGGTTCAGCACGGCGGGGGAGACCGGTGCCCCGGCGGCAGCCTCGTCGACGCGCACGGCCAGGTCGTGGGCGGCGGCGTAGTCGCCGTCGGCGTTGAGCAGCTGGCAGGCCTGCTCCGCCCGGTGCATGCCCTCCAGGGGCGCGCCGAGCTCCAGGGCGATCTCGGCGCACTGGCGCCAGTGCTCCAGGACCGTGTCGTTGTCGTCCTCGGTGAGGGCGAAGTAGCCGAGCAGGTCGTGGGCCTCGTAGCGGGTGGTGGGCGAGTCGGACGCCAGCATCGTGGTGGCCACGGCGACGGCGGCCTCCACCTCGCCTTCGGCGTGCAGCTGCTGGGCGCGGGTGAGCTCGCGGTCGCCGGCCGAGGCGCCGTTGACGGTGAAACGGTCGGCGAGTTCGCGGAACACCGGGCGCAGTGGCGCGGTCTCCGGCGTCGCCAGCGACGTCGCGCAGGTCAGCCCACCCATCGCGGCCAACGACAGGCACGTGGCCTGGTGGCGCGGCAGGGTGGCCCCGGTGATCGAGGCGTCCTCCCCGAGGGTGGGTCCGTCGGCGTCGGGACGAAAGGCGAGGATCGAGGCGTGCAGGTCGTCGAGCAGGCGGGCGGCCGGCGGCAGGTCGGCCAGGTCCACCCCGTCGGACTCCACGACCATCGCCACCAGGCACAACGCGGAGTCGGCGAGGACGGAGGAGGCGTCGTCACCGGTCTCGCGGGCCAGGCGCCGCCACTGCATGACCGCCTCGGCGGACTCCTCGTGCAGCTCCAGGCGGTCGGCGACGGCGGCGCGCAGGACGTGGAACTCGGTGCGCAGGTGCGCCGGGGCGTCCTGCGGCAGGTCTGTCGCAGGATCGGCGAGCCAGTGGCGGGTGCCGAACTGGCTCGTGAGACGCCAGCTGGTGGCGTGGTCGCCGGCGGACGTGGCGGCGACGGACGCCTGCAGCAGGTCGACGAGCGGTAGCGGGTGTGAGGACACCGGCGGTGACCCTCCGTCCTTTCCTCGGTGCGGTAACGGGCTAGAATCACAACACGTTACCCGTTCACCGACCCTGGAGACGATGCCACGCCATGCTCTCGCGCCTGGACCTGAGGGGCCAGACCCCCTCCACCGCCGAACTCCGTCGAATCCTGCCGCGCGGCGGCACCGACATCGACCATGTTCTCCCCGCGGTGACACCGGTGGTCGAGGCAGTCCGCGACCGCGGAGCCGAGGCCGCCCTGGAGTACGGGGAGACCTTCGACCACGTCCGACCGCCGTCGGTGCGCGTGCCGGAGGACGTCATCGCCGCCGCCCTGCGCGACCTCGACCCGAAGGTCACCGACGCCCTGCGAGAGGCCGTCCGGCGCGTGCGCGCCTTCCACGGCGCCCAGAAGCCGCAGGACGCCTCGGTCGAGGTCGCCCCCGGCGGCGTGGTCTCCGAACGCTGGATCCCGGTCAACCGCGTCGGGCTCTACGTGCCCGGCGGCAACGCCGTGTACCCGTCCTCGGTGATCATGAACGTCGTGCCAGCCCAGGAGGCCGGCGTCGGCAGCCTCGTGGTGTCCTCACCGCCGCAGGCCGACTTCGGCGGCTGGCCGCACCCCACCGTGCTCGCCGCCTGTGCGCTGCTCGGTGTGGACGAGGTGTGGGCCGTCGGCGGTGGCCAGGCAGTCGCCCTGATGGCCTACGGTGATGCAACCGATCCGGATCTCGAGCCGGTCGACATGATCACCGGGCCCGGCAACATCTTCGTCACCGCCGCCAAGCGGCTGTGCCGCTCGGTGGTCGGCATCGACTCCGAGGCCGGACCCACCGAGATCGCCGTTCTTGCCGACTCCACCGCCGACCCCGTCGCCGTGGCCTACGACCTCATCAGCCAGGCCGAGCACGACGTGATGGCAGCCTCCGTGCTGATCACCGACTCCGTGGAACTGGCCGACGCCGTGGACCGCGAGATCGAGGCCCGCTACCAGGTCACCCTCAACGCCGACCGGGTCGCCGAGGCGCTGACCGGCGAGCAGTCCGGCATCATCCTCACCGACAGCCTCGACGAGTCCGTCCGTGTGGCCGACGCCTACGCGGCCGAGCACCTGGAGGTCCAGACCTCC
This sequence comes from Corynebacterium sp. AOP12-C2-36, assembly GCF_052379185.1. NCBI lineage: Bacteria > Bacillati > Actinomycetota > Actinomycetes > Mycobacteriales > Corynebacteriaceae > Corynebacterium > Corynebacterium sp. AOP12-C2-36. The sequence continues at coordinate 74,241 of NZ_JBQSYJ010000006.1, read as the reverse complement.
GACTCCGCGGCCGTGGCCGCCCGGATCACCAACGCCGGGGCCGTGTTCGTGGGCCACTACGCGCCGGTGCCGCTCGGCGACTACGCCGCCGGGTCCAACCACGTGCTGCCCACCTCCGGCACCGCCCGGCACTCCTCGGGCCTGTCGACCCACACCTTCCTCAAGCACGTCGACGTGATCAGCTACGACCGTGGCGCGCTCAAGGAGGTCGCCGACACGGTGACCGCCCTGGCCGACGCCGAGCAGCTGCCCGCCCACGGTGAGGCCGTGCGTGCGAGGTTCGAGAGCGAGGAACGTTAGATGACTGACAACGCCGCCCCGATCACCCTGTCCGACCTGCCGCTGCGGCCTGAACTGCAGGGCAAGTCCGCCTACGGTGCCCCGCAGCTCAGCGTGACCAACCAGCTCAACACCAACGAGAACCCGTACCCGCCCAGCGAGGGCCTCGTCGAGGACCTCGTCGCCGAGGTCCGCCGCCTGGCGTCCACCCTCAACCGCTACCCGGAACGCGACAGCGTGGAGCTGCGCCGGGAGCTGGCGTCCTACGTGACCCGGCAGACCGGCGTCACGGTCGGGGTGGACAACGTGTGGGCCGCCAACGGGTCCAACGAGATCCTCCAGCAACTGCTGCAGGCCTTCGGCGGACCCGGGCGCAGCGTGCTCGGGTTCACCCCGAGCTACTCGATGCACCCGATCCTCGCCGCCGGCACGCAGACCGAGTTCCTCGAGCTGCCGCGCAGCGCGGTGGACTTCGGCATCGACGTCGACGCCGCGGTGCGCACCATCGAGGAGAACCGTCCCGACATCGTCTTCGTCACCACGCCGAACAACCCCACCGGCGGGGTCACCAGCGTGGCCGACCTGCGCCGCATCCTGGACGCCGCGCCCGGCATCGTCATCGTCGACGAGGCCTACGCGGAGTTCTCCGCCGAACCCAGCGCCACCGCGCTGATCGCCGAGTACCCGTCCAGCCTGGTGGTGTCGCGCACCATGTCGAAGGCCTTCGACTTCGCCGGCGGACGCCTGGGCTACTTCGTCGCCGACCCCGCCTTCATCGAGGCGGTGATGCTGGTGCGCCTGCCGTACCACCTCTCCACGCTGTCGCAGGCGGCGGCGACCGTCGCCCTGCGCCACAGCGACGAGACCCTGGCCACCGTCGACGCCCTGCGTGGCGAACGCGACCGGGTCGTCGCCGCACTCGTGGAACTGGGTTACGGTGTGGTGCCCAGCGAGTCCAACTTCATCTTCTTCACGCTGCCCGGTACCGGCTCCGGCACCAGTTCCTCGGCCCACGACGTCTGGCAGCGCTTCCTCGACCGCGACGTGCTGATCCGCGACGTCGGGGTCCCCGGCCACCTGAGGATGACGGTCGGGCTCCCGCAGGAGAACGACGCCTTCCTCGCCGCCGCCGCAACGATCATCGGAGATTTCACGTGAGAACCAGCCGCATCGAACGCACCACGAAGGAGTCCTCGATCACCGTCGAGATCAACCTCGACGGGACCGGGACGACCGACATCGCCACCGGCCTGCCCTTCTTCGACCACATGCTCACCGCCTTCGGCTCCCACGGGTGCTTCGACCTGACCGTGCACGCCGACGGCGACACCGAGGTCGACGCCCACCACACCGTCGAGGACACCGCCATCGTGCTCGGCCAGGCGATCAACGAGGCCCTCGGCGACAAGAAGGGCATCCGCCGCTTCGCCGACTCCCACATCCCCATGGACGAGACCCTCGCGCACGCGGTGGTGGACGTCTCCGGGCGCCCCTACTTCGTGGGCACCGGTGAACCGGAGACCATGCTGACCACCGTGATCGGCGGGCACTACGCCACCGTGATCAACGAGCACTTCTTCGAGACGCTGGCCTTCAACGCCCGCATCGCCCTGCACGTGCGCTGCCTCTACGGCCGCGACCCGCACCACATCACCGAGGCGGAGTACAAGGCGGTCGCCCGGGCGCTGCGCGCGGCGGTCGAGCCGGACCCGCGGGTGACGGGGGTGCCGTCCACCAAGGGCACGCTGTGAGCGTTCTGAAGGTCAGGGGCGTGCCCCTGATGCTGCTGAGCGTGTTCTGCGCCTTCCTCGGCTGGTCGATGCTGCTGCCGGTCATCCCGGTGGCCATGCTCGACGCCGGATACGGCGACTCGCTGGCGGGCCTGTCCACCGGCATCTTCATGGCGGCGACGGTGATCACCCAGGTCTTCGTGCCGCGCCTGCTGCGCCGGTGGGGCTACGTCCCGGTGATGTTCTGCGGTGCGGTGCTGCTGGGCGTTCCGTCGGCGCTCTACCTCATCGACGCCGGGTCCTGGCTGGTGCTCGCGGTCTCCGCGGTGCGCGGCGTGGGCTTCGGCGCGGTCACCGTGGCGCAGTCGGCGCTGCTCGCCGAACTCGTGCCGGCGCAGCAGCTCGGCCGGGCGAACGCCTTCTTCGGCGCCTCGATCGGCGTCGGCGAGATCATCGGATTCACCGTCGGCCTGCCGCTCTACACCGCCGCCGGCGACGTGGTCTTCCTCGTCGCCGTGGCGTGCGGGGTGGTCGGCGGTGCCGGTGCACTCGGCATCCCGTCGCTGCGCGCGGCGAGCGTGCGGAAGGACGCTGCGGCGTCCGATGCGTCCTCGGCGTCTGATGCGTCTGATGCGCCGGCCACCGTGCGCGCCCCGCTGTGGAAGCTCGTGCTGGTGCCGATCGTGGGACTGTGCACCGGGGCGATGGGCTTCGGCGCCTTCTCCACCTTCACCGCCCCCGCCGTGGGCGGGATCGACGCCTCGGCGGCCGCCACCCTGGCCGGCGTCACGCTGGCCGTGATCGGCGCCGGCCAGATCCTGGGCCGCACCATCTCCGGCTGGTGGGCCGACCGCATGGGCGAGCCGGGACGACTGGTCGTGGCCGCCTCACTGTTCTGCGTCGGCGGCATGCTGGCGATGTCCACGCTGATCCACACCGCCCCGGTCGGGGCGGCGCTCATCGCCGGCGCCCTGGGCGCCGCGGCGGTGTTCGGCCTCGGCTTCGGTGCGATCCAGTCCGAGACCCTGCTGATGATGTTCTCTCGCATGCCCAAGGAGCGGGTGTCCGAGGCCTCGGCGATGTGGAACATCGGCTTCGACTCTGGCACGGGTGCCGGGTCCACGGTGCTGGGTGTCACGGCGACCTCCACCGGCTACGGCGGGGCCTTCCTCGTCGGCGCCGGACTGGTCGGTGTCGGCACCGCCACGCTGGCCGGCGACCGTGTGTTGGGACGCTCCCGCGTCACCGAGCACCAGAACGTCCGCACACGCCTGCGTAGCTTGCGTACCCGGGGCGGATCCTGAGACCCGCGGCCTTGTAGGATCTCTGCACATGGTGGAAAAAGCAGCTCCCACGGTCGCGCTCCTGGACTACGGTTCCGGCAACCTGCGCTCGGCGCAGCGGGCGCTGGAGCACGCCGGCGCGCAGGTCACGGTCACCGCGGACCCGGACACCGTCCTCGCCGCCGACGGTCTGCTCGTGCCGGGCGTCGGCAACTACTCGGCGTGCATGACCGGGCTGCGCGCCGTGCACGGTCCCCGGATGATCGGGGAGCGGCTCGCCGGGGGACGTCCCGTCCTGGGCATCTGCGTGGGCATGCAGGTCCTGTTCGACCGCGGGGTCGAGGGCGGCGGGCTGGACGGCAGCGGGGCCGAGGGCTGCGGCGAGTGGCCGGGCACGGTGAGCCGTCTGGAGGCGTCCGTCCTGCCGCACATGGGCTGGAACACCGTCGACGCCCCCGCCGACTCTCGGATGTTCGCCGGCGCCGCCGCCGACGAACGCTACTACTTCGTGCACTCCTACGGTGCGCGCTCCTGGGAACTGGAGACCGACGGGCACACCGTGGCACCGTCGGTGACCTGGTCCACCCACGAGGACTGCAGGTTCGTCGCCGCCGTCGAGAACGGCCCGCTGTGGGCCACCCAGTTCCACCCGGAGAAGTCCGGGGAGGCCGGAGCCCGGTTGCTGCGCAACTGGCTCGCCACCCTGTGACGTCCAGTCAGACCACCACCAGCACCCTGAACCACGCGATAGGATACTTCTCATGACCCTCACCCTGCTCCCCGCCGTCGACGTCGCCGATGGACAGGCCGTACGCCTCGTCCAGGGGGCCGCCGGCTCCGAGACCAGCTACGGTGCACCGCTGGACGCGGCCCTGGCCTGGCAGAACGCCGGTGCCGAGTGGGTCCACCTCGTGGACCTGGACGCCGCCTTCGGCAAGGGGAGCAACTTCGACCTGCTCAACGAGGTCATCGGACGGCTCGACGTGAAGGTGGAGCTCTCCGGCGGTATCCGCGACGACGCCTCCCTGGAGCGTGCCCTGTCGACCGGCTGCCGCCGGGTCAACATCGGCACCGCCGCCCTGGAGAACCCGGAGTGGTGCGAGAAGATCATCGCCGAGCACGGTGACCGGGTCGCCATCGGCCTGGACACCCGCCAGGTCGACGGCGAGTGGCGGCTGCGCGGGCGCGGCTGGGTCTCCGACGGCGGCGACCTGTGGGAGGTCCTGGAACGCCTGGACTCCCAGGGCTGCTCGCGGTTCGTGGTCACCGACGTCTCGCGTGACGGGATGCTCAACGGCCCGAACATCGACCTGCTGCGCGACGTGGCCGCCGCCACCTCCGCCCCGGTCGTCGCCTCCGGCGGAATCTCCAGCCTCGACGACATCCGCGCCCTGGCCGGCGTGGCGGACGAGGGCGTGGACTCCGCCATCGTGGGCAAGGCCCTGTACGCCAACAAGTTCACCCTCGAGGAGGCCCTCGCGGTCACCAGGGAAGAGGCCCAGGCGGTGCCCGGTGAGTAACGGCAGCGACGAGACGGTCCAGACCGACGAGATCGACACCCGCGCGCTGCTGGCCATCGCCGAGGCCGCGGTCGACGAGGCGGAGGCGACGTTCTCCGCCGCCGTCGGCGCCGAGCCCTCGGTGATGAAGAGCCCGGGCGACTTCGCCACCGAGGCCGACCTCAGCGTGGAACGCCAGCTGCGTCACCTGCTGACCAGCTACACGGGTCTGCCCGTGCACGGCGAGGAGTACGGGGTCGTGCTCCCCGGCGAACCGGTGGAGGTCAACCCGAACGACGGCATGGCCGACGACCTCGACGGGCCGCGCCGCGACAGGAAAGACAGCCCCGCGTCCCCGGAACGCGGCGAGTCGCTCAGCCGCGCCGACGCGGACAAGAACCCCGGCCTCGACGAACTGCCCGAGACCTGCTGGGTCGTCGACCCGATCGACGGCACCGCCAACTACGCGGTGGGCAACCCGTTCTGCTGCATCCTCGTCGCCCTCGTGCACAAGGGTGAGGCCGTGGTCGCGGTCACCGAGATGCCGCTGCTCGGCCAGCGCATCACCGCGCGCAAGGGCCACGGGCTCTACGTCGACGGGCACCCCGCGCGTCCGATGCTGCCGTCGAACCCGGGCATCACGCAGATCAGCTTCGGCTCGATCCTGTCGCAGCGCCGCGGCAACCTGCCGATCTCGTACCGTCAGGACATGCTCAACGCCATCGGCCGGACGTATCCGCGCATGCGCGTCACCGGCTCGTGCGGCATCGACCTGGCGTTCACCGCCGCCGGCATCTTCGGCGGCACGGTGACGTTCAGCCCCAACCTGTGGGACAACGCCGCCGGCCTGCTGCTCGTCCGCGAGGCGGGTGGGGTGGTCACCGACTTCAACGGTGACCCGTGGCGCCCCGGTGTTTCCGGCCTGGTGGCCGGCGAGCCGGAGGTGCACTCCATCCTGCTCGACCACATCCGTTCGGTGCCGATCGGCACCGCCGCACGCAACGCCCAGGAGATCATGGACCGGGGAGGAATAAGGTGAGCATCCGATGAGTGTCGCTGTACGGGTCATCCCGTGTCTGGACGTCGACGACGGCCGCGTGGTCAAGGGGGTCAACTTCCTGAACCTGCGCGACGCCGGCGACCCCGTGGAACTCGCCGCACGCTACGACGCCGAGGGCGCAGACGAACTGACCTTCCTCGACGTGTCCGCCTCGAAGGACGGCCGTGGCACCATGCTCGACGTGGTCCGCCGCACCGCCGACCAGGTGTTCATCCCGCTCACCGTCGGTGGCGGGGTGCGCTCGGAGGAGGACGTCAACCAGCTGCTGCGCGCCGGCGCGGACAAGGTGTCGGTGAACACCTCGGCGATCAGTCGTCCCGAACTGCTCAGTGAGCTCTCCGCCCGTTTCGGCGCCCAGTGCATCGTGCTGTCCGTCGACGCGCGCCGCGTGCCCGCCGACGGGGACCCCCAGCCCAGCGGATTCGAGGTCACCACCCACGGCGGCTCGCGTTCCGCCGGCATCGACGCGGTGGAGTGGGCCGTGCGCGGCCAGGAGCTCGGTGTCGGGGAGATCCTGCTGAACTCCATGGACGCCGACGGCACCCGCGACGGCTTCGACCTCGACCTGCTCGCCCGGGTGCGCGCCGCGGTGACCATCCCGGTCATCGCCTCCGGCGGGGCAGGACGCGTCGAGGACTTCCCGCCCGCCGTGCAGGCGGGTGCCGACGCCGTGCTCGCCGCGTCCGTATTCCACTTCGGCGACATCGCCATCGGCGAGGTCAAGGACGCCATGGCGGAGCAGGGGATCGAGGTGCGCCGGTGAGCGCGCTGACCAGCAACGAGGACGTCCGGGCCGTCGGGCTCGACGCAGACGTGGCCGCACGGCTCAAGCGCGACGCGTCCGGACTGGTCGCCGCGGTCGTGCAGGAGCACGGAACCGGCGACGTCCTGATGCTCGCCTGGATGGACGACCACGCGCTGGCGCACACCCTCGCCACCCGCAAGGCGACCTACTGGTCGCGCTCCCGCGGGGAGTACTGGGTGAAGGGGGAGACCTCCGGACACACCCAGTACGTCCACGACGTGCGCCTCGACTGCGACGGCGACACCGTCCTGCTGACCGTCGACCAGACCGGCGGCGCCTGCCACACCGGGGACCACACCTGCTTCGACGCCGACCGGCTGCTCCAAACTGAAAGACCTGCAGATGACTGAGTACGACACCGCCGACCCCTACACGATCACCGACCGGGCGACCTTCCGCCGCCTGGCCGCGCGCAACCGGGTCGTCCCGGTCGCGCGCAAGGTCCTCGCCGACGGCGAGAGCGCGATGAGCGCCTACACCAAGCTCGCCGGCGGACGTCCCGGCACCTTCCTGCTGGAGTCCGCGGCACCGGGGCAGTCCTGGTCACGCCACTCCTTCATCGGCACCGGCGCGCGCTGCGCGCTGACCGCCAAGGACGGCGACGTGCACTGGATCGGCACCCCGCCGGCAGGTGTGCCGGAGGGCTCCGACCCGCTGGCGGTGATCCGGGAGAGTCTGGAGCTGCTGCACACCGACCCGGTGCCCGGACTGCCCACCCTGACCTCCGGCCTGGTGGGTTACATGGGTCACGACGTGATCCGCTACATCGAGGACATCCCCGACACCTGCACCGACGACCTGCAGGTTCCCGACATGGTGCAGCTGCTCGCCGACACCCTGGCGGTCATGGACCACCACGAGGGCACCATCTGGCTCATCGCCAACGCGGTGAACTGGGACGGTTCCGATGACCGCGTCGACGCGGCCTACGACGACGCCGTCGCGCGCGTCGACGAGATGGCGCGGCGCCTGGCGTCCGGCGAACACCTGCCCTCGGCGACGTTCAGCACACCGGCACCGCAGCCGCGCCGGCAGCGCGCCCTCGACGACCACAAGGCCCGCATCGAGACGTGCAAGGAGCACATCCGCGCCGGCGACGCCTTCCAGATCGTCCTGTCGCAGCGCTTCGAACTCGACACCGACGTGCCGGGCGTGGACGTCTACCGCATGCTGCGGGTATCCAACCCCAGCCCCTACATGTTCCTGCTCAACGTGCCGGACGACTCCTTCACCGAGACCGCCTTCCAGATCATCGGCTCCTCGCCGGAGTCGCTGGTGCAGGTCTCCGACGGCCGGGTGACCACCTTCCCGATCGCCGGGTCCCGGCCGCGCGGCGCCAGCTACGAGCAGGACGAGCTGCTGGAGAAAGAACTCGTCAACGACGAGAAGGAGAACTCCGAGCACCTGATGCTCGTGGACCTCGGCCGCAACGACGTGGGCCGGGTGTGCACCCCGGGCACCGTGGAGGTCCACGACTTCCGCCACGTGGAGCGCTACAGCGCGATCATGCACCTGGTCTCCGGGGTCAGCGGACGGCTCGCCGAGGGCAAGACCGCCCTCGACGCCTTCGTCGCGACCTTCCCGGCCGGCACGCTGTCCGGCGCACCGAAGCCCTCTGCCCTGGGCATCATCGACCAACTGGAGGACACACGACGAGGTGTCTACGGTGGGACCGTGGGATACTTCGACTTCTCCGGCAACGCCGACCAGGCCATCGCCATCCGCACCGGCCTCTACAAGGACGGCACCGTCTACGTGCAGGCCGGCGGCGGCATCGTCGCCGACTCCGACCCCGACGCCGAGGACGAGGAGACCCGGAACAAGGCCCTGGCGGTGCTGCGCGCCGTCGCCGCCGCCGAGACCATGCAGGACGTGGCACGGTGAAGCGCCTCGGAGGACGCGGCCTGGCCCTGCTGCTGACCGTGCTCGGTGCCGCCGGGCTGTGGGGTGCCGGCCAGATGACCTGGCTGACCGTCACGGTCGAGGACGACAAGAGCGGCGAGTCCGTCAAGAACATCATCGGCTCGGTGTGGGACGCCGCCGGCACCCCGCTGGCCCTGGCGATGCTCGCCGCAGTGATCCTGTCCATGGCGCTGCAGCCCCTGGCCCGACGGATCCTCGGCGGCATCTCCGCACTGCTGGCCGCCGCCGCCGGCTTCGCCGCGGTGAACCTGCTCTCCGGCGACCCGGACCTGGAACGCGCGCAGGCGCTGCTGGTCAGTGGCGCGGGTACGCAGCGCGAGTCCGACCCCGTGCAGATCTCCGAATGGGCCGTGGTGCTCGACGGCCAGGTGCACACCTGGCCCGTGGTGCTCTTCCTGGTCTCGGCGGCACTCGGCGTGGTCGGCGGTGTGCTGCTGGCGATGAAGCCGGGTGCCGCGCGGTCCGGCCACAGCAAGTACGAGACCCCCGAGGCCCGCCGCGAGGGCGTGGAGAAGGACCTGGAGGACAACCCCGACTCCGGACGTGTCCTGTGGGACGCCCTCGACGCCGGCGTGGACCCCACCGACCGTGACACGCAGGACCGTGACTCAGGCGACGACGCCCGCCCGGTGTGAGTTTCGCGTCACCCCGATGTCGTCCCCGCCGGGGTGTGGCGTTAGCATTGGTCCATTCAGCTGCACCAGACACCTGACCGCAGACACCTGACCTCCCGGGAGGAACGATGGCAACCGTACTCGACGACATTATCGCCGGCGTGCTCGAGGACACCGCGCGGCGCGAGTCCGCGGTCCCGTTCGCCGAGATCAAGGCCATGTCCCTGGACATGCCCCCGGCGTTGGACGCCCGCGCCGCCCTGGCCGGCCCCGAGGTGAGCGTGATCGCCGAGGTCAAGCGTGCGAGCCCGTCCAAGGGGCACCTCGCCGACATCCCCGAGCCCGAGATCCTCGCCAAGGCCTACGCGTCCAACGGGGCCAGCGTGATCAGCTGCCTCACCGAGGAGCGGCGCTTCCGCGGTTCGCTGGCCGACTTCGACAAGGTCCGTGCGTCCGTCGACGTGCCGCTGCTGCGCAAGGACTTCACCGTCAACCCGTACCAGATCCACGAGGCCCGGGCCCACGGTGCGGACGTCGTCCTGCTCATCGTCGCAGCCCTGGACCAGGACCGGCTGACCGCCCTGCTGGACCGCACCGAGTCCCTCGGGATGACCGCGCTGGTGGAGGTCCACTCGGAGGAGGAGGCCGACCGGGCCGTCGCCGCCGGGGCGTCCGTCATCGGTGTCAACGCCCGCAACCTCAAGACCCTCGAGGTCGACCCGGGCGTGTTTTCCCGGATCGTGCCGCGGCTGCCGGACAGCGTGGTCAAGGTCGCGGAGTCCGGGGTTCGCAACACCTCCGACCTGCAGTCCTACGCCAACGCCGGGGCGAACGCGATCCTGGTGGGCGAGGGGCTCGTCACCGCGGCGAACCCGGGGCAGGCCTGCCGCGCGCTGGTCGCCGCCGGGCAGCACCCCGCGTTCCGCCCGGAGCCGAAGTGACGTCCGCGGCGTAATGTACAGTTCCTGGGTGTGAGTACACCATCCGGGAACGACAGAAGTGACTTCAAGAACACGCTCGGCCTGCCGACGGCGGGGGAGGTCCTCGCCGTGCCGACCGCGCACGACGCGGACGACAACGGTCACTGGGGCAACTACGGGGGGCGCTACATCCCCGAGGCCCTGATGGCCGTCATCGAGGAGATCCAGGACTCCTGGGCGAAGGCCCGGGCGGACCAGGACTTCCTCGACGAGCTCGACGAGCTGCACCGCAACTACACCGGCCGGCCGTCGCCGCTCTACTTCGGCGCACGGTTCTCCGAGGCCGTCGGTGCCGACGTGTGGTTCAAGCGTGAGGACCTCAACCACACCGGCTCGCACAAGATCAACAACGTGCTCGGCCAGGTCCTGCTGGCCAAGCGCATGGGCAAGGCCAACGTCATCGCCGAGACCGGCGCCGGCCAACACGGTGTCGCTACGGCGACGGCGTGCGCCCTGCTGGGTCTGGAGTGCCGGATCTACATGGGTGAGGTCGACGCGCGCCGCCAGGCCCTCAACATCGCCCGCATGCGTCTGCTCGGCGCGGAGGTCATCGAGGTGACCGTGGGTTCGGCGACGTTGAAGGACGCCATCAACGAGGCCATGCGTTACTGGGTCGCGAACGCCGACGACACCTACTACTGCTTCGGCACCGCGGCCGGCCCGCACCCCTTCCCGGAGATGGTCCGGGACCTGCAGCGCATCATCGGTGTCGAGGCGCGCGCGCAGATCCTCGCCGCGTCCGGTCGTCTGCCGGACGCGGTCATGGCCTGCGTCGGCGGCGGCTCGAACGCCATCGGGCTGTTCCACCCCTTCATCGACGACGAGGGTGTGGCCCTCATCGGCGGCGAGGCCGGTGGCGACGGGGTGGAGACCGGACGCCACGCCGCGCCGATCACCGTGGGCTCCGAGGGCGTCTTCCAGGGGTCCTTCGCCGCGCTGATGCAGAACGAGGACGGCCAGATCACCGAGTCGCACTCGATCTCCGCCGGTCTGGACTACCCGGGCGTGGGCCCGGAGCACTCCTTCCTGGCCAAGCAGGGCCGGGCGGAGTACCTTCCGGTCACCGACACCGAGGCGATGGAGGCCTTCCGGCTGCTGACCCGCACCGAGGGCATCATCCCCGCCATCGAGTCCGCCCACGCCGTCGCGCTGGCGGTGAAGGTCGGCGCCGAGTACACCGCGGGGGAGAGGACGACGTCCGACGGGGCACGGCCGGTGTTCATCGTCAACGTCTCCGGACGTGGCGACAAGGACGTCGACACCGCCGCAACGTGGTTCGGCATGCACCCGGAGCAGGGCGAGGCACACACGGACGAGGAGAACAACTGATGAGCACACTGTCCGAGGTCTTCACCTCCGCCCGGGCCGACGGCCACGCCGCCTTCGTCGGCTACCTGCCGGCCGGCTACCCCACGCTGGACGACTCCGTGGAGCTGGCGACCGCGCTGGCCCGCCACGCCGACCTCATCGAGGTGGGCGTGCCCTTCACCGACCCGATGATGGACGGCCCGACGATCCAGGAGGCCGCGACGACCGCCCTGGAGGCCGGTTTCCGCGTCCGCGACACCTTCACCGTGGTCCGTGCGATCACCGCCGCCGGCGGTAGCGCGGTCATCATGAGCTACTGGAACCCGATCCTGCAGTACGGCCCGGAGAAGTTCGCCGAGGAGCTGGCCGAGGCCGGTGGCCTCGGGTCGATCATCCCGGACCTGCTGCCGGAGGAGTCCGCCCGCTGGAACGACGCCTGCCGGGCCAACGGTCTGGACAACGTCTACCTGGTCGCGCCGTCCACCACCGCCGAACGCCTGGACCTCACGGTCAACGCCGGCGGCGGGTTCATCTACGCCCAGTCGCACATGGGCGTCACCGGTGCGCAGGAGGACGTCTCCTCGGACGCCCGCGACCTCGTCGCGCGTACCCGCGCGGCCACGGACCTGCCGGTCGCCGTCGGGCTGGGCGTGAAGAACGGCGACCACGCCGCCGCTATCGCCGACTACGCCGACGGCGTCATCGTCGGTTCCGCGCTGATCTCCGCGGCGTCCTCCGGTGTGGACGCACTGGAAACCCTGGCCAAGGACCTGTACGAGGGGGTCCGTCGGTGAGTACGCAGATCCTCGCCACGATTCCCTCGCCGCCGCAGGGCGTGTGGCACCTGGGTCCGGTCGCCCTGCGCGCCTACGCGCTGTGCATCCTCACCGGCATCGTCGTGGCGGTGTTCTGGACCGTGCGGCGCTACGTGGCGCGCGGCGGCTACCCGGAGACCGTGATCGACTGCGCGATCGCCGCCGTGCCCGCCGGCATCATCGGTGGCCGGATCTACCACGTGATCACCGACCACCACCTGTACTTCGGGGAGGGGCGCGACTGGGTCGACGCCTTCAAGATCACCAACGGTGGCCTGGGGATCTGGGGTGCCGTGGTCCTCGGCGGCCTGGCCGTGTGGGCGGTGCTGGCGTACAAGAAGGTGCCGCTGGCCCCCTTCGCCGACGCCGTGGCCCCACCGATCCTGCTCGCCCAGGCCATCGGACGCCTCGGCAACTGGTTCAACCAGGAGCTCTACGGCGGGGAGTCGGACGCCCCCTGGGCACTCGAGATCTACCGGCGGGTCGACGCCGACGGCAACATCGACCAGATGGACGGGGTCTCCGACGGCACCGTGCTGGCGACCGTGCAGCCCACGTTCCTCTACGAGATGGTGTGGAGCCTGCTGGTGGTCGTCCTGCTCGTGTGGGCCGACCGCCGGTTCCGCCTGGGTGGCGGACGGGTCTTCATGCTCTACGTGGCCGGGTACACCTTCGGGCGTTTCTTCATCGAGTTGCTCCGCACCGACGCGGCGACGACGGTCTTCGGCGACGTGCGCATCAACAGCGTGGTCTCCGCAGTGGTCTTCCTCGCCGCCCTGACATTGTTCATCCTCACCCGCTCACGCACCCGCGAAGAGCCGGAGTACGTGGCAGGACCGCCGCGTGAGGACCAGGAGGGGGACGGTGAAGGGGATACCGAACCCGATGCAGAAGCTCCTGAGGCATCCGGTGGTAGCGGTGGCGGGGGCACAGGGTTATCCTCGGACAGGTGAGTAGACGCACCAAGATCGTATGCACCCTGGGCCCGGCAGTGGCCTCCGCCGACAAGATCCGTGAGCTCGTTGGGGCGGGGATGAACGTCGCCCGCCTGAACTTCTCCCACGGTGAGCACGCGGACCACCAGCAGAACTATGAGTGGGTCCGGCAGGCCGCCGAGGAGAGCGGTAGCTCCGTCGGCGTTCTCGCTGACCTGCAGGGACCCAAGATCCGCCTCGGCCGGTTCGCCGAGGAGAAGACCTACTGGGAGACCGGTGAGGAGGTGCGGATCACCGTCGACGACGTGTCCGGCACCCACGACCGGGTCTCCACCACCTACAAGCAGCTCGCCCGGGACGCACGCCCCGGCGACCGCCTGCTCGTCGACGACGGCAAGGTCGGCCTCGTCTGCAAGGCCATCGACGGTAACGACGTGGTCTGCGAGGTCGTCGAGGGCGGTCCCGTCTCCAACAACAAGGGCGTGTCCCTGCCCGGCATGAACATCTCCGTGCCGGCCCTGTCGGAGAAGGACATCGCCGACCTGCGTTTCGCCCTGACCATGGGTGCGGACGTCATCGCGCTGTCGTTCGTGCGTTCCCCGGCGGACGTCGAGCTGGTCCACGAGATCATGGACGAGGTCGGCCGTCGCGTGCCGGTCATCGCCAAGCTGGAGAAGCCCGAGGCGGTCGACGCGCTCGAGCCGATCATCCTCGCCTTCGACGCCATCATGGTCGCCCGTGGTGACCTGGGTGTCGAGGTTCCGCTGGAGGAGGTGCCGCTGGTGCAGAAGCGGGCGGTGCAGATCGCCCGGGAGAACGCCAAGCCCGTGATCGTCGCCACCCAGATGCTGGACTCGATGATCGAGAACTCCCGCCCGACCCGCGCCGAGGCGTCCGACGTCGCCAACGCCGTGCTCGACGGTGCCGACGCGGTCATGCTCTCCGGTGAGACCTCCGTGGGCAAGTACCCGGTGGACACGGTCAAGACCATGTCGCGCATCGTCACCGCCGCCGAGATCGACGGCGAGGTGCCGCCGCTGTCCCACGTGCCGCGCACCAAGCGTGGCGTGATCAGCTTCGCGGCGAAGGACATCGGCGAGCGGCTCAACGCCCGCGCGCTCGTGGCCTTCACCGCCTCCGGCGACACCGCCCGTCGCGTGGCCCGGCTGCGTTCCGACCTGCCGCTGCTGGTGTTCACCCCGTACCAGGAGGTGCGCAACCAGCTGGCCCTGACCTGGGGTGCGGAGTCGTACCTGACCAACGAGGTCTCCACCACCGACGAGATCATGAAGGAGGTGGACTCCATCCTGCTGGGCAAGGCGGGTTACACCCGGGAGGACGCCGTGGTCATCGTGGCCGGTTCGCCCCCCGGAACCGAGGGTAACACCAACATGATCCACGTCCACCTGCTCGGCGAGGACACCGCGTAGAAGGAGGCCCCACCAGGATGATCGACGCACGCGACACGGCACTGCTGCTGGAGGGTGGAGGCATGCGTGCCTCCTACAGCGCCGGTGCGGTGGATGTCCTCATGGACCACGACGTGCGCTTCGGCTGGGTCGGAGGGGTCTCGGCCGGAGCGACGCACCTGGTCAGCTACCTCAGCGGGGAGCAGGACCGCCTGCGCCGCAGCTTCGTGGACTTCGCCACCGAACCACAGTTCGGTGGCTGGACCTGGCTGCTGCGTGGCAAGGGCTTCTTCAACGCCGAGTTCATCTACGGTCAGGCCCACACCCTTGATCTTCCGCGGCCCTACGACGCCCGCCTCGCGTTGGAGGGGGACACCGAGTTCCGGATCTGCGCCACCCGCGCCGACAACGGTGACCCGGTCTACTGGGGACGCGAGGACATCGGCTCCGGCCAGGAACTGATGGACCGCGTCCGGGCGTCCTCCACGATCCCGTTCGCGATGCCGGTGCCACGCATCGACGGGGTGCCCTACGTCGACGGTGCCCTGGGACCGTCCGGCGGGATCCCCCTGGACGCGGCCCTGGCCGACGGCTACGACCGCTTCTTCGCGGTGCTCACCCACCCGCGTGGCTACGTGAAGCCACCGATGGGACGCTCGAAGGTGTGGCGCACGCTGCTGGCACGCTACCCGGCGGTCGCCGAGGCACTGCTCACCCGGCACATCCGCTACAACGCCACGATGCAGCGGCTCTACGCCCTGGAGCGTGCCGGCCGGGCGTTCCTGTACTTCCCGGAGGACGCCTCCCCGGTGAGCTCCACGGAGCGCAAGGTCGACGTCCTGCGTGACTCCCTGGCGCGCGGCACCGAGCAGGCGCTGCGTGACTGGGACGGCATGAACGAGTTCCTCGGCCGCGAGGCCGTCGGCTCCGCCTGAGCCAGCCTTAGCCAGCCTTACCCGTCCGGTGGCGTGTCAGCCGCGCCAGAGGTAGGCCAGCACCGCCGCCGTCGCCGCCTGTGTGGCGATGTCCACGGTGCCCGGCGCCGGCAGGAACTGCGGCGAGTGGTTGCCCGGGACGTCCTGCGCGACCCGGTCCGCGGCGACCGCAGCGTCCCACACGTCCTGGTCGGTGCAACCGGTGAGCAGGAACTCGTAGGGCACGCCGAAGTGGCGGGGGATCTCGGAGAAGTCCTCCGACGCCGTCCAGCGGGCGGCGTCCTGCGAACGCTCGCCGAAGACCTCGTCGAGCACGGGGCGTACCCGCTCGTGCACGCCGGCGTCGTTGTCGGTCAGCTCGCCGCGCGCGGAGTAGACGACGTCCGCCGGCTTCGGCGTGCCCGAGGCCGCGCACTCGGCCTGGATGACCCGCTCGATCGCGGCGTAGGTGCGGTCACGCACGCCGGTGTCGTAGAAGCGGCAGTTCAGCACCAGCGTGGCCGTGTCGGGGATGGTGTTGTTCGTGTGGCCGGCGGTGAGTGTGCCGACGGACACCACGGCGAAGTCGTCCGCGGCGACCTCGCGGCCCACGATGCCCTGCAGGCGCACCACGATCATCGCGGCGAGGAACGTCGGGTCGATGGAGTTGTGCGGTGCGGACGCGTGCGAGGACACCCCGTGCAACGTCACCGTGATGGTGTCGCAGGCGGCCATCACCGGGCCGGCCGAGGAGAACACCGTGCCCACCGGGCCGGGCATCACGTGCTGGCCGAGGCAGACGTCCGGGGCGGGGATGCGCTCGGCCAGTCCGTCCTCGATCATCGACGTGGCACCGCGGGTGACCTCCTCGGCAGGCTGGAACAGGGCGATGAAGGTGCCCGACCAGGCGTCCTGCCGGGCGTCCATGATCTCGCACAGGCCCATCAGGGCGGTGGTGTGCACGTCGTGTCCGCAGGCGTGCATCACGCCGGGGTTCTTCGAGGCGTAGGACGCCCCGGTGTCCTCGGTGACCGGCAGGGCGTCGAAGTCGGCGCGGTAGAGCACCGTCGGGCCGTCCCCGTTACGCCACACGGCGGTGATGCCGTGGCCGCCGATACCGGTGGTCACCTCTGCGCCGAGGGCGCTGAGGCGCTCGAGGACGTGTGCGGCGGTCTGCTCCTCGTGCTCGCTGAGCTCCGGGTTCTCGTGCATCCACGTGTAGAAACCGTCGGACCAGGAGAGGTCCACGCCGTGGTTGCCGATGAACTCCGCGATATCAGGTGTGCTCATGGCCCCGAGTGTAGTGACGCCGGTACACCGGTCTCAGAGGTGGTCCCGGATCCGGTCCTCCGCGGTGACGGTGTCGAGCTGGATCGGGGGAAGTGCCACCTCGTGGGAGGTCTCCCCGTCGACGAGCACCCGGGGGCTGAACACGTAGCGGTCGAAGTCCTCGGCGCAGTCGAGGGAGAAGGACACGGTGGTGCCGTTCTCGCCGTCGGAGCCCTCGGAGTCGACGCGCACGTCGGTGATTCCGAGCCCGGGTGCCTCGGTGA
This sequence comes from Corynebacterium sp. AOP12-C2-36, assembly GCF_052379185.1. Taxonomy (NCBI): domain Bacteria; kingdom Bacillati; phylum Actinomycetota; class Actinomycetes; order Mycobacteriales; family Corynebacteriaceae; genus Corynebacterium; species Corynebacterium sp. AOP12-C2-36. Next base: position 57,134 of record NZ_JBQSYJ010000006.1, on the reverse strand, counting down.
CGACGTCGCTGATCTCCACGCTTTCCTCCACGCTGAACTCCACGTCCCCGCACCCGGCCAGCTCGGCAGGGTAGTCGCGGGTCGGGGTGAGGGTCGGGGCGTCCGGGGCCTGTTCGGCCCGGCTCAGCGTATAGTCGCCGACGCTGCGGTCCTGCAGGGTGCCGTCCTGGTCGGTCACCAGGCGGACCTGGGACAGCTCGGTGCGGTCCCGGTCGCCGTTGAGCTGGGCGGTCACCGACCCTGCGGCCGTGCCGTCCTCCTCGGTGTCACGCTCGACCTCGATCGAGTCGCCGTCGTAGACCGAGACGCCGCCGTCGGGCACGTCATTGACCAACTGGAATTCGCTGAGGTGTGACCAGACCGGGTCCGAGGCAGGGGCCACGACCGGGAGGTTCACCTTCGGGTGTTCACCGGGGTCGACGACGACGTCCCCGGAGACCGGGGTGAAGGTGGCATCCGTCTCGCCCGTCTCTCCCGGCGCCTCGGCGCTGCAGGCGCCTGCGAGCACGGCGACGGCCGTGACAGGCACGAGACAACGCAGGTGGCGTCGCACGGGGGACGTCCTGACCGGCATTCGGCGGCCAGCCGCACCGGCGGAGGAGTGAGGTGATCCAGGACGTGAGGGGGAGAGGTGTCTCATGTTCCCTTTATGTGGGTTGTCGTCGGTTGGAGAGGTGTGAGGCTCCACATGGGCGCAGCCCTGACCGCGGACCGTAGGCGGGGTCACCGGTGTTGTCAACGGTTCCGGCTGGGGACAAGCCCCCGGCCCGGTAGACGTTGCAGAGGCGTCTATCAGTGTCCCGTGTCCGGCCATACCGCCGGGGGTAGGGGTACGTGGAAAGCCTGCGCTCAGGCGCAGGTCATACTTCCGGAGATGGTCAGGGCTGCGCCGGGACCTGCGGCTAGCCCTGCACCGCCGGGTTGTAGCGCAGCGAGTTGCGCTGGAACTCGATCTCCCCACCCAGCCGGATCCCCGGGGCCAGACGCCCCTCGTCGCGGGCGACGGTCAGCTTCTCGAGCACCTGTGCCTTCAGGTCGGCGGGGCTCAGGGTGTTGATGAAGATCTTCGTCCCGCCCTCGAACCCGGCCATCGTCGAATCACGCCACTTGATCATGATCCGCCACGGCATCGGCACGTCCACGTCCAACGGCCGGTGCAGCCACTCCTCGTTCGAGGGCATGTGAGGCCCGGCCGCCACATGGCAGGCGTGGACGAGGTCGGCCACCGCGTCGCGCTCCTCGACACTGATGAGCCACGGCTCGGTGGTCCCCGAGCGGGAGAACACCTCCAGGGTCGGCCAGCGGTGCCCGAAACCGGCGAAGGCGACGGCATGGTCGTTCTCGGCGACGATGAGGTTGTGGTGCCCGGCGTAGTCCACCGCCCACTGGTTGTACATGTTCGGGTTCGCCCGCACCTGGGCGATCTCCGTCTCGTTCTGCAGCCCGTGCTCGTCGATGGCCACCAGCTGCTTGTGCAGGTGCTCGATCGAGGCACCGGCGGGCTCCAGCCAGTTCTGGAACGCCGCGACGTAGCGCACGTACGGGTTGGCGCGGTACAGCCGGTCCATCGCGTCCACGGTGAAGGCGATGTAGAGCCGGTGGTCCGACCAGCTCATCTCACCGGAGCCGAGGAGCTGGTCGCTGCGGGTGGCCCCGGGGACGTAGTGGTCGCGGGCGAGGATGATGTCGTGTCCGCCGCCGAACAACGGCCCGCCGAGCTCGTTGACGCTCTGCACCGCCCGCTCCTCGGTGAACAGGGCGTCGATCTCGGACGCGGGACGTCCCGCCGCGGCCAGGCGGATGCGCAGCAGCTGCTCGACGTGGGCGCGTCCCTCCGGCTCGGCGAGGTACTCCGCCATGTGCCGGGCGGCCGTGGCGTCCATCCGGTGGCCGTAGTTCACCAGCCAGTAGTCGTAGGTGAGGATCTCGTAGAGGTTCGCCACCCGCCGAAACAGCGGGTCCGTCGCCTCCAGCTGCGAGACCGTGAGGCCGCGCAGGATCCGGGGGTCACCGTTGTCGTCGATGACCATGCGGGCCTTCTCCGGGGTGGTGCGCAGCAGGTTGGCGATGCCGAAGTCCGTCTGCGTGTCCCGGTTGGCGTCGTTGACCTCGACGATCTCCTCGGGACGTTCCCGGACGGGACGGTGGCCGCGGCTGGGCACGGTCCAGACCTCGGTCCCGGAGAACGGGTTGACCTGTTTGATGGTGCCGTCGGGCAACGTGGTCAACGGAGGTACCGGTGCGGGGGAGATGGGGGAGTGGCCGATCACAGTTACCCAACAGTAGTCGGTCAGACCCTGGCAGTGGGAGCGAGTCAGTGCTTTACTGGTGCCCATGCCTCAGATCGTGTTCAAGATCCTTTCCACCGCCGATCAGCGCGACAGCATCGTCGACGACATCCGGCACCTGGTCGACCTCAACTCCGAGTCGCTGACCGCCGACCTGCAGGTGGCCACCGGCACCGGGGGAGACGCCAGCCTCGAGGAGGTGTGGCAGGACTACGGTTTCGCCGACGCCGCCGACACCACCCCCGAACCGGCGACGGTGACCCTGGACGTCACCCGCTGTGAGGGCAGCATCAGCGCGCTGACCGCCCGCCTGTCCGAGGTGCTGGTCAGCCGCGACAAGCAGCCCGCCGAACAGCTCTTCCAGCAGGTGCTGGACGACCCGGGCACCCCCCGTGTGCCCTGGCACGTCGACATCCGTCCCTGAAACAGGTCGGGGACGCGCGGAGGGGGTCAGTCCAGGATGCTGGACAGGAAGGAGCGGGTGCGCTCCTCCTGGGGGTCGGTGATGACCTGGCGCGCCACACCGTGCTCCACGATGCGTCCGCCGTCCATGAACGCCACGTGGTCGGCGACCTCGCGCGCGAAGCCCATCTCGTGGGTGACGACGAGCATCGTCATGCCGTCGTCGGCGAGACGGCGCATCACATTGAGCACCTCACCGACGAGCTCGGGGTCCAGGGCGGACGTCGGCTCGTCGAAGAGCATCAGCTTCGGCTTCATCGCCAGTGCGCGGGCGATGGCGACCCGCTGCTGCTGACCGCCGGAGAGCTGCACCGGCCACGCCTCGGCCTTGTCGGACAGCCCGACCATCTCGAGCAGCTCCCGGGCGGTGGCCTCGGCCTCCGCCTTCGGCACGCCCTTCACCTTCACCGGTGCCTCGATGATGTTGGCGAGCACCGTGCGGTGGGTGAACAGGTTGAACTGCTGGAAGACCATGCCGATGTCGGCGCGCTGACGCGACGCCTCGCGCTCGGAGATCTGGTGCAGCCGACCGTTGCGCTCCTGGTAGCCGATGAGGTCGCCGTTGACCTCGATGCGTCCGGCGTCGATGCTCTCCAGGTGGTTCACGCAGCGCAGCAGCGTGGACTTGCCGGAGCCGGACGGCCCGATCAGGCAGGTCACGCCGCCGGTGGGGACCTCCAGGTCGATGCCCTTGAGGACGTCGAGGCGACCGTAGCGCTTCCAGACGTCCTTCACGGCGATCATCGGGGTGTCGGTGCTCATCGGCCGTTCTCCTTGTTGTCTCGGCTGTTCCTGTTGTTTCGTTCGCTGCCCGGGTCCTCGACCGTGATGTTCAGCGGGGGCAGGCCCTCCGCGTCGGTCAGCGCGGCGAGCTGGCGGCTCGTCAGCGCACGGGAGGAACCCCGGGAGTAGTAGCGCTCCAGGTAGTGTTGTCCGACCATGAGGATCGAGGTGATCACCAGGTACCACGTGGCGGCGACGAGCAGCATCGGCACCGGTTCGAACATGGCGTAGGCGATGTCCATCGACCGGCCGTAGAGCTCACCGGCGTAGGGCAGTGCGATGACCAGCGAGGTGGTCTTCAGCAGGCTGATCAGCTCATTGCCCGTCGGCGGGATGATGATGCGCATCGCCTGCGGCAGCACGGTGCGACGCATGTTCTGCCACCAGGTCATACCCAGCGCCTTGGACGCCTCGGACTGGCCCTCGGGCACCGCCTGGATGCCGGCACGCACGATCTCGGCCATGTAGGCGGACTCGTTGAGGCCCAGGCCGATGACCGCCAGCCAGAACATGTTGCTCAGCAGCGAACTGAGTTCGATCTCGGCGAAGCCCACGCTGACCGTCTGGTAGATCGAGGACAGCAGACCCCAGAACACCAGCTGGACGTACACCGGGGTGCCGCGGAAGATCCACAGGTACAGCCAGGCGATGCCGCTGGTCACCGGGTTCGGTGACATGCGCAGCACGGCGAGCACGGCACCGAGGACCACGCCGACGATCATCGCCAGCACGGTCAGCGCCATGGTGTGCACCGCGGCCTCGGCGATCCGGGTGTCGAAGAGGTAGGACGCGTAGGTGTCCCACCCGTAGGCGTCGTTGTGCGCCGCGCTCCACAGGAACACGGCGAGCAGGACGAGCAGGACGACGGACGCGACGATGCGTCCCGGGTGGCGCAGCGGGACGACGTCGTTGTCGGTCGGTCGGGTCCGTTCCTGGGCCCTGGAGTGGTCGCTCATCAGGAGGCTCCTTCTTCGGCGGTGGCGGCGGCGGGCAGGTCGACGTCCTGCGTGTTGACGGTGACGGCGTCGATCGCGCCGTCGGTGAGGCCCCAGGGGCCGAGGATGTCGTCGTACTGGCCCGAGGTGATCAGGTACTCGAGGGCGGCGGCGAAGGCGGGCACCAGGTCCGACTCCTTGGCGAAGGCCCAGCCGAACGGGGTGGTGTCGAAGGCGTCGCCGGCGGGGACGAGCTTGCCCTCCGACAGGCGGATCGCGTAGTCGGTCACCGCGGAGTCCGAACTCAGTGCATCCGCCTTCTCCAGGGCCGTGGCGTTCGCGGCGGCGTTGGCGGACTCGTACACCAGCTTGTTGATCGCCGGACGGCCGTCGGCGACACACTCGTCGGACTTGACCTGCACGTCGTCGGTGTCGGAGTAGGTGCCCTTCTGCACGGCCACGGTGAGCCCGCAGGCGTCCGCCGGGTCCACGGTCTTGCCCGGGGTGGTGGCCCAGGTGATGCCCGAGGTGTAGAAGTCCACGAAGTCGTACGAGTTCCGGCGGTCCTCGGTGTCGGAGAACCCGGAGGTGCCCACGTCCACCGTCCCGGCGGAGATCGACGGCAGGATCAGGTTGAAGTCCTGCTGCTGGAAGCCGACGTCGAGCCCGAGGACGGCGCCGGCGGCACGGACGAGGTCGATCTCGAAACCGATGATCTCGCCGGACGGGTCCTTGAACTGGTTCGGTGGGAATGTTGGGTTGGTCGAGGCCGAGATGCGTCCGGAGTCGCGGTACTCCTGAGGGAGCAGCTCCTGGAGTTCGGGGACGGGTTCGGGCAGGGTGTCTACCCAGCCCTCCGGGTTTCCGGACTCCTCGTTGGTGACGCAGGCCACCAGAGACGTCGAGAGCATCAGGGCCCCCAGGACCGAGCCGACACTGCGGGCGATAAAGCCCGGTCGCGGAACGGGAAGGGGTGTCATGGGTGGAAGTATATCGGCGACGGATTCTGTTAGTCTCGGGGGCCATGAACTCCCTCGTCGAAGACTATCTCAACGACATCATGGACCGGGTGCGCGACGAGGACGGTGGCGCGGTCGCCGACTACATCCCCGAACTCGCCAAGGCAGACCCCACGCCGCTGGCGATCGCGATGTGCACGAACCAGGGGTGGATCTACAGCGTCGGCGACGACGAACGCGAGTTCACCATCCAGTCGATCTCCAAGCCCTTCGCCTACGCCGCCGCACTCCAGGACTGCGGGGTGGAGAAGGTGCTGGAGACGGTGGGGATGGAGCCCTCCGGTGAGGCCTTCAACGAGCTCTCCTTGGACGGGAAGACGCACCGTCCGGTCAACCCGATGATCAACGCAGGGGCCATCGCCGTCAACCAGCTGATCAACGGTGAGGACTCCTCGGTCGAGGACCGGGTCGACGTGATCGTCGAGTACTTCTCCCGGCTCGCCGGGCGGCAGCTCACCGTGGACGAGGACGTGACGGCCTCGGAGACGGGCTCCGCCGACCGCAACCTGGCGTTGGCCCACATGCTGCGCAGCTACGACGTGATCAGTGACCGTGCGGAGGACGCCGTGGCGAGCTACACCCGGCAGTGCTCGATCCGGGTCACGGTGAAGGACCTCGCGGTGATGGGGGCCACCCTGGCCCTCGGAGGCGTGCAGCCGCTCACCGGCGAGAGGATCCTGGAGCCGCTGGTGTGCCGGCAGGTGCAGGCCGTCATGGCGTCCGCCGGGATGTACGACGGGGCGGGCAAGTGGATGGCGGGCGTGGGCATCCCGGCGAAGTCCGGGGTGGCCGGGGGACTGATGGGGACACTGCCCGGACAGCTCGGCATCGCGACGTTCTCGCCGCAGCTGGACGAATCCGGCAACAGCGTGCGCGGGGCGAAGATCTTCCGGGCCCTCTCGGAGGACATGGGCCTGCACCTGATGTCGGCGGTGACGCGCAAGGGCAGTTCGGTGCGCGGCGTGCGTACCCGCGGGCGCAGCACGATCTTCCGGCTGCAGGGTGGTCTGGACTTCTCCGGTGCCGAGGAGTTCCTCATGGAGACCGAGCACCAGGACATCTCCACCCCGCGGGTCATCATCGACGCCCGTCGGGTGACCGAGAGCAACCCGGTGGGTCGCCGCATGGTGAAGGAGGGGCTGCGCCGCATCCGCGAGACGGGGAAGAAGGTCGCGGTCGTCGACCCGAACAACGTCCTCGGTAAGAGGCGGTTCGAGGACGGGACGACGGTGGCCACCACCGCGGCCGAGATCGTCGACCCCGACGAGGATTAGGGGAGCAGCGAGGAGGCTGCTGCCCCGAGGTCGCCGATCAGCCCGAAGGGCGACGACAGGAGCGACCCGACGATGAAGATGGCATTGGACGCGTAGGCGCCGGACGTCTCGATTGCTTCGGCGATGGGAAGGTCCACGGCTGTTTCCTCCTGGGTGGGGTGTGGCGCCGGGACCGTCCCGACAGTTTCACTGGCCAACCTACCGTATGGTGGGCCGCGGTACCATCCGGGGTATGACGGACCGGTTCACCGCGGATCCACGCCTAGGCCACCCGCTGCCCGCCGGAAACCACGACGCCGCGCACCCCATGCGCGCCAAGGCGCTGGCCGGGCACCCCAGGTTCCTGCGGGCCTTCGACACCGTCGCCGCGGCGACGACGCTGAAGATCGAGGGTCGACGGGCGGTGGTCAACCACTTCCCGTACGACCGCGACCACACCGAGCCCGACCGTCACGTGCTCGTGCGGGCCGCTGCGGGCCCCTGCAGGCCGGGCAGCAGAAGACCCCGCCGGTCGATCTCGACCGGCGGGGTCATGATGGTGCCCTGGGTGGGACTCGAACCCACACGCCCGAAGGCACTGCATTTTGAGTGCAGCGCGTCTGCCAATTCCGCCACCAGGGCCAACAAACGGAGATGATACGGGAGGGTCGTCGCACCCGACAACACCGGGGTGGCGGCGGGTGCGACCGGCTCACCGTCCTGCGGGTTCACCGTCCAGTACACACTGGATCAGGTCGCCGTAGTAGGTGACGAAGGCCTCGACGTCGGCGTCGTGGAAGTACTCCTGGGTGACGAGCCGGCGCATCAACGCCAGGCCGATCACCATCGACATCGCCGCCTCTGCCCGCATCTCCGGGTCGGCGCCGGAGTCCGAGCCGGTCTCGGCGGCCACCCGTTCCAGGACGGGGGCGACGACCTGCTGGCGGAAGACCCGTCCGAGGGTGTCGACGATGTGCCGGTTGCCGCCGGCGTCGGCGAGTTTGCGCACCAGCGAGTTCGGGCTGTCGTCGGCGGAGGTCACCGCCAGCCGTGCCAGGTGGGTGCCCATCTGCGTGAAGGGGACGTTCTCCAGACGCGCGGCGGCCTCGGTGAAGTCCAGCTGCGCCTCGTAGAGGTTCTCCTTCGTTCCGTAGTACTTGATGATCAGCGGGGCACTGACACCGACCTCGGTGGCGATGTCCTTGAGTGACACCTCGCTGTAGGGGCGCTTGTTGAAGGCGTTCTTCGCGCACTCCAGGATGTACACCCGGGTCTCCTCGGCACGACGCCGGGCCGACGACTGCTGTTCGGTCGCCGGTTCAGTCGCCGGTTCTTCCGGGACGCTCTCTGTCTGGTCACTCATGGCGACTAGAATAGCCCGGGCACGACACCGACTGCGGCAGCAACCACGAGAAGTGTGTCCGGCGGCGTGAAAAGAACACGTCACGGACATGCAGGAAGGTCACATGACAGACAACCCCGGGGACGAGCGCCCCACCCTCCTGTTGCTCGACGGACACTCCCTGGCCTTCCGGGCGTTCTACGCCCTGCCGGCACAGAACTTCTCCACGACCGGGGGCCAGTACACCAACGCCGTCTACGGCTTCCTCGGCATGTTCCTGGGGCTGATGGAGGCAGAACGGCCGACACACGTCGCCGCGGCCTTCGACCTCTCCGGTCCGACGTTCCGGGAGAAGGACCTCCCGGAGTACAAGGCGCAGCGTCCGCCGGCACCCGAGGAGTTCCACGGGCAGGTCGAGCTGATCCAGGAGGCGTTGCAGTCCCTCGGCGTCCGGACGCTGACGAAGGAGGCCTACGAGGCCGACGACATCATCGCCACCCTGTCCTGCCGGGGCACCGAGGCGGGCATGCGCACGGTGATCTGCACCGGCGACCGCGACAGCCTGCAGCTCGTCAACGACGACGTCACCGTCCTCTACACCCTGCGCGGCGTCTCCGAACTCGACCGGTTCACCCCTGCGCGCGTGGAGGAGAAGTACGGGGTTACCCCCACCCAGTACCCCGACCTGGCCTCGCTGCGTGGCGACACCTCAGACAACATGCCCGGGGTGCCGGGGGTGGGCCCCAAGACCGCCCAGAAGTGGATCACGAAGTACGGCAGCCTGGACGCGGTGATCGACCACATCGACGACTTCGGCGGCAAGGTCGGCGACGCCCTGCGCGACAACATCGACAACGTCGTGCTGGCCCGCAAGGTCACCGAGATGGTCCGCGACCTCGACCTCGGGGACCTCAACGGCGACGGTGGGAAGCTCTCAGCGCTGCGTCCCGGACACGTGGACGCCTCCGAGGCGATCGACCTGTTCGACACCCTGCAGTTCGGCAACAACCTGCGCAACCGCACCTTCCGCACCATGGGCATCGAGTTCGAGGACGGTGCGGCGTCCGAACTCGCCGTCGACACCGTCGACGACGGCAAGCTCGCCAAGTGGCTCACCGAGCGCGCCGGCTGGAAGGACGGCCGCAACCCCGGCGACGCGTCCACCAACCGTCCGCTCGTCGTCGAGGTGACCGGAACCGGGACGCCGTTCGGCGGCAACGCCGCGCGCGTCGTCCTGCTCGACCCGGAAGCCGGCGAGGACGGCGTCCTGCACGCCGTGGACATCGACCTGACAGACCAGGACCCGAAGGACGAGGCGGCACTCACCGCCTGGCTCGCGGACGTCTCCGCCGCCAAGTGGCTGCACGACTCCAAACGGGCCTGGCACATGCTCCACGGCTCCGGTCTGGAACTCGACGGCGTGGAGCACGACACCGCGCTCGCCGCCTACCTCCTGCGTCCGGACGTGCGCTCCACCGGGCTGGCGGACGTCCTGCAGCGCCACGTCGGACACGAGCTCGCCGAGGACGCCGCCGGCGGCGTGCGCGCACAGGCCGTGCTCGACCTGGTGACCTCGCTGACCCCGGAGCTCGCCGGGATCGGCGCGATGGAGCTCTACCTCGACCTCGAGGTGCCGCTGGCCACCGTCCTGGCGCGCATGGAGAGCCACGGCATTTCCGTGGACCGTGACTCGCTGCAGGAACTCTCCGACAACTACGGTGACCGCATCACCGAGGAGGTCACCGCCGCCCGCGAGATCGCCGGCGACGAGTCGCTCAACCTCTCCAGCCCCAAGCAGCTGCAGAAGGTGCTCTTCGAGGACTTCGGCCTGCCCACCACCAAGAAGACCAAGACCGGGTACTCCACCGCCGCCGGCGAGCTGGAGAAGCTCACCGCCCAGACCGGGCACCCCTTCCTGTCGCACCTGATGGCCCACCGCGAGTACCAGAAGATGAAGACCACCATCGACGGACTCATCGAGGCCACCGCCGACGACGGACGCATCCACACCACCTTCAACCAGCGCGGTGCCGCCACGGGCCGGCTGTCCTCGGCTGAACCGAACCTGCAGAACATCCCGGTGCGTACCGAGGCAGGACGCCACATCCGCGGCGCCTTCCGCGTCGGCGCGGGCTACACCACGCTGCTGACCGCCGACTACTCGCAGATCGAGATGCGTGTCATGGCGCACCTCTCCGAGGACCCCGGCCTGATCGAGGCCTACCGCAACGGTGAGGACCTGCACAACTACGTGGGCTCCAAGGTCTTCGACGTGCCCGTCGACGAGGTCACCCCGGAACTGCGTCGCCGGGTGAAGGCGATGAGCTACGGGCTGGTCTACGGGCTCAGCGCCTTCGGCCTGTCCCAGCAGCTCAACATCGCCGCCGGTGAGGCGAAGAAGATCATGGACACCTACTTCGAGCGCTTCGGCGGAGTGAAGGACTACCTCGACACCGTGGTCGAACGGGCCAAGGAGGTCGGCTACACCGAGACGCTCTACGGGCGACGTCGCTACCTGCCGGAGCTCAACTCCAGCAACCGGGTGGCGCGCGACAACGCCGAACGCGCCGCGCTGAACGCGCCGATCCAGGGCACCGCCGCCGACATCATCAAGCGGGCGATGCTGCGCGTCGACCGGGAGATGACACGGCGCGGCATGCGGTCACGTGTGCTGCTGCAGGTGCACGACGAGCTCGTCGTCGAGGTCGTCGACGGCGAGCTCGAGGAGATGACTGCGCTGCTGCAGGAGCAGATGGACTGGGCGGCCGAACTGCGCGTCCCGCTGGACGTCTCCACCGGGACCGGGGAGAACTGGGAGGCCGCCGGGCACTGAGTCCGGTCTAGGAGGTACGTGATGCGTTCGCCCGCATGCGGCGACGCTTCGTGACCTGCTCGGCGATGACCATCGCAGCGACGACTGCGGCGCCGAGGACGAACAGCAGGACGGCGGTGCCGACCTGGTCGCCGGGGGCCTGCAGGCTGGAGTCGTCGTCCTGCCAGGGCCACAGGGCGCGCAGTGAACCGAGCAGCATGCCTGTCATGGTGAACAGGCTCAGTGTGCGGTGCTTGGTCAGCAGGTGCTCCATGACACGGACGAAGAGCACCAGGCCGGTCAGGGCGCCGAGACCGAAGACCAGGATGTAGGTGATGTCCAGTTCGCTCACCGCGGTCAGCGTGGCGGAGTAGATGCCGATGGCGTAGAGGAAGAAGGAGCCGGAGACGCCGGGCAGGATCAGGGCGCACACGGCGATCGCGGCGGCGATGAACACCAGGAACAGGTTCGGGTCGTTGTTCGTCGACGAGGAGAACCCGGTGGCGATGAAGGTGAACAGTGCGCCGACGATGAACAGCGGCACGGCCACGGGGAGCCGACGTTTCAGGTCGGCGGTGTCGATCAGCAGGATCGGCACGACCACGGACACGGCGACCATGCCCAGGAAGAGGCTCTTGGCGGGGATCGGGTGGTCCTCGACGAACGTGCCGAGGATGCCGGCCAGTGCGAAGACCATGGCGACCATGCCGATGGCCATCGGGATGAGCATTGTCCAGTCCACGGACTTGATCTTCCGGATCCCCGCCGGGCGGTCCGTGGCGAAGGCCTTCAGGCCGTCGAGCAGTCGGTTGGCGTTGTACAGCACGCGCTCGTACACGCCGGTGACCAGGGCCACGGTGCCGCCGGAGATGCCCGGGACGAGCTCGGCGGAGCCGATGAGGCCGCCGCGGAGCGCGTTGAGGACGACGGCCCCCGGTGTGAAGGGGGTGTTCTCGAAGGCGGGGCGCCGCGAGGTCGCGTGCTCGGCAGGGTGCTCGGCGGCGTTCTCGGCGGAGTGCCCGGTGCCGGGTGAGGTTTCGTTCATGGGCGTCATCGTATCCGGATGATGTGTGGGGTGGTGAAAAGTCCGAAGCGGCCCGCGTGTCAGCCCACCGTCGACCCAGGGGCGGGGCAGGACCTAGGATGGGTGACCGTGATCACTCCAGGCGACTCCACCGGCACGCACCACGAACTCAGGCTGGGCTACTGGCCAGGGGAGGGCATCGGCCCGGAGATCGTGGCCCCCACCGTCACCGCCACGACCACCGCGCTGCGTCACCACGGCGGCGTCTCCGTGCGCTGGGTGCCCCTGCTGCTCGGCCGGGAGGCCTTCGGGCAGACCGGCAGGATCCTTCCGGAACAGACCTGGGAGACGGTCGCCGGACTGGACGGCTGGGTGCTCGGCCCACACGACAACGCGTCCTACCTGCCGGAGGCGCGCGAGCAGCAGAACCCCTCCGCCGCCCTGCGGGTGCGCGCCCAGCTGTGGGCGAACGTGCGACCGGTGCGCGGGCTGCCCGGGGCGGTGGCGCCCGACCTGGACGTGGTCGTCGTCCGGGAGAACACCGAGGGGCTCTACGCCGACCGCAACATGTACGCCGGCTCCGGTGACGTGATGGTCACCGAGGACGTCGCCCTGGCCATCGGAACCTTCACGCGCCAGGGCGTGCGCCGGATCGTCCGGCACGCAGGACGCGTCGCTGCCGCGCGCGGCGGCGTCCTCACGGTCGCGCACAAGGCGAACGTCCTGGCCAGGACGTCCGGGATGTACCTGGAGGAGGCCGAGGCGATGGCGGACGAGACCGGGGTGCGGTTGCTCCCGGTGCACATCGACGCCTTGTGCGCCGACCTGGTGGTCAACCCCGGGCGTCACCGCACGATCGTGGCGGAGAACATGTTCGGCGACATCCTCTCCGACCTCACCGCGGCCCTCGGTGGCACGCTCGGCGCCGCCGGCAGCGTGAACGCCGGGGACACGGCGGTGATGGCACAGGCCGCGCACGGTTCCGCGCCGGACATCGCGGGGCAGGGCGTGGCGAACCCGGCCGGGCTGATGAACTCGGCGGCGCTGATGCTGCGGCACCTCGGGTACGGGGAGGCCGGCGACGCGCTCGGCGGGGCTGTGCGGCACGCGCTCATGCACGCGCCCACCCCGGATGTGGCGGGAGAGGCCGGAGTGGCTGGAGATGGCTCAGGTGCGGCAGGGGCGGGCACCGAGGAGTTCGCGGAGATGGTATTTGCACAGCTCGGAGGGGTCGTGTAGCCTGCATTCTGTTAACCGTCTGTCCGCAGGCGCGCGACGGTGCCGGGAAGCTGAACGCTGGCGGAACGGTGCCCCCTGTCCATCACTAAGAACAATCCGTCTCGGAGCAACTTCACATATGCCCACCAACAACGTTCCTCAGGTAGCCGTCAACGACATCGGCTCCGCTGAGGATTTCCTCGCCGCCGTCGACGCCACCATCAAGTACTTCAACGACGGTGACATCGTCGAGGGTACCGTCGTCAAGGTCGACCACGACGAGGTCCTGCTTGACATCGGATACAAGACCGAGGGTGTCATCCCCTCCCGCGAGCTGTCCATCAAGCACGATGTCGATCCCGGCGAGGTCGTCGAGGTCGGCGACGAGGTCGACGCCCTGGTCCTCACCAAGGAGGACAAGGAAGGCCGCCTGATCCTGTCCAAGAAGCGCGCACAGTACGAGCGCGCCTGGGGCACCATCGAGGAGCTCAAGGAGAAGGACGAGCCGGTCACCGGTACCGTCATCGAGGTCGTCAAGGGCGGCCTCATCCTGGACATCGGCCTGCGTGGCTTCCTGCCCGCCTCCCTCGTCGAGATGCGTCGCGTCCGCGACCTCCAGCCGTACATCGGCCAGGAGATCGAGGCCAAGATCATCGAGCTGGACAAGCAGCGCAACAACGTCGTGCTGTCGCGTCGCGCATGGCTCGAGCAGACCCAGTCCGAGGTCCGCTCCGAGTTCCTGCACCAGCTGCAGAAGGGCCAGGTCCGCAAGGGCGTCGTGTCCTCCATCGTCAACTTCGGCGCCTTCGTCGATCTCGGCGGTGTCGACGGCCTGGTTCACGTCTCCGAGCTGTCCTGGAAGCACATCGACCACCCGTCCGAGGTCGTCACCGTCGGTGACGAGGTCACCGTCGAGGTGCTCGACGTCGACCTGGACCGCGAGCGCGTGTCCCTGTCGCTGAAGGCCACCCAGGAGGATCCGTGGCGCGTCTTCGCCCGGACCCACGCGATCGGTCAGATCGTCCCGGGCAAGGTCACCAAGCTGGTTCCGTTCGGCGCCTTCGTCCGCGTCGAGGAGGGCATCGAGGGCCTGGTCCACATCTCCGAGCTGGCCGAGCGCCACGTGGATGTCCCGGACCAGATCGTCACCGTCGGCCAGGAGCTCATGGTCAAGGTCATCGACATCGACCTCGAGCGTCGTCGTATCTCCCTGTCGCTGAAGCAGGCCGACGAGGACTTCGCCGAGGAGTTCGACCCGTCCAAGTACGGTATGGCCGACTCCTACGACGAGCAGGGCAACTACATCTTCCCGGAGGGCTTCGACTCGGAGACCAACGAGTGGATGGAAGGCTACGACGAGCAGCGTGAGGCATGGGAGGCCCGGTACGCCGAGTCCGAGCGTCGCCACAAGACCCACGCCGCCCAGATCGAGCGCCACCGCGCCCAGGCCGCCGAGGCTGACGAGGCTGCCGACAACGGCTCCTACTCCAGCAACTCGGACAAGCCGGCCGCCGCCGCCACGGAGGAGACCACCTCCGACGCCGGTTCCCTGGCGTCCGACGAGCAGCTCGCCGCTCTGCGCGAGAAGCTCGCCGGCTCCGGTGAGTAGTACCGTCTCCCAGTAGACGAGTCGGACCCGGCCCACCCCGTATTCGGGGTGGGCCGGGTCTTTTGTGCGTTCAGGGCCTTATGTTTTGACCGGGGAAGTTCTACGATGGGTGAGGTGCCGCCCTAACCTTGGGCGGCAGGAACATCCCTCCAGCTCACCAAGGCGGACACCCGATGGCCTCAGCAGCGACAGACACGTCCCGGCACATTCTCGCGGAGGTGGGCGGAGCGGACAACGTCTCGTCGCTCACCTACTGCGCCACCCGACTTCGGTTCGACCTCGTCGACCGGTCGAAGGTCGACATCGACAAACTCGACAGCGACCCCGCCGTGCTCGGCGTGGTGGAGCAGGGGAGTACCGGCCTGCAGGTCGTGATGGGCGGCGGCGTCGCCGACTACTACAACGCCATCGTCCGGGAACCCGGCATGGGTGACGCGGACGCCGAGAGCCGAGCCGCGTCGAAGAAGGAGTACGGGGGAGTCCGCGGCAGGTACGACTGGGTCAACTACTGCTTCGAGTTCCTCTCCGACACCTTCCGCCCCGTGCTGTGGGCGCTGCTCGGTGCCTCCCTGATCATCACCATGCTGGTCCTCGCCGACACCTTCGGGATGCAGGACTTCCGGGCTCCGATGGAGGAGCAACCCAACGGCTACGTGCTGCTGCATGCGATGTGGCGCTCCGTCTTCTACTTCCTGCCGATCATGATCGGTGCGACGGCCGCCCGTAAGCTCGGCGCCAACGAGTGGGTCGGCGCGGCCATCCCGGCGGCCCTGCTCACCCCAGAGTTCCTCTCCCTCGGCGAGGCGGGGGACACCGTCCAGGTCTTCGGCCTGCCGCTGGTGCTCAACGACTACTCCTCGCAGGTCTTCCCGCCGCTGATCGCGGCCATCGGGTTGTTCTGGGTGGAGAAGGGGCTCAAACGCATCATCCCGCAGTCCGTGCAGATGGTGTTCGTACCCTTCTTCTCGCTGCTGATCATGATCCCGGCGACGGCGTTCCTGCTCGGCCCGTTCGGCATCGGCATCGGCAACGGGATCTCCGAGTTCCTGCTGTGGCTCAACGGCGTCTCCCCGTTCATCCTGGCCGTGATCATCCCCCTGCTGTACCCCTTCCTCGTGCCGTTGGGCCTGCACTGGCCGCTGAACGCGATCATGATCCAGAACATCGCCACCCTCGGCTACGACTTCATCCAGGGGCCGATGGGTGCCTGGAACTTCGCCTGCTTCGGCGTCGTCGCCGGTGTGTTCGTGATCTCGGTCCGCGAACGGAACAAGGGTATGCGTCAGGTGTCCTTCGGTGGACTGATGGCCGGACTGTTCGGTGGTATCTCCGAGCCCTCGCTGTACGGCGTGCTGCTGCGGTTCCGCAAGACCTACATGCGTCTGCTGCCGGGATGTCTGGTCGGTGGCGTGATCATGGGCTTCTTCGACGTGAAGGCCAGCGCGTTCGTCTTCACCTCGCTGCTGACTTTCCCGGCGATGGACCCCTGGGCCGGCTACCTGTTCGGCATCGCCGCCGCCTTCGTCACCTCGATGTTGCTTGTGCTGTTCTTCGACTACCGCGGTAAGGACGAGAAGGCCGAGGTGCGTGCGGCGCTTGCTGCAGAGCAGGACGCGGAACGGGACGCTGAACTCGACCAGGAACAGGACGCCGGGCAGGACGCAGCGTCCGGAGTGGTGGCACCCGCCGCGAAACCGGCGCTGGTCCCGGGGACGGTCACCGTGTTGACCACGCCGGTGGAGGGGCGGGTGATCCCGCTGAGCGAGGTGGACGACCCTGCCTTCTCCTCCGGGGCACTCGGGCAGGGTGTGGCCGTGGAACCCTCGGGCGACACGGTCGTGGCCCCGGCCGACGGGAAGGTTCTCACCGTGCAGAAGACCGGCCACGCCGTGGGACTGCGGCTGGACAGCGGTATCGAGCTGCTGATCCACATCGGCATCGACACGGTGAAGATGGGTGGTGAGGGCTTCGAGCTGCTCGTCGAGAAGAGGCAGCGCGTCGAGGCCGGTACCCCGTTGATCCGGTTCGACACCGAGAAGATCCGTGAGGCCGGCTACTCCACCGTCACCCCGGTGGTGGTGGTCAACAGCCGTGCATTCGGTTCGGTGGAGGGGATGCCCGCACCGCTCGCGGCCTTCGGCGACGACATCGTCACCGTCACTGCTGCGGTGTCCAGCGACGCAGCAGCTGCGCGTTGAGGGCGACGACGACGGTGGAGGCGGACATCAGGATCGCGCCCACGCTCATCGGCAGCACGAAACCGACCGGCGCCAGCACGCCGGCGGCCAGGGGCACCGACACCAGGTTGTAGCCGGCGGCCCACCACAGGTTCTGCCGCATCTTCCGGTAGGCGGCCTGCGAGAGTGAGATCACGGAGACCACCGAACGCGGGTCCGAGCTGGCGAGGATCACCCCGGCCGACCCGATGGCGACGTCGGTGCCCGCACCGATGGCGATGCCCACGTCGGACGCGGCGAGCGCCGGCGCGTCGTTGACGCCGTCGCCGACCATCGCGACCTTGTGGCCGTCCGCCTGAAGTTCGGCGACCTTCGCCGCCTTGTCCTCGGGACGCACACCGGCGAAGACCTGGTCGATGCCGAGTTCCGTGGCGACGGAGGTCGCCACCGCCTCGGCGTCGCCGGTGATCATCACGACCCGGACCCCACGTTCGTGCAGGTCGTCGACGGCGGTGCGTGACTCCGGGCGGACGCCGTCCGCCAGCCGCAGTGCACCGACGACACCACCGTCCACCAGGACGTGGAGGGTGATCGCGCCCTCGTCCCGCCACGCGGCGGTGCCGGGCAGTGCCGGGGCGTCGCGCTGCTCGAGCAGGTGGGGACCACCGACCTCGACAACGTGGTCGTCGACGACCGCGCGCACGCCGACCGCCGGGGAGGAAGAGAAGTCCGACGCCCGGGGGACGTCCAGTCCACGGTCCGCTGCGGCGGTGACGATCGCGTGGGCGAGGGGGTGCTCACTGTCGGTCTCCGCCGCGGCGGCGAGGGACAGGGCCCGGTTCCCGTCGAGGTCATTCTCGTCGGGGACGAGTACCTCGGTGACCGTCGGTTCCCCGAGAGTGAGCGTGCCGGTCTTGTCGAACAGCACGGTGTCCACCGAGCGCATCGACTCCAGCGCGAGGCGGTCCTTGATCAGGATGCCGGAACGGGCGGCACGCTCGGTGGCGATGGACACCACGAGCGGGATCGCCAGGCCCAACGCGTGCGGGCAGGCGATGACGAGCACGGTGATGGTGCGCACCACGGCGTCCTCGTGGCGTCCGGCCACCGACCACACGACGGCGGTGACGACGGCGGCCCCCAGGGCGAACCAGAACAACCAGCCGGCGGCGGTGTCCGCCAGGCGCTGGGCCCGCGACGAGGAGTTCTGCGCCTCGGAGACCAACGTGCGGATGCCCGCCAGTGTGGTGTCCTCGCCGACGGCGGTGACCCGCACCCGCAGGCCCGAGTCCGTGGCGACGGTGCCGGCGACCACGGTGTCCCCGACGTCGCGGCGCACCGTCGCGGACTCTCCGGTGACCATGGACTCGTCCATCGACGCCGAACCGTCCACCACCGTGCCGTCGGCCGGGACGGCGGCACCGGGCCGGACGATGACCACGTCGTGCAGGCCCAGCTCGTCGGGGGAGACGGTCGTGACCGAACCGTCCTGCTCGACGCGCTCGGCCTCGTCCGGCAGCAGAGCCGCCAGCGAGTCCAACGCGGAGGACGTCTGCGCGAGCGAGCGCATCTCGATCCAGTGGCCGAGCAGCATGATCACGACCAGCAGCGCGAGCTCCCACCAGAAGTCCAGCTCATGGCTGAGCACGTTCAGGCTCGCGCCCCACGAGGAGACGAAGGCGACGGTGATGGCCAGGGCGATGAGCAGCATCATCCCCGGCTTGCGTGACCTGATCTCGTCGACGGCACCGCTGAGGAAGGGGCGCCCGCCCCAGAGGTACATCACCGTGCCCAACACCGGGGACACCCAGCCGACGACGGCGTTGTCGGGCAGGTCGTAGCCGATCAGGTCGGCGAACATGGTGTTGCAAGCCACCACCGGGACCGCCAGGACCAGCATGATCCAGAACAGTCGGCGGAACTTCGCCACGTGGCCGGCGTGGCTGGCGTGGCCGGAATGCCCACCGTGGTCGGCGTGGCCGCCCGTGTGTTCCATGTGTTCCGAGTGATTCATGTGGTCCATATGGTCGATATGTTCCATGTCATTCATGGTGCTGCTCTCCTCGTGGTGCGACGGACAGGTCAGTTCGCCGCGCGCATCTCACTCTCGGTGACCCACTTGTGGTTGGTCATCGTCATGCCGTCGGACTCGTAGTCGACCATGTACACCGTCTCGTCGGTGGAGCTGTCGATCGTGGCCGTGGCGCCCTTCATGCCCGCCATGTGGTCGGCCTCGAGCGTGACCGTCGCGCCGTCCTCCAGACGCTCCGACCCGGCGTCGGCGAGCTCCTCCTGGACGACCCACCTGTGGTCCCTGACCGGCTCACCGCCGTTGGTGGGCGTGTAGGACACCGAGTAGGTGTAGGTGTCGAAGGCGCCGGCGACGGTTGCCGTGGCACCCTCCATGCCCGCCATGTGGTCGGCGGTCAGGACGACCTCGCTGCCCACCGGGAACTCCGGGTCGGACGCCTCGGCGATGCCCTCGGGGGCGGGGCCTCCGTCGGCCGGGTGGTCCATGTCCATGCTCATGTCCGAGCCCATGTCCATGCCGTCGTGGTCACCGTGGCCGGTGGCGGAGCTGGATGTGCTGGTAGTGCTGGTGCTGTCGGTTGAGCTCTGCTGGCTGTCGTCGGCGGAGGGGGAGCAGGCGGTCAGTGACATTGCGGTTCCAATCAGTGTCGCGGCGGTCAGTGCGGTCAGTCGTTTCGACATCGTCGTCTCACTTCCAGTCGGTGGATTACCTATACCCCCTAGGAGTATACCCGGGAGAACAGTGTGTGCCCCCGAGTGTGGGGTGCCGATGCCGGCTGACCTGTGACGGGGCGCGTTGGTACGCCCGTGATGCCGAGAGTACGTCCCCCGGCGTCGTCCGGACAGCACGAAACCCCGCACACCCAGGGTGTGCGGGGTTTCAGGCGGGGCAGACGGCTACGGCGTCACAGCGTCCTCAGGGCATCCTCAGAGCGAGGAGACCTCGGCGATCGCGTGCAGGGTCTCCAACTTGGAGGCCTTGCGCAGCTGCAGCTTCCAGCCGTCCTCGGTCTGCTCGGTGAAGAACGCGACCTTGGTCGGCAGGACCACGGGCTTGGCGAACTCCACCGCGTAGCGTCCTGCGGACGGGAGGTGGCCCTCGAGGCCCGACAGGATCTTCGCCGCGGACCACATGCCGTGGGCGATCGTCGCCGGGAAGCCGAAGGCCTTGGCGCCGAGCGTGGACACGTGGATCGGGTTCTTGTCACCCGAGGCGTCCGCGTACTGCTTGATGTCCGCCGGACCGACCGGCCACGTGGCCATCGGCGTCGGGTCGGACGGGACCTCGGGACGCTCGAACAGCGACCCGGTGTCCTCGTCACGCGCGGCGACCGCGGCGTCCGCCGAGGACGACAGCTTCGCGCCCTTGGCCAGGAAGCCGGAAGTCTGACGCCAGACAGGTGCGGAACCGTCCTCGCCCTCGACGAAGACCTCGGTGACCATGTCGATCAGCAGGCCCTTGCGGTGCCTGCGCAGGTTCTCCGCGTGGGTGCGGATGTGCAGCACGTCGTCGACGGTCAGCGGGCGGGTCTGCTCGATGACGTTGGTCAGGTGCACGCCACCCACGGCGTTGAAGGGGAAGTCGTCGGTCGACATCACCTTCATCACCAACGCGAAGGAGATCACGTAGGGGTAGGTGTACGGCAGCTCGTTGCCGAGGCGCAGACCCACCGCCGCGTTGTAGTCGGCGAGGTGGGCGATGTCGATCGTCACGCCCTTGACCTCGAAACCGGTCGACGGGTCCTTCGTGGCTGACCGCTTGGCGCCGACGACGGGAACCATGTTCTTCGCGGCACCCTTGTACTCGGCCATCAGGTCGGGGATGGCGGGGAGTTCCTTGTAGGTGACAGTCACGCTGGGGTCCTTTCTAGGCGCCGAGCAGGTTCTGGCCGCAGACGCGCACGGTGTTGCCCGTGACCGCGTTCGAGGCGTTGCCGGCGAAGTAGGCGATGGTCTCCGCGACGTCCACGGTGTGGCCACCCTGGGCGAGGGAGTTGAGGCGGCGTCCGACCTCGCGGGTGCCGAAGGGCATCGCGTCGGTCATGGCGGTCTCGATGAAGCCCGGGGCCACGGCGTTGACCGTGATGCCCTTGTCGGCGAGCTCCTCGGAGAAGGAGTCGACCAGGCCGACGACGCCGGCCTTGGTGGTCGCGTAGTTCGTCTGACCACGGTTGCCGGAGATGCCGGCCATCGAGGACACGCCGACCACACGGCCGCCGTCGGCGAAGCCACCGTTGGCCAGCAGGCCCTCGGTGATGCGCACGGGGGCGACGAGGTTGATGTTCTGCACCATGTTCCAGCGGCCCTCGTCCATGTTGGCGAGTAGCTTGTCGCGGGTC
This sequence comes from Corynebacterium sp. AOP12-C2-36, assembly GCF_052379185.1. Lineage (NCBI taxonomy): Bacteria > Bacillati > Actinomycetota > Actinomycetes > Mycobacteriales > Corynebacteriaceae > Corynebacterium > Corynebacterium sp. AOP12-C2-36. Next base: position 35,842 of record NZ_JBQSYJ010000006.1, on the reverse strand, counting down.
ACGCCGGCGTTGTGGACGATGATGTCGACCTTGCCGCCGTGGCGCTCCTCGGCGTGGGTCTTGATCCGCTCGGCGGCGTCCGCGGCGGTGACGTCCAGGGGCAGGGAGGAGCCCTTGACCTCGTTGGCGGTCTCCGCCAGACCCTCGCCGGCGGCGGGGATGTCGACGCAGATGACCTTGGCACCGTCACGGCCGAGCACCTTGGCGATGTCGGCGCCGATGCCGCGGGCGGCACCGGTGACGACGGCGATCTTGCCGGCCAGCGGGGCGTCCCAGGACTCCGGGGCGGTCGAGGCGTCCGCGGTGACACGGATGACCTGGCCGTCGACGAAGGCCGACTTGCCGGACAGCAGGAAGCGCAGGGTGGACTCCAGACCGCTCAGGTCGGAGGAAGCCTCCGGTGCGGTGTAGACCAGCTGGGCGGTGGCGCCGCGGCGCAGCTCCTTGGCGACCGAGCGGGTGAAGCCCTCGAGGGAACGCTGCACGATGTGCTCGTCACGGTCCTTCACCAGCTCGGGGGTGGTGCCGATGACCACGAGGCGGGCGCAGGGCAGCAGCTTGCGCATCTGCGGGTTGAAGAAGTCGAAGAGCTGGTGGAGCTCCTCCGGCTTGGTGATTCCGGTGGCGTCGAAGACCAGGGCGGCGCGCTTGGCGTCCGTCCCGGCGTCGACGAACTGGTAGTCGTCGGCGAGCAGCGGCTTGATCCCCGCGGCGAGTCGTCCTTCGCCGCCGATGACGACGGGGCCGTCCAGGGCGGGCTCGCCCTTCTTGTAGCGGCGCAGCGGTTCACCCTGGGGGACGCCGAGCTTTCCAGCGAGCCCGGAATTGACGACCTGGTCAAGCAGGCCCTTATTGGAGGAAGACAACGTTCGTAACTCCTTGGTAGTGGATCCGTTATTCGAAAGCGTACCTACGGTCGCCCGAACAATGTATGTTCACATTTGTACCCTAGTATGTGACCCCGAACCATGTCCCGGAAATCCGTGACGCGGGTTACACGAAGATCTGGGGTCGACCCGGATCCCCCGGTAGACTTCCCGGGGACGTCTGGCACACACCACGACACGACGACACGACAACAACCGATGGAGAGACATCCAGATGACTACTTCGCCTCGTAAGGTCGCCATCCTCGGCGGCAACCGCACCCCGTTCGCGCGCTCCAACAAGGAGTTCTCCAATGCGTCGAACCAGGACATGCTGACCGCGGCCATCAACGGTCTCGTCGCACGCTACGGGCTGCAGGACGAGCAGCTGGGCATGGTTGTCGCCGGTGCCGTCCTCAAGCACGCACGCGACTTCAACCTGACCCGTGAGGTCGTCCTGGGGTCCGCCCTGGACGCCCAGACCCCCGCCTTCGACCTCCAGCAGGCCTGCGGCACGGGTCTGGCCGCCGCCGTCCAGGTCGCCGACGCCATCGCGTTGGGACGCATCGACGCCGGCATCGCCGGCGGTTCCGACACCACCTCCGATGCGCCGCTGGCCGTCAACGACGAGCTGCGCAAGACCCTGATCAAGGTCAACGCGGCAAAGACCACCGGTGAGCGCGTCAAGCTGCTCGGCTCGGTGCGTCCCTCCCAGTTCGCCCCGGACCAGCCGCAGAACGGCGAGCCGCGCACCGGCCTGTCCATGGGTGACCACGCGGCGATCACCGCCCGCGAGCTCAACGTCTCCCGCGAGGACCAGGACCAGCTGGCCGTCGAGTCGCACCAGAAGCTCGCCGCCGCCTACGACGCCGGCTTCTTCGACGACCTGGTGACCCCCTTCCTCGGCGTGCAGCGCGACACCAACCTCCGTGCCGACTCCTCCGTGGAGAAGCTCGCCAAGCTCAAGCCGGTCTTCGGCAAGAAGGACGCCGCCGCGCACGGCACCCAGGCGACCATGACCGCGGCGAACTCCACCCCGCTGACCGACGGCGCCTCCGCCGTCCTGCTGGCCTCCGAGGAGTGGGCCGAGGCCCACAACCTCCCGGTCAAGGCGTACCTGGTGGACTCCGAGACCGCCTCGGTGGACTTCCTGCACGGCCACGACGGACTCACCCCGGACGGACTGCTGATGTCCCCGACCTACGCCGTCCCGCGTCTGCTGGAGCGCAACGGCCTGACCCTCCAGGACTTCGACTACTACGAGATCCACGAGGCCTTCGCCTCCCAGACCCTGGCGACCCTGCAGGCATGGGAGTCCGAGGACTACTGCCGCGACCGTCTCGGCCTGGACGCCCCCCTGGGCTCCATCGACCGGTCCAAGCTCAACGTGAAGGGCTCCTCGCTGGCCGCGGGCCACCCGTTCGCCGCCACCGGTGGACGTATCATCGCCACCGCGGCGAAGACCCTCGAGGAGAACGGCGGCGGACGCACCCTGGTGTCCGTCTGCGCCGCCGGCGGACAGGGCATCACCGCGATCATCGAGCGGTAGATCCTTCCGGACCCTCACTTCGGCAGAGGGTATCCAGAGAGCAACCCCGAAAGGTCGGTGCGACCGACCTTTCGGGGTTGCTCTCTGCGTGGGGGCTCTCAGGCCTGTCAGCCCAGCACGCGGTCCAGGTCGGTGCGCATCATGGCGGTGTTGTAGCCCGACCAGGTGGTCATCACGAAGTACAGCGTGGACGGGTCCGCGGGGTCCTGCCTCGGCAGCATGAAGGAGCCGTAGGCGTCCGGCAACTGCAGGCGCGACACCACGGTCTTCTTCGACGACCACGGCCCGGTGGGGGACGGCGCCTCGCGCAGGACGATGCCCTCGGTGGACTCGTACATCGCCAGCCACTTTTCGCTGTGCTCGTCGTACTGTACGGAGAGCTCGGAGACCCGCCCGTTCAGCACGGTGGCAGCGGCGTCGGGCTTGGTGGACCAGCCGTCGCCGTCCCAGTACTCGGCTTGCGACCAGTTCGGGAAGTTGTCCTCGGTGATGCGGGCGAGTTTCGCCGAACCGTCCCGGCCGCTGGGGGTGCCGTAGGCGTAGACGTAGTTGGTGTTGTTCTCGCTGTGCTTCGTCAGGGCGGTCATCTGGAAGCCGTCGACGACCGGCCGGTCGTCGGTGATGTCGGTGATCCTGGGGTCCGATGCGGCCTTGGTCGAGGCCCGGGTGGAGTTCTCGACAGACTTGAAGGTCTTGCCGTCGTCCTCGGAGACCACAGTCTGCGCGTAGTTCGTGGTCCACTGCCCGGCGTTGCCCCAGGAACGCACCGACATGAAGTCCACGTACTGATTACCGCCGACCTCGATCCCGGACGTCGGGATCTTCGTGTGCTCGGTACCCGGCTCCTTCAACGAGGAGGGGAGGAACTCCCCGGAGCGCTCACCGTTGGCGGTGCCGTCGAGGTAGAAGCCGTCGGACGGGTCGGTGTCCGTGGAGGAGAACAGTGCGTTGGAGTGCCAACCGCTCAGACCCGACTCGCAGCCGAAACTGTCGCCGAAGGCGGCGAGGGTGCGGTCGCCCCCGGCGTCCCACATGAACCCGAGGTCCGTCGACGCCAGGCCCAGCGCGTGCGTCTGGTCCGGGCTGTTCGGCCCGGTGACCATGTACATGCCCTCCGTCGGGCCGGAGAGGTTCGGCAGGTCCCAGGGGGTGCCGTCCGCCCAGGAGGTCAGCGACCCGGACGTGGACGAGCTCCCTGAACTCCCTGAGCTGCTGGTGGATCCGTGGCCCGAGCTGAGCAGGGCTGACGCCCGGTCGATGAGGTTGGGGGAGTAGGTGTCGCACGGCGCCGCGGCGGCTGTCGCGCCACCGAGGACCGCCGCGGTCGCCGCCGTCACGACGGCCGTGAGCGACAGCGACGAGACGCGCTGGAGGGAAGAAAAGAACATGGGGCTCCTGTGAAGAAACGTCACTACTGTGAAATGAGTGTCGGTTGATGACTATAGTTCACACTCATGACCCGTACATCGCTCCGGAAGAATCGACGCCGGCCCGTCCGTCTCGCCGCCACCGGTCTGGCTACGCTCCTCCTCGCAGCCGGCGCGCCTCTGGCAACCGCAGCCCCAGAGGGCACCGCCAAAACCACAGATGACAAAGAGGACACGGACGACGCCGACACGTCCCCCGAGCTCCCGGACCCCCAGGGGGTGGACGGTTCGGTCGGCAGCCTGCTCAACCGCGACCTGGGCACCGGTGACCAGCCCTTCTGCGCCGACCTCGGCGCGAAGCTCGAGGAAATCGCCGACCAGTGGGCCGCCGCGAATGCCGAGGGGGCGCTCAAGGCCGCAGGTGAGTTGCGCTACCTGTTCGCCAACACCAACGCCGCGAACTACCAGTGCCTCACGGCCGCCGGTGCGGCACTGACCTCCTCCGGCAGTGGGTCGCTCACCGGGTCGCTGACCCTGCCGTTGCCGGGGTCCTGACCTTCGCCCACGTGTTCGCTGCCACCACCGGCCGACAGCGCTATCCTTGACCCCATGCGCATTATCGGCCTGACAGGTGGCATCGGATCCGGCAAGACGACGGTGGCCGAACGGCTCCGGCAGAAGGGCGCGTTCGTCGTGGACGCGGACAAGGTCGCCCGCGAGATCGTGGAGCCCGGCCAGCCGGCACTCGCCGAGCTGGCGGACGCCTTCGAGGGGGTTATCACCGGGGACGGCGGCCTCGACCGCGCCGAGCTCGCCCGCCAGGCGTTCGCCTCCACCGCAGCCACCGACAAGCTCAACGCCATCACCCATCCGCGGATCCGGGAACGTACCACGGAGCTCTTCGACACCGCCGCCGCCGAGGGACGCGAGGTCGTCGTCTACGACATGCCCCTGCTCATCGAGAACGGGGAGACGGAGACCGTGGACACCGTCCTCGTCGTCGACGCCCCGGACGAGGTCCGCATCACCCGCCTCGTTGCCCGGGGGCTGGACGAAGACGACGCGCGTCGTCGCCTCGCCGCCCAGGTCGACCGCGACACCCGGCTGGCCGTCGCCGACGTCGTCCTCGACAACGGCGGCGACGTGGAGTCGCTGATCGCTCAGGTCGACGCGTTCTGGGAGAAGGTGTAACCCCATGGCCTTCGCCGCAGAACACCCCGTCCTCTCCGAGTCGGAGTTCCGTCCCGTCGGTGACGTCGAGCGCACCGACGCACGCTTCGAGGTCATCAGCGACTACAAGCCGGCCGGTGACCAGCCGGCGGCGATCAAGGAACTCGACGAGCGGCTCAACCGGGGCGAGCGGGACGTCGTCCTGATGGGTGCCACCGGTACCGGCAAGTCCGCCACCGCCGCCTGGCTCATCGAGCAGCAGCAGCGTCCGACGCTGGTCATGGCGCCGAACAAGACGCTGGCCGCGCAGCTCGCCAACGAGCTGCGCAGCCTGCTGCCGAACAACGCCGTCGAGTACTTCGTCAGCTACTACGACTACTACCAGCCCGAGGCCTACATCGCGCAGTCGGACACCTACATCGAGAAGGACTCCTCGGTCAACGACGACGTGGAACGCCTGCGGCACTCCGCGACGTCCAACCTGCTGTCGCGCCGCGACGTGGTCGTGGTCTCCTCGGTCTCCTGCATCTACGGCCTCGGCACCCCGCAGTCCTACCTGGACCGCTCGGTGATGCTGAAGGCGGGCGAGGAGGTTGAACGTGACCGGTTCCTGCGTCTTCTCGTGGACATCCAGTACGACCGCAACGACGTCTCCTTCACCCGCGGGGCGTTCCGCGTGAAGGGCGACGTGGTCGACATCATCCCCGCCTACGAGGAGCTCGCGGTGCGCGTCGAGTTCTTCGGCGACGAGATCGACAGCCTGTTCTACATCCACCCGCTCACCGGCGACGTGATCCGCGAGGTCGAGGAGATCCGCATCTTCCCGGCGACCCACTACGTGGCCGGACCCGAGCGCATGGAGAAGGCGATGGAGGACATCCACGCCGAACTGGAGGAGCGCGTCGCCGACCTTGAGGGACGCGGCAAGCTGCTCGAGGCCCAGCGGCTGCGCATGCGCACCGAGTACGACCTGGAGATGATCCAGCAGGTCGGCTACTGCTCCGGCATCGAGAACTACTCCCGGCACGTCGACCAGCGCGAGGCCGGCTCCGCCCCGGCCACGCTGATCGACTACTTCCCGGACGACTACCTCACCATCATCGACGAGTCCCACGTGACAGTCCCGCAGATCGGCGGCATGTTCGAGGGCGACATGTCGCGTAAGCGCAACCTCGTGGACTTCGGTTTCCGCCTGCCGAGCGCCCTCGACAACCGGCCGCTGACCTGGGAGGAGTTCGACGACCGTAAGGGCCAGTGCATCTACATGTCGGCTACCCCGGGCAACTACGAGATCGCCGCGGCCGGCGGTGAGTTCGTCGAGCAGGTCATCCGTCCCACCGGTCTGGTGGACCCCAAGGTCGAGGTGCGCCCGACCGAGGGGCAGATCGACGACCTCATCGAGCAGATCCGCCAGCGCGTGGAGAAGCAGGAGCGCGTGCTGGTCACGACCCTGACCAAGCGCATGGCCGAGGACCTCACGGACTACCTGCTGGAGCACGGGGTGCGGGTGCGCTACATGCACTCGGACATCGACACGCTCAAGCGGGTGGAACTGCTGCGCCAGCTGCGCCTGGGCGAGTACGACGTACTCGTCGGCATCAACCTGCTGCGTGAGGGCCTGGACCTGCCCGAGGTGTCGCTCGTGGCGATCCTCGACGCGGACAAGGAGGGCTTCCTGCGCTCGGAGCGTTCCCTGGTGCAGACCATCGGCCGTGCGGCACGAAACGTCTCCGGCGAGGTGATCATGTACGCCGACAAGATCACCGACTCGATGCAGTACGCCATGGACGAGACCGAACGGCGCCGGGCCAAGCAGATCGCCTACAACAAGGAGCACGGCATCGACCCGCAGCCGCTGCGCAAGGCGATCGCGGACATCCTCGACCAGGTCTACGAGAACCGTGGTGACGAGGCAGGCGCGGGCAGTGGGGCGACCGGCTTCGGTGCCGACGTCAGCGTCGCCGGCGGTGACGCCGCGGTCGGCGCGGGGGACACCGCGAACATGGCGCGTCCGGAACTCGAGAAGCTGATCGCCGACCTCTCGTCGCAGATGCAGGACGCCGCCCGGGAGCTGAAGTTCGAGCTCGCCGGACGGCTGCGCGATGAGATCGCGGACCTGAAGAAGGAACTGCGCGGCATGATCGAAGCCGGCATCTGACTGGGGTAGGCTTCATGTGGAAACCATCACCGATCACAAAGGGCTGGCAGTGAGCGATAGCACCAACTACGAGACCATCGTCGTCGGGACCGACGGATCGTCGTCCTCGGTCCTGGCCGTCAAACGTGCGGCGGCGCTGGCTGCGGCCTTCGACGCACGCCTGGTCATCGGATGCGCCTTCTACAAGAACGCCGAGTCCGCGGTGAAGGCGATCCGCATGGACTCGAAGACCGTCGTCGGCGGCGACCCCGCCCACGACAACCTCGCCGCCGCCGTGGAGGCGGCCAAGGAGGTCGGCGCGACGAAGATCTCCACCGCCATCAAGGAGGGCGCCCCGGTGGACGCCCTGATGGGCATCGTCACCGACGAGTCCGCCGACCTGCTTATCGTCGGCAACCGGGGGATCAACTCGCTGACCGGACGGCTGCTCGGCTCCGTGCCCGCCGACGTGGCGCGTCAGTCCGACTGCGACGTGATGATCGTGCACACCGTGTAGGTCCCCACCCTGGGGAGGGGGGACCTGGGTGGGGGTCCTACCAGGGCAGGGGCTGGTCGTGGACCAGCGTGAGTCCCTGGGTGGAGCGGGTGACCGCGACGTAGACGTCGTTGAGCCCCTGGGGCGAGGCGTCCACGATCTCCCCGGGCTCCACCAGCACGACCTCGTCGAACTCCAGGCCCTTGGCACCGTTGACGTCGGAGACCACCACCTCATCCGCGGCGTAGGCCTCCTGCAGGCCGGCGATGCGCTGCGGCGCCGCGATGACGCCCACCAGGCCGTCGCCGGCGGCCTCGACAGCACGTGCCACGGCCGTCGCCACGTCGGCGAGCGGGAGTTCGCGGATCCCGGTGCCGGTCTCACGCAGGCAGTCAGGGGTGGCCTGACCGGGGGAGATCTCCGACTGGATCGCGGTGGCGATCTCCGCGATGTCCGCCGGCGTGCGGTAGTTCACGGTCAGCTCGTGCAGCCTCCACCGGTCCTTGACGAACGGGGAGAGGGCGTCCGACCAGTCCTCCACGCCCGCCGGGCTGCCCGTCTGCGCCGGGTCGCCGACCAGGGTCATCCACCGGTTCGGCGAGCGCCTGAAGATCATCCGCCACGCCATGGCCGACAGCTCCTGCGCCTCGTCGACGATGACGTGGCCGAAGGCCCAGGTGCGGTCGGCGGCGGCACGCTCGGCCGTGGACATCGAGGAACGCACGCGCTGACGCTCGGCCAGCTGCTCGGCGTCGATGACGTCGTAGGCCATGAGGATCTCGGCGTCCGTACCGTCGTCGAGGTCCTGGTAGGCCGAACCGCTGAGGATGTCGAGCGCCTCCTGCGCCTCGTCGACCTGTGACTTCCACCGGCGTCGCTCCTCGGCCTCGGCCTCCTCGGCACCGGCGATCCCGAGGATCTCCGCCAACTCGTCGAGCAGCGGGGCGTCCGCCTCCGTCCAGTCCTCCGGGGCGTCCTCGCGCACCAGGGCGTCCCGGGTGACGTCGTCGTAGTCGGACGCGGCGGAGTCCACGGCCTCCCGCGACCCGTAGAGACCGGTGAGGACCTCCTCGGCGGTGAGTACCGGCCACAACTCGTCGACGGCCTCGGCGACCGCGGGCTCGGCGGCGAGGTCCTCACGCAACTGGTCGCGGTCGGCGGCGGTGAGCAGGTTCTCCCCGCCCAACGGGTCCGCGCCGATGGAGTCGGCCATCGCGTCGCGCAGCAGGTCGAGAACCACGTCGCTGAACCGGGCGCGGGCGAGGTTGTGCGGACGGTGCGTCCGGCGTGCCCGGGTACGCGCCTGCCGGGCGATCCGCGGGGTCAGCGCGACCGTCACCCCGTCGATGAGGAAGTCCACCGGCTCCTCCGGCACCGTCTGGTGGTCCCGTACCGCCGCGGCGAGGATCTCGAGCATCGCCGGTGACCCCTTGACCTCCTGGGTCGTCAGCGACTCCGCGCTCAGCGGCCGGGCGTCGATCCCGGGCAGCAGGCTGCCCGGCGTGGCCAGCACCACGCCCGTCTCACCGAGGCTGGGCAGCACCTGCGAGATGTAGTCCAGGAATCGACGGTTCGGGCCGATGATCAGCACACCGGTGTTCGCCAGCTGCTCGCGCCACGTGTACAGCAGGTACGCCGTACGGTGAAGGGCGACCGCAGTCTTGCCCGTCCCCGGACCGCCCTGCACCACCGTCACGCCGCGGTGCTCCTCGCGGATGATGCGGTCCTGCTCGGCGACGATGGTGTCCACGATGTCGTGCATGTGACGGTCACGCGCGCGGTTGACCGCGTGGAGCAGCGCGCCCTCCTGGGCGACCGATCCGTCGCGCTCGCCGCCGGAGCGTCCTGCCTGCCTGTCGCCGCCTGAGAGCCGCTCGTCGGCGACGTCGGTCACCGTGCGACCCCGGGTGCGGATGTGCCGGCGCACGTGCACACCCTCGGGGTGCAACGTGGTCGCCAGGTAGAACGGCCGGGCCAGCGGGGCGCGCCAGTCCATCAGCAGGGTGCGCATCTCGTCGTCGGAGGTGTGCAGGCCGATGCGACCGATGTAACGACGGTCGAGCGGAGCTTCGCCGTCGACGTCGGTGACGGGGTTCTCCGGCTCATCGTCCTCCACGTCGATACGACCGAAGAACAGGCCGATCTCCGCGGCGGAGTACTCGTCCAGACGCCCGGCGACCTCGTAGGTCTCGTGGTCGCGTTCCAGCAGCGTCTGCGGCTGGTCGATGTCGGCACGGCGGCGTTGCGCCCGGCGCATACGGTCGGTGAGACGCTCGCGCGACTCGTCGACGACCGTCAGCAACTCGTCGAGGTGTTCCTGCTCGGCGGAGATGTCCGGGTGGTCGGAAGCGGTGGTGCTCATGGTCTCCTGAATCTCTTGAACGGGCCCCGTCGGCGTCGCGACAGGAACGACCATCCTACGCCGCGGACGGCCGCCATCGGCAGGCCCCATCTGTTCAGCAGGGACACGAGGGTGAAACATCAATATGCTGTCCTGGTATCAGAGAGATTCATGACATTTCACCGAGAAGGACACCACCGTGACCACAGAGAGAACACCTGAAAGCCCACCTGCGACCATCCCGGACCACGGGCGGCACGACGGGCAGCATGAAGGGAAGCATGAAGGAAAGGGCGCCGGCGAGGAGTCGCTGGCGCCGCAGCAGACCCGCATCATGGGCAAGACGTCGTATCTCTTCGCCTGGATGGGTGGCTGCGTGTCGATCGGCACCTTCACCATGGGGTCCTCGCTGGTGGGCACCCTGAACCTGGTCCAGGCCATCGTGGCCATGGTCATCGGGTGCGTGGTCATCACCGTGGGTCTGACGATCAACGGCGCCGCCGGGCACCGGTGGGGGATCCCCTTCATGGTCCAGGTCCGCAGTTCCTTCGGATTCGTCGGCACCCGGATCCCCGGTCTGGTCCGCGCCCTGCCCGCGCTGGTCTGGTACGGATTCCAGAGCTGGGTCGGGGCGATGGCGATCAACTCGATCGCCGACACCCTCTTCGGGTTCAGCAACATCGTGCTGTTCTTCATCCTGTTCCAGGCCCTGCAGATCGCCCTGTCGGTCGCCGGGTTCCAGGGCATCAAGTGGCTGGAGAACATCGGCGCGGTGTTCATCCTCTGCGCGCTGATCTACATGTTCTTCAGCGTGATCGACCGCTACGGCACCGAACTCGGCGAGAGCCTGGATGCCCAAGGATCCTGGGGACTGCCGTTCTGGGGAGCCACGATGCTCTTCCTCGGCATCTACGCCACCATGATGCTCAACGTCAGCGACTACTCGCGCGAACACTCCACCTCCAGCGGCCCTGCGACGATGTTCTCGCTGTACACCGCGGCGATCCTGCCGGTGACCCTGTTCATGGGGCTCATCGGGCTGATGGTCTCGGAGGCCACCGGGGTGGTCGACCCGATCGACGTGTTCTCCAACGCGGTCGACAACACCCCGCTGCTCGTCATCACGCTCCTGTTCATCGCCTTCGCACAGGTCACTACCAACGTCCTGAACAACGTGGTTCCGCCCACGTACGTGCTGATGGACATGTTCGGCATGAAGTTCCGCACGGCCGCGGTCCTGGTGGGTGTGCTCGCTCCGGCGACCTTCCCCTGGCTGCTGGTCCGCGACGAGAACGCCGACGGCCTGCAGACCTTCGTGCAGATCTACTCGGCCTTCCTCGGCCCGATCTTCGCGGTCATGGTCGTGGACTACTACCTGGTCCGTCGACGCCGGCTCGAGATCGACGAGCTCTACGACCCGCGTGGGCCCTTCCGCGGGGTGAACTGGGCCGCGGTCGTCGCCGTGGTCGTCGGCGTGCTCATCACCCTGCCGTTCTCGGACGTGGGGTGGTACGTGAGCCTCGTGCCGGCCGCGCTGGTTTACTGGGTGCTCATGAGAACACTGCCGTCCTCCCGTCGTTTCCTGGCGGGCACCGACGCCGCGGCGGTCGTCGCACCCGAGATTCAGGACCCCACCACTCAGAAGGAGCGAGCATGAGAATCCTCGTCGTCAACGTCAACACCACCGCAACGATGACCGCCTCTATCGGCGCCCAGGCGGAGGCCGCGGCGTCCTCCGGCACCGAGATCGTGGCGCTGACCCCGCGCTTCGGGGCGGAGTCCGTCGAGGGCAACATGGAGAGCCACCTGGCCGCCGTCGGCGTGATGGACGCGGTCTCCCGGTACGACGGGCCGTTCGACGCGGTCATCCAGGCCGGTTTCGGTGAGCACGGCAGGGAGGCGCTCCAGGAGATGCTGGACGTCCCGGTGGTCGACATCACCGAGGCGGCCGGCCACGTGGCGAGCCTGGTGGGACGCACCTACAGCGTGGTGACCACGCTTGACCGCACCGTCCCGCTCATCGAGGACCGGCTGACCCTGGCGGGGCTCGACCGCAGCTGCGCCTCCGTGCGGGCCTCGGGACTGTCCGTCCTGCAGCTGGAGGAGTCGGCGCAGGCCGCGGTGGAGGCCATCGCCGAGGAGGCCAGGATCGCTGTCGAGCAGGACCGCGCCGAGGTGATCGTCCTGGGCTGCGGGGGAATGGCGGGACTGGACGACGCCGTGCGCGCCGCGACAGGGACTCCCGTGGTGGACGGCGTCGCGGCCGCCGTCCAGCTGGCGGAGTCCCTGGTGAACCTCGGGCTCACCACCTCCAAGGTCCGGACGTACGCCGCGCCGCGGCCGAAGCGCATGACCGGGTGGCCCCTGCAGGACTAGCGGGTCACCAGCCGCGCTCGCGCCATTCGTCGAGGTGGGGACGCTCGGCGCCGATGGTCGTCGCGTCCCCGTGGCCGGGGTGGACCACCGTGTCGTCCGGAAGCGAGAAGCAGCGACGCGTCACGTCCCCGAGCAGGGAGGTGAAGTCCTCCGGTGTCTCCGTCCTGCCGACGCCGCTGGGGAAGAGGCTGTCGCCGGAGAAGAGCTGCGTCGGGCCGTCCTGGCCTGCAACCTGGCCTGGAAGGATCACGCCGAGGCCGCCCGGGGTGTGCCCGCGCAGCAGGACGAGCCGCATGCCGAGCCCGTCGAGGGCGGGGGAGGAGGTCGTGAAGGCCTCCGGTGCGTCGTCGTCGGGGTCAGTACCCCAGGTCACGTCGACGGCGGCGGGCAACGCCGGAGCGTCCTGCACCGAGGCGTGGTGCCGCGCCCCGGTGGCGGCGAGGACCTCCTCGAGCGCCTGGACGTGGTCGAAGTGCTGGTGCGTGGTGAGCACGTCGGTGATGCGGACGCCGGCTTCCTCGGCGAGGGCGAGCAGGTGGGGTGCGTCGGCGGCGGCGTCGATCAGCAGGGCGTCGCCCTCGACGCTGACCAGGTAGCAGTTGTTGCCCATGGGGCCTACTGTCGTCGTGGTGATCTGTGCTGAAGTCATGGCACCACCATAACCCGTATCCCGTTCGATTATCCGTTCGACTGTGTCCGGGCCGTCACGTACCATGGCGGGGACGAGCACAACGTGCAACCACAACTTGCGACATTCCATGAAGGAGACCCGGGGTGGCTGAGATCCTCACCGTGCGCGGAGCGCGCGAACACAATCTGCAGGGCGTGGACATCGACCTGCCGCGTGAGCGGATGATCGTCTTCACCGGGCTCTCCGGCTCGGGTAAGTCGTCCCTGGCCTTCGACACGATCTTCGCCGAGGGGCAGCGGCGCTACGTCGAGTCGTTGTCGTCCTACGCCCGGCAGTTCCTGGGGCAGATGGACAAGCCGGACGTCGACCTCATCGAGGGGCTGTCGCCGGCGGTGTCGATCGACCAGAAGTCGACGAACCGCAACCCCCGGTCGACCGTCGGTACGATCACGGAGATCCACGACTACCTGCGACTGCTGTTCGCCCGTACCGGCGTGGCGCACTGCCCGGAGTGCGGTGAGCGCATCGAGGCGCAGACGCCGCAGCAGATCGTCGACCAGATCCTGGAGATGGAGCAGGGGCTCAAGTTCCAGGTCCTCGCTCCGGTGGTGCGGACCCGGAAGGGCGAGTTCGTGGACCTCTTCGAGGACCTCGCCTCGGACGGCTACTCGCGTGTGCTGGTGGACGGGGAGACCTACCGCCTGTCCGACCCGCCCACCCTGGAGAAGCAGGTCAAGCACGACATCGACGTGATCGTGGACCGTCTGCAGGTCAAGGAGTCGCAGAAGCAGCGGCTCACCGACTCGGTGGAGACCGCGCTGCGCCTGGCGGACGGCCGGGTGGTCATCGACTTCGTGGGTCTCGACGACTCCGACGACAACCGTTACCGGCGGTTCTCCGAGCACATGGCCTGCCCGAACGGCCACCCCCTGGCGATCGACGAGCTCGAGCCGCGCAGCTTCTCCTTCAACAGCCCCTACGGCGCCTGCCCGGTGTGTGACGGTCTCGGCACCCGCCTGGAGGTCGACGAGTCGCTGATCATCCCGGACCCGGACGCCCCGCTGATCACGGCGATCGCCCCGTGGGCGTCGAGCCCGAACCACAAGTACTTCGACAAACTGCTCGCGGCGTTGGCGGAGAACATCGGCATCAGTGCGCAGACCCGGTGGTCGGAACTGACGAAGAAGGAGCGCAAGGCGGTCCTCCACGGTCACCCCGAGGAGATCACGGTGCGCTACCGCAACCGTTACGGCCGCTCGCGCCAGTACTCCGCGCCTTTCGAGGGCGTGATGCCCTACCTGCACCGCAAGATCGACCAGGCCGAGAGTGAGCACCAGAAGGACCGCTTCCTGGGGTACATGCGCGAGGTCCCGTGCGTGGCCTGTGAAGGCACCCGCCTGCGCCCGGAGATCCGGATGGTCACCATCGGCTCCGAGGTCGGCGAGATGTCCATCGCCGACGTCTCGGAACTGAGCATCGAGGCCGCCAGTGACTTCCTCGACCGGCTGAGCCTGTCCAAGCGCGACGAGATGATCGCCGGGCGCGTGCTCAAGGAGATCCAGGCGCGGTTGACGTTCCTGCTCGACGTGGGCCTGAACTACCTGAACCTGTCGCGTGCCGCGGCCACCCTCTCCGGCGGCGAGGCGCAGCGTATCCGCCTGGCCACGCAGATCGGGTCCGGGCTGGCCGGTGTGCTCTACGTGCTCGACGAGCCGTCGATCGGGCTGCACCAGCGTGACAACAAGAGGCTGATCAGCACCCTCAAGCACCTCCGGGACATCGGCAACACGCTGATCGTCGTGGAGCACGACGAGGAGACGATCCGCACGGCCGACTGGCTCGTGGACATCGGCCCGCGTGCCGGCGAGTACGGCGGACGGATCGTCTACGAGGGCGAGCCGGACGGCATCATCGACGCCGAGGAGTCGCTTACCGGGCAGTACCTGTCCGGGCGCAAGGTGCTCGCCGTGCCGGACAAGCGTCGCCCGGTCGACACGTCCCGCAAGATCACCGTGCACGGGGCGACGGAGAACAACCTCAAGGATGTCACCGTCGACTTCCCCCTGGGGATCCTGACCTGCGTCACCGGGGTGTCCGGCTCCGGAAAGTCGAGTTTGGTCAACGGTATCCTCGCGCAGGTGCTGGCCAATGAGCTCAACGGTGCCCGCCAGGTGCCCGGCCACCACCGCAAGGTCACCGGCCTCGACCAGCTCGACAAGCTCGTACGTGTGGACCAGAGCCCGATCGGGCGGACGCCCCGGTCGAACCCCGCGACCTACACGGGTGTCTTCGACAAGATCCGCAACCTCTTCGCCGAGACCACCGAGGCGAAGGTCCGCGGCTACAAGGCGGGCAGGTTCAGCTTCAACGTCAAGGGCGGGCGCTGTGAGGCCTGCCGCGGTGACGGCACGCTGAAGATCGAGATGAACTTCCTGCCGGACGTCTACGTGCCCTGCGAGGTGTGCGAGGGTGCCCGGTACAACCGGGAGACCCTGGAGGTCCACTACAAGGGCAAGACCATCTCCGAGGTCCTCGACATGCCCATCAGCGAGGCCGCCGAGTTCTTCGCCCCGATCACCTCCATCGCCCGGTACCTCGTGACCCTGGTCGACGTGGGCCTGGGTTACCTGCGGCTCGGGCAGGCGGCGACCACGCTGTCCGGTGGTGAGGCCCAGCGAGTGAAGCTGGCCAGTGAACTGCAGAAGCGCTCCAACGGCCGGACCGTCTACATCCTCGACGAGCCGACGACCGGACTGCACTTCGAGGACATCCGCAAGCTCATGCTCGTCATCCAGGGACTCGTGGACAAGGGCAACACCGTGCTGGTCATCGAGCACAACCTCGACGTGATCAAGGCGGCGGACTGGCTGATCGACATGGGCCCGGAGGGCGGTTCCGGTGGTGGCACCGTGGTCGCCGAGGGCACTCCCGAGCAGGTGGCCGCCGTGGAGGCGTCCCACACCGGCCACTTCCTCAAGGAGATGGTCTGACCGGTCAGGCCTGTCAGACCGTTCAGACCCCGGCGGGGGTGTCCGCCGTGTCGGTGCGGTGGCGTTCCCGCAGTACCGCGGTCACCAGCAGGATCGCACCGCAGATGATGAAGGCTGCGACCTGGATCAGCCCGGCCAGGGCGGACAGGTCGTAGAAGACCAGTTTTGCCGTGGCGAGCAAGGCCAGGGCCAGGCCGACCGCACCGTTGTCCCGGGCGAGCATCATCACGCCCAGGCTCATCCAGGTCACCGACATCACGAGGTGCCCGGCCATGAACGCCAGGTCCCCGGTGCTGAAGGTCATGAAGATCAGCGGGATCGCCGAGCTCACGACGATGAGCAGGACGGCGGCGAGACCGACGATGATCTCCTTCGTCGCTCCCAGCACCCCGGCCGACCGCAGTATCAGCGCCCCGGGCACCGCCAGCAGGACAAGCACCGGCCATGTCAGGATCGGCGAGGCAGGTGTGTCGAACCACGCGGGTGCCACCCGGGGCAGGCAGTAGGCGAGGGTCAGGATGAAGACGGTCCACACCAGGGTGACCGGCAGCCTGTCGGCCAGGACGATCAACGTCGTGGCGATCGCCAGCAGGACGATCATCCACACCATCGCCTCCACCGAGTAGATGTCCATCTGGCGGGTGGCGACCACGATGACTAGGCCGGCGACGCCGCAGCACAGTGCACACCGCAATCCGCCGGCCACGGTCGGTGGATTCTGGTCACCGTCGACCGGTCGCAGTGCGGCCCCGGTGACTGCAGCGCCGACGACCGCGAAGGCGGTGGTGGCACCGGCGATCACCAGGCAGGCCACGACGCCACCGGTCACGCCGAGGTCGCTGTCGTCGTCGCCGGAGGACGACACGAGGAGCATCACGGGCAACAGCGAGACAGGGATCCACCGGGAGAACACCGACAGTGCCGTCGGCTGCAGCGGCGGCGACAGGGACAGCCACGCCATCACCAGCACCCCGACGAGACCGCTGACGGCCAGCGCCGTGTGCTGGCCGCCGACGTCGAGGACGAGGAGTCCCAGGACGTAGACCGCGGCCGATGTCCCGGACGCGGCGGGCCACGGGCGGTGCCATGTGGTCGTGGCGCCGAGCAGTCCCAGGACGATCAGCGCGAGAGCGTCGAACCGCGTCGTCGCCGTGACGTCGAGCAGGTAGATGATCGCCGGGGTGAGGAACACCGTGCCTGCCGCCACGAGGATCACGGCGAGCGGTTGGCGTCCCCACGCCCAGGCGGTGAACAGGCCTGCCACCGCGAGCGCGGCGACCAGGACGATCCCGGCGGTGGGTGCCAGCCACTCAAGGCCGAACACCAGAACCCAGAGATCGGTGAACAGGCCCAGTACTCCTACACTCAGCAGCGCTGGCGCGGACGGCCCCCGTGGGCTACGACGGTGCACGATGAAGGCCAGGGCGATCAGCGCCAGGCAGATCACCGCTGCACCGGTCACCGCGGTGGCGGGTCCGAGCCAGCCGCGGCTGAACGCCTGGACGGCAAGGAACACCAGTCCGATCACGGTGATGACCGCGCCGAGGATCGAGACCCCGACGGTGATCTTGTCCTTGTCCGCCATGTACGACGCCACGGGGCCGGGGGCGGAGGCAGAGGCGTTCGGGAAAGGACGGTGCGGGACGGCCGCAGTCGGGTACGGATGCCGTGCGGGGTGCTGGATCGGTGGTTGCTGTACTGGTTGCTGCCCGGCAGGTGGCCCGGCAGGCCAGGCCTCGGGGCGTGGCTGCTGTTGCGGCGGGGGAGAGGTGCCCGCAGGCGCCCCCGGATGCTCGGCGTACGTACGGTGCTCTGGGGTCTCTGGGTTGTCTAGGCTTTCGAGTCTGCCGAGGACTTCGGAGGCGATGCGGACGGTGTCCCGGTGTGCGATCTCAGACCTCCGCAGCGACTCGCGTAGGTCTTCCCCCAACCTCCCCAGGTCAGCTCGTGAACCATCCGGTGTGGAAGTTCCATTCATACGCTTTAAGCTAGCAGTGTTCGCCGCGGGGCAGGAGGACTTGTTTCCCGTCCGGGGTACTGCTATGGTCGTGTGCACTACCGCCTGTCAATGATGGCAGGCTGCAAGTGGAGTCTCTCCCACCTGAGACCGCCTTCGTGCAGGGCTCGGGTCAACGAACGGTCGTCGTGTCCACCACAACGTGTGTGGATCGACGGCCGTCCGAGGTGCGGTGCCTGTGCGCCGCCCGGGGAGATTGCGCTCGCAGTACGCGGTACACGTTTCTACCACTGCTACTGAGGAGTTCTCATCAGCGCACAAGCTCGCATAAACGACCGGATTCGAGTTCCCGAGGTCCGACTCGTCGGTCCGGGGGGCGAACAGGTCGGTATCGTCCGAATCGACGATGCACGCAAGCTGGCCTATGACGCCGACCTCGACCTCGTCGAGGTGGCACCGAACGCAAAGCCGCCCGTGTGCAAGATCATGGACTTCGGCAAGTTCAAGTACGAACAGGACCAGAAGGCTCGCGAGGCTCGCAAGAACCAGCAGCAGACCGTGGTCAAGGAGCAGAAGTTCCGCCCCAAGATCAGCGACAACGACTACGAGACGAAGAAGTCCAACGTGGTTCGTTTCCTGGAGAAGGGGTCGAAGGTCAAGGTCACGATCATGTTCCGCGGCCGTGAGCAGTCCCGCCCCGAGCTGGGCTTCCGACTGCTCGAGCGACTCGCCGAGGACGTGCGTGAGTACGGCGTTGTTGAGACCCGGGCCAAGCAGGACGGTCGCAATATGACGATGGTGCTGTCCCCCGTCCGCAAGGGCAAGAAGTAGCACCTCCGACGTCGGTCGGCACCCATTCACGAAGAAGTTAAGGATCCACGATGAAGCAGAAGACCCACAAGGGCACCGCCAAGCGCATCAAGGTCACCGGTTCCGGCAAGCTGCGCCGCGAGCAGGCCAACCGCCGTCACCTCCTGGAGGGCAAGCCCTCCAAGCGCACCCGTCGCCTCAAGGGCACCGAGGACGTCGCTCCCGCCGACGTCAAGCGCGTCAAGCGCCTGCTGGGCAAGGCTTAAGCCTTCCTGCCCGTCTCGACTCGAATCCCGTAATTCCCGGGAACCGAGGGAACAACCTCCGGTGCCCGAACATCAAGAAGCCAGAAGATAAGGACGTCCCACCATGGCACGTGTCAAGCGCTCAGTGAACGCGAAGAAGAAGCGTCGCGAGATCCTCAACGAGGCCTCCGGCTACCGCGGCCAGCGCTCCCGCCTGTACCGCAAGGCCAAGGAGCAGGTCCTCCACTCGAAGACCTACGCCTTCCGCGACCGTCGCGCACGCAAGGGTGAGTTCCGCAAGCTGTGGATCCAGCGCATCAACGCCGCCGCCCGTGCGAACGACATCACCTACAACCGTCTGATCCAGGGCCTGCGTCTCGCCGGCATCGAGGTCGACCGTAAGAACCTCGCCGAGATCGCCGTCTCCGACGCCGCTGCGTTCACCGCCCTGGTCGACGCCGCCAAGGCCGCCCTCCCCGAGGACGTCAACGCCCCCGCGTCCAACTAAGGACCTGCGGCGGTAACGCCGAACGTTTCACCGCGCCCGCCGGTATCGTGCATTTCACGACGCCGGTCGGCGCGGTTTCGTGTATCCACGGCAGGTTGGGGGAGCGGGGCGTTTCATGTCCGGGGTCGGCGCTAGAATCTGGAGCCATGACTTCACTGCCCTCCGCGCCTTCGCCCGCACGCCCCCTCGCCTCCGACTGGCGGACCTGGATGGGCGATGAACCGTTCACCGAACGCACCCCGCGCATCGTCAACGCCGCGAAGCTGCACCGCGCCCAGGCGCGCCGCAAGGCAGGACGCTTTGTCGCCGAAGGCGCCAACGCGGTGACCTCCGCCCTCGCCCACGGTGACGTGGTCGAGGTGTACCTCACCGAGCAGGGCCTGGAGGCCGTCGGCGGCGAGCTCGACCGGCTCACCGCCGAGCGTGAGGTCATTCGGGAATCGGACGCCGACGGCGACGGCCCCGTCGGCGAGGCCCGTGGCGTGCGCGTCCACCTGATCACCGACCGCGCGGCCAGGGCCCTGTCGGAGTCGGTCACCCCCACCGGCATCTTCGCGTTGTGCACCACCTGCGTCACCGACCTCGACGGGCTGGCCGAGCGTGCGCTGCACGGCAGCATGCTCGCCGTGCCCGTGGAGACGGCGGAACCGGGTAACGCCGGTGCGCTCGTCCGCGTCGCCGACGCCACCGGCGCCGCAGGCGTCGTCTTCGCCGGCTCCAGCGTCGACCCGCAGGGCGGCAAGGCCGTCCGCGCCTCGGCGGGTTCGGTCTTCCACCTCCCGGTGGTCCGGCACACCGGCGTCGCCGAGGTCATCGACCAGCTCCACGAGTGGGGCTACACCGTCCTGGCGACCTCCGGTGAAGGGGACGTCTCCCTCGACGACGCCGCCACCGCGCAGGACGGACCGGCGTTGCTCGCCGGCAAGGTCGCCTGGCTGTTCGGCAACGAGGCCCACGGTCTCGGCGACTGGCAGGACCTGGCCGACGTGAGGGTCTCCATCCCCATGGCGGGCATGGCGGAGAGCTTCAACCTCGTCACCGCCGCGGCGATCTGTCTGTACGAGACGGCCCGCGTCGCCCGCCGGGGCTGAGGTCCGCGGTGTTCACGTCCCCGACACCCCGCAGTGGTGGGGGTCATTGGTATTATCTTGAGTCGACTCCAAAAGGGATCGACCGGGACAAGATTGAGTGCGAGGTGCGCTAGGTGGCTGACGACATCGACATGAGTGAAGCCGGGTTGGACGCTGCGGCTGAGGCCGCGGAGAAGGCGTTCTCCGCGGCGGGGAACCTCGACGAGCTGGCCACGTTGCGGCGTGACCACCTCGGCGACGACGCCCCCGTGCCCGCGGCCCGGCGCAACCTCGGCTCGCTGCCGAAGGACCAGCGCAAGGACGCCGGCCGGCTGGTCAACCAGGCGCGCGGACGTATCGAGAAGGCCTTCGCCGCGGCGAAGACCGTGCTCGAGGAGCGGCGCAACGCAGAGGTTCTCGCCGCCGAGCGTATCGACGTCACCGAGCCGACCACCCGTGGCCAGCGTGGCGCGCAGCACCCGATCACCATCCTCTCCGAGCAGATCGCCGACATCTTCGTGGGCATGGGCTGGGAGATCGCCGAGGGGCCGGAGGTCGAGGCGGAGTACTTCAACTTCGACGCCCTGAACTTCCTGCCGGACCACCCGGCCCGCACGCTGCAGGACACCTTCCACGTCGGGCCCGAGGGCTCCGGCCAGGTGCTGCGTACCCACACCTCCCCGGTGCAGGTCCGCACGCTGCTGGAACGCGACGTCCCAGTCTACATCGCCTGCCCCGGCCGGGTGTTCCGCACCGACGAGCTCGACGCCACCCACACCCCGGTCTTCCACCAGGTGGAGGGGCTGGCCGTGGACAAGGGCCTGACGATGGCGCACCTCAAGGGCACCCTCGACCACCTGGCACGCACCCTCTTCGGTGAGGACGCCACCACCCGCATCCGCCCGAACTACTTCCCCTTCACCGAACCCTCCGCAGAGGTCGACGTGTGGTTCCCCAACAAGAAGGGCGGCCCGGGCTGGATCGAGTGGGGCGGCTGCGGCATGGTCAACCCCAACGTCCTGACCGCCATGGGCGTGGACCCGGAGGTCTACTCCGGTTTCGCCTTCGGTATGGGCATCGAGCGCACCCTCCAGTTCCGCAACGGCCTTCCGGACATGCGTGACATGGTGGAGGGCGACGTCCGCTTCACCGAGCCCTTCGGCATCCGTGGCTGATTCCGCAGCAGAACCCCGCACCAACCCGTACCACCTAGAGGAACCGAGCACCCGTCAATGCTGATCTCACAGTCCTGGCTCACCCGCCTTCTCCAGACCTCCACCGCGCCGTTCTCCGTGCCCTCCGAGGAGCTGGACGCCGGCTTCGTGCGCGTCGGCTTCGAGACCGAGGGCTACGAGCGCATCGCCGAGACCACCGGGCCGCTCGTCTTCGGCCGGGTCGCCTCCATCGAGGAGCTCGAGGGGTTCAAGA
Source organism: Corynebacterium sp. AOP12-C2-36 (assembly GCF_052379185.1). Taxonomy (NCBI): domain Bacteria; kingdom Bacillati; phylum Actinomycetota; class Actinomycetes; order Mycobacteriales; family Corynebacteriaceae; genus Corynebacterium; species Corynebacterium sp. AOP12-C2-36. Next base: position 13,901 of record NZ_JBQSYJ010000006.1, on the reverse strand, counting down.
AGCCGATCCGCTACGTGGACGTCGACGTGGCCGACGCCAACGGCACCGGCGAGCTGCAGCACATCATCTGCGGTGCGCGGAACTTCCGCGAGGGTGACATCGTCATCGCCTCCCTGCCCGGTGCGGTGCTGCCCGGCGGGTTCGAGATCAGCGCCCGCGAGACCTACGGCCGCACGTCCGAGGGCATGATGTGCTCCGCCGCCGAGCTGGGCCTGGCCAAGGTCCAGACCGCCGGCATCATCGCCATCCGTGGCGACGAGGCGCAGGACGCCCGGATCGCCGTGGGCGCGGACGCCCGCGAGTTCCTCGGCCTCGACGACACCGTCTTCGACGTCAACATCACCCCGGACCGCGGCTACGCGCTGTCCGCCCGCGGCCTCGCCCGTGAACTCGCCAGCTCCTTCTCCCTGACCTTCCGCGACCCGGCGAAGGACCCGGCGGCCGCCGCGCTGCCGACCGACCTGCTCGCCGGTCTGCCGCAGGGCACCGGGCGAGGCGATCTGCCGGAGGTGACCGTCGACGAGGCCACGAAGTGTGCCCGTTTCGGCATCCGAAAGGTCGTCGGCGTCGACCCGGCCGCCGAGTCCCCCTACTGGCTGCAGCGTGAACTGCTGCTGTGCGGTCAGCGTCCGGTCAACGCCGCGACGGACGTGACGAACTACGTCATGTTCCTGCTCGGGCAGCCGATGCACGCCTTCGACGCCGACCGCATCACCGGTGACCTGCACGTCCACCTCGCCCCCGAGGGCAGGACGATCACCACGCTGGACGGTGTGGAGCGCACCCTGTCCGGTGAGGACGTCGTGATCTCCGACGCCACCGGCATCCAGTCGATGGCCGGGGTCATGGGAGGTTCGACCTCCGAGATCTCCGCCTCGACCACCAGCGTGTACTTCGAGGCCGCCTTCTTCGACCAGATCACCGTGGCCCGTACCTCGCGTCGCCACCGCCTGTCCTCGGAGTCCTCGCGTCGTTTCGAGCGTGGCACCGACCCGGCGGTCATCGAGGCCGCCCTCGACTTCGCCGTCGCCCTGCTGACCCGCATCGCCGGTGGCGAGGTCGTCGCCGGTGTCAGCCTGGTCGGTGAGGTTCCCGCCATGCCGGTGATCGACATGCACACCTCGCGTCCGGGCAAGACCGCCGGGATGATCTACCCGACCGGCACCACCGTCTCCCGGCTCACCGAGGTCGGCTGCACGGTCCGTGAGACCGGGGAGCGCGACGCGAACGGGGCCAAGGCCATCGAGGTCACCCCGCCCACGTGGCGTCCCGACCTCACCATGCCCGCCGAGCTCGTCGAGGAGGTGCTGCGGCTCGAGGGGCTCGACAAGATCCCCTCGATCGTGCCCACCGCCCCGGCCGGACGTGGCCTCTCGCCGCGCCAGCGGATGCGCCGTTCGGTCGGTCACGCCCTGGCGTGGAACGGCTACGTGGAGATCCTGCCCAGCCCGTTCATCGCCAACGACGTCTTCGACGTCTGGGGTCTGGACGCCGACGACCCGCGCCGCTCGGCCGTCCGCGTGCTGAACCCGCTGGAGAGCGACGTGGCGACCATCGGCACGAGCCTGCTGCCGTCGATGATCGACTCACTGCGCCGCAACATCACCCGCGGTCAGCACGACGTGGCCCTCTACGGTGTCGAGCAGGTGACCCTGCCCACCGAGGTCTCGGGCACCTCGCCGATGCCCTCGGTGGCGCAGCGCCCCTCCGAGGACGAGGCGGCGACACTGCTGGCGTCACTGCCGTACCAGCCGCTCAACGTCGCGGTCATCGCCGCGGGCGACCGCGTCCTGCAGGGAACCTGGGGTGCCGCCGAGCCTTTCGAGGCGTCCGACGTGCTGGAGGCGGCGACGGTCATCGCCCGCGCCGCCGGCGTCGAGGTCACCCTGCGCAACGCGGAGTACCTGCCGTGGCACCCCGGACGCTGCGCCGAGATCGTCGTGGGTGGCGCAGGCGAAGCGGCGTGGGAGACCGTGGTCGGCCACGCTGGTGAGCTGCACCCGCAGGTCTGCGAGCGGGCCGGTCTGCCGAAGCGGACCGTGGCGCTGGAGATGAACCTCGACGCGTTGCCGCTGGCGGAGTCCTTCCCGCGCCCGGTGCTCTCACCCTTCCCCGCGGTGAACCAGGACGTCGCCGTCGTCGTCGACGAGACGACCCCGGTCGCCGACGTGGAGGCCGCGCTGGTCTCCGGTGCCGGAGAACTGCTGGAGCACATCCGGTTGTTCGACGTCTACCACTCCGACGCCCTGGGCGAGGGCAAGCGGTCGCTGACCTTCACCCTGCGCTTCCGCGCCGCCGACCGCACGTTGACCGAGGACGAGGCGTCCGAGGCACGCGGCGCGGCCGTGGACGCCGCGGCGACCGCCGTCGGCGCGACGCTGCGCGGCTAGACCGCGCGGGGCAGGGGGGCGTCCTGCATAAAAACCGGATTCGTGCATAACTTGCGCTCGTGGTCGTGCGGGTGCATACTTGCACGATGATATCCATCGCAGTCGCAGGCGCCAGCGGGTACGCCGGTGGCGAGGCCCTCCGCCTCCTCCTCAACCACCCCGGCCACGGCCGGGACTTCCGGATCGGCGCACTCACCGGTGCGTCCAATGCCGGCCAGCGCTTCGGGGACCTCGTCCCCGGCCTGCCGCAGCTCGCCGACCGCACCGTCGAGGAGACCACCAATGAGGTCCTGGCCGGCCACGACGTCGCCATACTCGCCCTGCCGCACGGGGTGTCGTCCTCCCTCGACCTCGGCGACACCGTGGTGCTGGACTGCGGCGCCGACCGGCGGCTGACCGACAAGGCCGACTGGGACGCCTACTACGGCGGCGACTACCCCGGCAGCTGGCCCTACGGCATCCCCGAACTGCCCGGCAACCGCGACACCATCGCCGCGGCGTCCGGCGTCGCCGTGCCCGGCTGCTTCCCGACCGGGGCCACCCTGGCCCTGCTGCCCGCCATGGCCGCCGGCCTGATGATCCCCGAGGTGTCCGTCGTCTCCGTCACCGGCGTCACCGGCGCCGGCAAGAAGCCCGCCGTCGCCCTGCTGGGCGGGGAGACGATGGGCAACGTGCGGGCCTACAAGGTCGGCACGCACCGGCACACCCCGGAGATCGCGCAGAACATCCGTCGCGTCCTACCTGGTGGTGGTGCCGCTGGGTCCGGTGGCGCGAAGGTCACCTTCACCCCGGTCCTGGCACCGCTGGGACGTGGCATCCTGACCACCGTCACCGCCGCCGCGAACGGCAGCGCCGCCGAGTTGCGCGCCGCCTACGAGGACTACTGCGCCGACGAACCCTTCCTCCACCTGCTTCCCGAGGGCGAACAGCCCGAGGTCAAGAGTGTGGTCGGAACCAACATGGCGCACATCCAGGTCACCGTGACCGACGGTGTGGTGGTCGCCACCAGTGCGATCGACAACCTGACCAAGGGCACCGCCGGCGCCGCCGTGCAGTGCCTCAACCTGATCCAGGGCTGGTACGAGACCGCCGGCCTGCCGATGGCCGGACTGTAGGAGAACAACGGACATGAGCGATACCTTCGACCCGAACGACTCCGCGACCTTCCCGGACCACATCACCGAGCCCCGGGACACCGAGCCGGAGAACGCCGTGGAGCAGACCACCGAGGCCCTCGGCGTCACCGCCGCCGCCGGCTTCCGCGCGGCCTCGACCACCGCGGGCATCAAGCCGTCCGGCAACCCGGACATGGCACTCGTCGTCAACGACGGCCCCGAGTACGCCGCCGCGGCGGTCTTCACCCGCAACCGGGTCGTCGCCTCGCCGGTGAAGCTCACCCGCGCGAACAACGACGGCACCTTCCACGCGGTGATCCTCAACGCCGGCAACGCCAACGCGTGCAACGGCGCCCAGGGCGACGTGGACGCCGCGGCCACCGCCGACGCCGTCGCGGAGCACCTCGGCGTGGCGTCCTCCGAGATCGCCGTGTGCTCCACCGGCCTGATCGGCGACACCCTGCCGATGGACAAGATCCTGGCCGGCGTGGAGACCCTGACCGGCCAGGTGGGGGACGACCGGGCGCAGTCCCCGGAGGCGGGCACCGCCGCCGCCGAGGCGATCATGACCACCGACCTGGTCAGCAAGCAGGCCGTGTACCACGGCGACGGCTGGTCCCTCGGCGGTATGGGCAAGGGTGTGGGCATGATGGCCCCCTCGCTGGCCACGATGCTGATCGTGCTGACCACCGACGCCCACGTCGAGGACCCGGCACCCGCGCTCAAGGCGTCCAGCGAGGTCACCTTCGACTGCGTCGACATCGACGGTTCCACCTCCACCAACGACACGGTGATCCTCATGGCCAACGGCGCTTCCGGCGTGACCCCCGACGACGTGGAGTTCCGCGCCGCCGTGCACGCCGTGTGCCTCGACCTGGCGCGCCAGCTCCAGGCCGACGCCGAGGGCGTGACCAAGCGGGTGGCGATCACCGTCACCGGCACCGACTCCGACGCCGAGGCGAAGACCGCCGCCCGCGTCCTCGGGCGCGACAGCCTCTTCAAGTGCGCCATGTTCGGCTCCGACCCGAACTGGGGACGCACCCTCGCCGCCGTGGGCATGGCGCCGGTGGCCATGGACCCCGACGGTATCTCGGTCAGCTTCAACGGCCACCCCGTCTGCGTGGACTCCACCGGCGCCCCCGGGGCCCGGGACGTGGACCTCTCCGGCGAGGACATCGACGTCCTCGTCGACCTCGGCACCGGGGGAGAAGGCAAGGCCACGGTCTGGACCACGGACCTCTCCCACGACTACGTCCACATCAACTCCGCCTACAGCTCCTAGACGACGAGGGAAACACCATGACCGAACCTGACCCCGAGAAGGTCGTCTACCGCGGCGCCACCGACCTCGACCCGGCGACCCGGGCGAACGTGCTCGCCGAGGCACTGCCCTGGCTGCTGCACTACCGCGACAAGATCGTGGTGGTGAAGTACGGCGGCAACGCCATGATCGACGAGGAACTCAAACAGGCCTTCGCCGCCGACATGGCCTTCCTGCGCTCGGTCGGCGCCCACCCGATCGTGGTCCACGGCGGCGGCCCCCAGATCACCGAGATGCTGGAGAAGGTCGACCTGCCCGGCGAGTTCGTCGGCGGGTTCCGGGTGACGACCCCGGAGACCATGGAGTACGTGCGCATGGTGCTCTTCGGCAAGGTCGGACGCGAACTGGTGAACCTCATCAACCAGCACGGCCCCTTCGCCGTGGGCACCTCGGGGGAGGACGCCGGCCTGTTCACCGCCGTCAAGCGCACCGCCACGGTGGACGGGGTCGAGGTCGACCTGGGCCGGGTCGGCGACATCTCCCACGTCAACGCCGAGGTGCTGATGGACCTCATCGACGCCGGACGCATCCCCGTCGTCGCCCCCTTCGCCCCCGACGAGGACGGGCTGGTCCACAACATCAACGCCGACACCGCGGCCGGCGCGCTGGCCGCCGCCGTCGGCGCGGAGCGCCTCGTGGTGCTCACCAACGTGGAGGGCCTGTACACCGACTGGCCGGACAAGAGTTCCCTGGTGTCCAGGATCGCCCCGGACCAGCTCGAGAAGATCCTGCCGGACCTGGACTCCGGCATGATCCCGAAGATGGAGGCCTGCCTGTCCGCCGTGCGCACCGGGGTCTCCGCGGCACACGTGATCGACGGACGTGAGCGCCACTCCGTGATCCTCGAGCTCATGACCGAGGGCGGCATCGGCACGATGATCGCCCGTGACGACTGGGAGTCGCCCCATGCCTGAGAACGACACGAAGAACTGGAAGTCCGGCTGGAAGTCAGCCTGGGAGTCCGCGGTGATGCCCACCTACGGCACCCCGGAGATCGAACTGGTCTCCGGCTCCGGCGCGCGGGTCACCGACGCCGACGGCCGGGAGTACATCGACCTGCTCGCCGGCATCGCGGTCAACGCCCTGGGCCACGCCCACCCGGCGATCGTGCAGGCCGTGAGCGACCAGATCGCCACGCTGGGGCATACCTCGAACATCCACGCACACCCGCAGGCCATCGCGCTGGCCACCGCCCTTCAGGGCCTCATCGCCCCGGACGCCCAGGTGTTCTTCTCCAACTCCGGCGCCGAGGCCAACGAGGCGGCGTTCAAGATCGCCCGGCTCACCGGACGTGGCCGCGTGCTGGCCGCCGAACACGGGTTCCACGGCCGTACCATGGGTGCACTCGCGCTCACCGGCCAGCCGGACAAGCGGGCACCCTTCGAACCGCTGCCCGGCGGCGTGGAGTTCTACCCCTACGGGGACATCGACGCGCTGCGTTCCCTCGTCGAGCAGGACGGCCTGGTGTCTGACACCGCGGCGATCTTCCTGGAGTCGATCCAGGGGGAGACCGGCGTGGTGCCTGCACCCGAGGGTTTCCTGCGTGACGTCCGCGCCCTGTGCGACGAGTACGGGATCCTCATGGTCGTGGACGAGGTCCAGGCCGGGATGGGACGCACCGGACAGTGGTTCGGCTACCAGGTCGAGGACGTCCTGCCGGACGTCGTCACCCTGGCCAAGGGGCTCGGCGGCGGCCTGCCCATCGGCGCCTGCGTCGCCGCGACCCCCGCCGCCCAGCTGCTGGCCAAGGGCCAGCACGGTTCGACCTTCGGCGGCAACCCCGTGGCCTGCGCCGCCGGCAACGCCGTGGTCGACACGATCCGTTCCGAGAACCTTCTCGAGCACGTCGTCGAGATGGAGAAGCTGGTCCGCGCCGAACTGGAGCCGCTGGACACCGTCTCGCACATCCGCGGACGCGGCCTGATGCTCGGCGTGGTGCTCACCGAGGCCCACCCCGGGCTCGTCGGTCAGGCACTGGCCGCCGGACTGCTGGTCAACCAGCCGGCGCCGGACGTCCTGCGTCTCGTCCCCCCGTTGACCGTCACGGAGACCGACCTCCGTGAATCCCTCACCACCATCAAGGAGCTGCTGTCATGACCCGTCACTTCCTCGCCGACGACGCGGTGACCGTCGCCGAACAGGCCGAGATCCTCGACCTGGGTATGGAGATGGTCCAGGACCCCTACCGCACGAGCCTGCGTAACAAGTCCGTGGCCGTGCTGTTCGACAAGACCTCGACCCGCACCCGTTTCTCCTTCGACGTGGGCATCAACCAGCTCGGCGGACACCCCGTCGTGGTGGACTCCGGCAAGTCCCAGATGGGCAAGAAGGAGTCCTACCAGGACACCGGCGCGGTGCTCTCCCGCTTCGTGGACGCCGTGGTGTGGCGTACCGGCGCGCACCAGAACCTGCACGACATGGCGGAGACCGCCACCGTGCCGATCATCAACGCGCTGTGCGACGACTTCCATCCCTGCCAGATCCTCGCCGACCTGCTGACCATCCGTCAGCACAAGGGGGAGCTCAAGGGGCTCAAGGCCGTCTACCTCGGCGACGGGGCCAACAACATGGCCAACTCCTACATGCTCGGTTTCGCCACCGCCGGGGTGGACATCACCATCGCCGCTCCGCAGGGCTTCCAGCCCGAACAGCGTTTCGTCGACCGCGCGCAGGCCCGTGCCGACGAGACCGGTGCCACGCTGACGGTGACCGACCGACCGGACGTGACCGGTGCGGACGTGGTCATCACGGACACCTGGGTGTCCATGGGCATGGACGCCGACCGCGACACCGAGGCGCTGGAGCCCTTCCAGGTTACCGCCGAGATGATGGCGACCGCCGACAAGGACGCGGTGTTCATGCACTGCCTGCCCGCCTACCGCGGCTACGAGGTGGCCGCCGAGGTGATCGACGGTCCGCAGTCGATCGTCTTCGATGAGGCGGAGAACCGGCTCCACGCACAGAAGGCGCTGCTGGAATGGCTGCTGCGCTGAACAACCCGAACGGACCGAACAACACGGGGCCGCTGACCCGCTCGGCCCGGCAGGGACTGATCTCGCGCCTGGTCGAGGGCCGTCGTGTGACGAGCCAACGCCAGCTGCTGGACCTGCTCGCCGACGAAGGGGTCGACATCACCCAGGCCACGCTGTCCCGCGACCTGGTGGACCTCGGGGCGCGCAAGGTGCGCTCCGAGGGGCAGTCGGTCTACAGCCTCGGCTCGCCGGACGGGGAGATCCCCGCCGACGGCCCGGCACGCCTGCGCCGCATCCTCGTGGAACTCCTGGTGGGCACCGACCACTCCGGCAACACCGCGGTGCTGCGCACCCCGCCGGGCGCGGCGCAGTACCTCGCCAGCGTGATCGACCGCTCGGAGCTGCCGGAGGTGGTGGCCACCATCGCCGGTGACGACACCGTCTTCGTGCTGGCGAGGGACCCCGTCGACGGGCGTGCCCTGGCAAAGCACCTCCACGAGATCTCGGTGTCGCCGGCCCCGGCGGTTCTGTCCCCACCGGCCGTGGACGACCACGCACCAGATAGACTTGACCCAACGCAACCCTCATCCGAAAGGACCGACGAACAACATGACTGACCGCGTCGTACTCGCTTACTCCGGTGGCCTCGACACCACCGTCGCCATCCCCTACCTCAAGCAGATGACCGGCGGCGACGTCGTCGCCGTCTCCATCGACCTCGGCCAGGGCGGCGAGGACATGGAGTCCGTCCGCCAGCGCGCCATCGGCGCCGGTGCGGTCGAGTCCATCGTCGTCGACGCCCGTGACGAGTTCGCCGAGGAGTACTGCCTCCCGACCATCAAGGCGAACGCGATGTACATGAAGCAGTACCCGATGGTCTCGGCGATCTCCCGCCCGCTGATCGTCAAGCACCTCGTCGAGGCGGCGCAGCAGCACGGCGGCACCCACGTGGCCCACGGTTGCACCGGCAAGGGCAACGACCAGGTCCGCTTCGAGGTCGGTTTCATGGACACCGACCCGTCCCTGAAGATCATCGCCCCGGCCCGCGACTTCGCCTGGACCCGCGACAAGGCGATCGCCTTCGCCGAGGAGAACAACGTCCCGATCGAGCAGTCGGCGTCCTCGCCGTTCTCCATCGACCAGAACGTGTGGGGCCGTGCCGTGGAGACCGGGTTCCTGGAGGACCTGTGGAACCCGCCGACGAAGGACCTCTACGCCTACACCGAGGAGCCGTCCCTGGGACAGGCCCCCGACGAGGTCATCATCTCCTTCAAGTCCGGCAAGCCCGTGGCGATCGACGGCCGTGAGGTCACCGTGCTGCAGGCGATCGAGGAGCTCAACCGTCGTGCCGGTGCGCAGGGCGTGGGCCGTCTCGACATGGTCGAGGACCGCCTGATCGGCATCAAGTCCCGCGAGGTCTACGAGGCCCCGGGTGCCCTGACCCTGATCCGTGCCCACGAGGCGCTGGAGGACGTGACCATCGAGCGCGAGCTGGCCCGCTACAAGCGCGGCATCGACGCCGAGTGGTCCAACCAGGTCTACGACGGACTCTGGTTCTCCCCGCTGAAGCGTTCCCTGGACGCCTTCGTCGAGTCCACCCAGGAGCACGTGACCGGCGACATCCGCCTGGTCCTGCACAACGGTTCGATCGTGGTCAACGGGCGTCGCTCCGACTCCTCGCTCTACGACTTCAACCTGGCGACCTACGACACCGGCGACACCTTCGACCAGACCATGTCGAAGGGCTTCGTGGAGCTGCACGGCCTGTCCTCCAAGATCGCCAACAAGCGCGACCGCGGCGGGAAGTAAGGACACATGACCGACAAGCCGACCGAGAAGCCGATCGAGAAGCACGGCACCAACGAGGGCGCACTGTGGGGCGGCCGGTTCGCCGGCGGACCCACCGAGGCGATGGCCGCGTTGAGCAAGTCGACGCACTTCGACTGGGTGCTGGCCCCCTACGACGTGCTGGCCTCCACGGCGCACGCCAAGGTGCTGCACCGGGCCGGGCTGCTCTCCGACGAGGACCTGGCCACGATGCTCGACGGGCTCACCCGCCTGGGTGAGGACGTCGCGTCCGGCGCCTTCGGTCCGGACGCCGGCGACGAGGACGTCCACGGCGCGATGGAGCGCGGGCTGATCGACCGGGTCGGCCCGGAGGTCGGCGGTCGGTTGCGTGCGGGTCGTTCCCGTAACGACCAGGTCGCCACGTTGTTCCGCATGTGGGTGCGCGACGCGGTGCGTGAGACCACCGACGGGGTGCTCGACGTGGTCGACGCCCTGGTCGCGCAGTCCCAGGAGAACCCGGACGTGGTGATGCCGGGCAAGACGCACTTCCAGGCGGCACAGCCGGTGCTGCTGGGACACCAGCTGCTGGCGCACGCGCAGCCGTTGCTGCGCGATGTCGCCCGGTTCCGTGACCTGGACAGGCGTCTGGCCGTGTCCCCGTACGGCTCCGGCGCGCTGGCGGGTTCCTCGCTGGCGCTGGACCCGGAGGCGATTGCCGCGGACCTCGGTTTCGACTCCGCCGGCGACAACTCGATCGACGCGACGAGTTCGCGCGACTTCGCCTCGGAGACCTCCTTCGTGCTGGCGCAGGTCGCCGTGGACCTGTCGCGTCTGGCCGAGGAGATCATCGCCTGGTCGACCCCCGAATTCGGCTACGTGACCCTCGCGGACGAGTGGTCGACCGGTTCGTCGATCATGCCGCAGAAGAAGAACCCGGACGTCGCCGAGCTGATGCGTGGCAAGACCGGCCGGCTCATCGGCAACCACACCGGCCTGCTGGCCACGCTCAAGGCACTGCCGTTGGCCTACAACCGTGACCTGCAGGAGGACAAGGAGCCCATCGTCGACTCGGTGGCGCAGCTGCGGCTGCTGCTGCCGGCGATGGCCGGGCTGGTCGGCACGCTGACCTTCCACCCGCAGCGTCTGCGCGAGCTCGCTCCCGCCGGGTTCACCCTGGCCACCGACCTCGCCGAGTGGATGGTCCGCCAGGGTGTTCCCTTCCGCGACGCCCACGAGGCGTCCGGTCAGTGCGTGCGCATCGCCGAGAGCAGGGGAGTGGACCTGGTCGACCTCACCGACGACGAGCTGTCCGGCGTGCACCCGGGGCTCACCCCGGAGGTCCGCGAGGTCCTCACCGTCGACGGTGCGGTGGCATCGCGCTCGACCCGCGGCGGCACCGCCGGCGTGCGGGTCGCAGAGCAGCTCGGACGCGTCGAGGACGCGGTCGCCGACGCGCGGGTGTGGACGGGGACACCGCTGCGCTGATAGCGTCCGGTGTCATGAACACCATGTACGCCGTCAACTACACCGCCGCACGGCTCCGGTCCGCCGGAGTCGTCGGTGGGTGCACACGGTAACGCGCGTCGTCGCGCGTCACCCGGGGGAAGTAGACAACGCCAACAGGCGCACCCGCCGCTCAGCCAGTCCAGCCGGGCGGCGCTTTCGGCGCGCCCGGAACACGTCCCGGACGCAGGTCCACACCAGGACCCGTCGGGACAGCTTTTCCGCGGAGTGTGCATTTCCTTGCCTACCTACAGGCCCAACAACGGTCGTCACGAGAACGGCCAGAACTACCTCGTCAACGACGCGACGATCAGGAAGGTCGTCGGACTCGTCCACCGAGATGACGGCGATGACAGAGTTGACAGAGATGACAGAGGCGACACCGTCGAGATCGGTCCCGGTCACGGTGCGCTGACGTTCCCGCTCCAGGACCGGGTCCTGCGCGGCGGAGGCGGCGGGTCGCTGACCGTCGTCGAGATCGACCCGGACAACGTCCGGTGGCTGGAGCAGAGACTGGACCCGGCCGTCCACATCGTCGAGCAGGACTTCCTCGAGTTCCTCCTGCCCGACTCGCCGTACCGCATCGTGGGCAACCTGCCGTTCCACCTGACCACGGCGATGCTGCGACGGGTCCTGCATGCTCCGGGGTGGACCGATGCGGTGGTGATCACCCAGTGGGAGGTCGCACGGCGACGCGCCGGTGTCGGTGGCGCGACGATGATGACGGCGCAGTGGTGGCCGTGGATCACCTTCGACCTCCACGGACGGGTGCCCGCCGGGCACTTCCGTCCGCGTCCGACGGTGGACGGGGGAGTGCTGGTGATGAGTCGACGGCGCGAGCCTCTCCTCGACGTCCGGGACCGTGCACGCTACCGTGCCTTCGTTCATGGGGTCTTCACCGGGAAGGGCCACGGGATCAGGCAGATCCTGGTCCACGCGTCGCGGCGACGCGGGCCCGGCGGCATCCGCGGCCGTGGCGTGCGGGACGTGCAGGACGCACTGCGTGAAGCGGGTGTGCCGGACGCTGCACTGCCCAAGGAGCTGGACGCCACGCAGTGGGTCAGCCTGTTCACCACCCTGTGCGGACGGGGGCCGCGAATGCGGATAGACTGAGCGCATGATCGATTCCCGACTTCTCGAGATCCTCGTGTGCCCCCAGGACAAGCAGTCCCTGGAGGTCCACGGTGACTATCTGGTCAACCCACGGCTGAGCGTGGCCTATCCGGTGCAGGACGGCATCCCCGTCCTGCTCGCCGACGAAGCCGTCAGCTGGCCGCTGACCGGTATCTAACTCCATCACGGGAAGTACAGAAGGAACCACAGGAATGACCGACAACACCAACATCCTCGACGAACTGCAGTGGCGGGGCCTCGTCGCACAGTCCACCGACCTCGACGCCCTCCACGAGGAGCTCGACACCCCGACCACCGCCTACGTCGGCTTCGACCCGACGGGCCCGTCGCTGCACGCCGGGCACCTGGTGCCGCTGCTGATGCTGGCGCGTCTGCAGCGTGCCGGGCACACGCCGATCGTCATGGCCGGCGGTGCCACCGGCATGATCGGAGACCCGCGCGACGTCGGGGAGCGCACCATGCTCTCGGTCGACGAGGTCGCAGCGAACGTCGAGCGGATCAAGAAGCAGCTCGCACGGTTCGTCTCCTTCGAGGGGGACAACGCCGCGATCCCGGCGAACAACATCGAGTGGACCGAGAAGATGACGGCCATCGACTTCCTGCGTGACCTGGGGAAGAACTTCGGCCTGAACACGATGCTCGCCAGGGACACGGTGAAGCGTCGCCTTGAGTCGGACGGGATGAGCTACACCGAGTTCTCCTACATGCTGCTGCAGGCCAACGACTTCGTGGAGCTGCGTCGCGCGCACGACTGCCGGCTGCAGATCGGTGGATCCGATCAGTGGGGCAACATCGTCTCGGGTGTCGACCTGAACCGTCGGCTGGACGGGGAGACCGTCCACGGCCTCACCGTCCCACTGGTCACGGACTCGGAGGGACGCAAGTTCGGTAAGTCCACCGGTGGCGGCAAGCTCTGGCTCGACCCGGAGATGACCAGCCCGTACAGCTGGTACCAGTACTTCCTGAACGCGGCGGACGCCGACGTGATCCGTTACCTGCGTTGGTTCACCTTCCTCGACCAGGTCGAGCTGGACCGGTTGGCGCAGGAGGTGGCTGAGCGACCGTTCAAGCGGGAGGCCCAGCGGGTGCTCGCCCGTGAGATGACGTCCCTGGTCCACGGTGACGAGGCGGTGGCGAAGGTCGAGAAGGCTGCGGAGGCACTCTTCGGTAAGGCAGAACTCGCCGAGCTCGACGAGCAGACCCTGGGAGGTGCACTGTCGGAGACCGAGGTCGCCGAGGTCGCACCGGGGACCGGGGTCGTGGACCTGTTGGTCGCCACCGGACTGGAGAAGTCGAAGGGTGCTGCTCGCCGGACGATCGGTGAAGGTGGTGCCTACGTGAACAACGTGCGCGTCTCCGACCCGGAGTGGGCACCGGGTTCGGAGGACCTCCTGGCCGGTGACTGGCTCGTGCTGAGGAAGGGCAAGAAGCGCTTCGCCGGCGTGCACGTCGGCTAGAACATCCCTTCCACGGAAGGAGAAATGGCCCCGCAACCCGCTGACCAGCGAAGTTGTGGGGCCATCGGCATGTGTGTAGATTAATGCGAGTCAGCGAGACACCGGGAAACAGTCCGGGTGGTGCTGGCACGAGGTGCACACTTCATCGGCTGTTAACCGCCGGGTTGCGTACTCGCAACGTGATGGTGTACCTTGAATCTCAGCCGCAACGGCGTCCCCTT